>DASRFH010000229.1:0-6836 GCA_035651675.1 Chloroflexota bacterium | reverse complement strand
CTCCAGCCAGCGCTTGAGCAGGTAGATCTGCGTCGACTTGCCGGAGCCGTCGAGGCCCTCGACCGCGATCAGCTTGCCCCGCCAGTGCGAACGCGGTGGGCCGGGGGTCGGCGCCAGCCGGGGGGCACTCTCGGCGAGCAGTGTCACCGTGCCTCCCCTTCGAGGCGCACGCGCAGCTTGCGCGGCTTCGGCAGGGCGGCCCACAGCTCGTCGAACGCGGCCAGGTGGTCGTCGCGCCGTACACGCAATCGCTGCGCGACGCACCCGAGCGCCGCGGCGTCGTCGGGCTCGAGGCCCGCGGCGATCGCGTCGAGCAGCACGCCGAGCGCGGCGTCGTCGTCGTGGAGGGCGCCGAGCGCGTCCTGGACCCCCTGCGCGGTCCGGACGGTCGTGGGCAGCGTCGGTCCGAACGCCGGAGCGAGGAACTCGCCGGCGTAGCGCAGCCGCTTGGCCAGGATGCGTGTGCGGTGGAGCGCGGGGCTCGTCGGCGCGACCAGTCGGCGACCGCTCCGACGCAGCTTTTTCAGCGCGTCGGCGATCAGGCGCGGGCCGGCGCGGCGCACCATCGCCCGCGGTGGCGCCTTCGGCTCAGCCGCGAGCGCCAGGTCGAGGCTGTGCGCGAACGAGCCACCCAGCAGCACCATCTCGTCGCCGTCGAGCGCCGTGAGCAGCGCGGCCCGCGCGTCCGCCCGCGCGCCTTCGCGGCGAACGAGCAGGCGCTCGACGGCCGGCAGCTCGCCGGGCGCGGCCGCGGCGCGCAGGGTCCTCGCGAGCACGTCCTCGTCGCGGACGCGGCCTAGCGCCCGGGCAAGCCCACGCAGCGCCTCGCCAAGCGCCTCGAGGCGCCGGGCGTCGAGCCGGTCCGCCGCGTGCGGCCCGAACAGCTTGATCGCGGTCCGCAGACGGCGGATCGCCACGCGCATGCGGTGCACCGCCTCGGGGTCGCCGTCTGCGCGGACATCCGGCACCGGTTCGAGCACCCGGTCGAGCTGCTCGCGCATCACCGACACGGCCAGGTGGCCGAGCGGCTGATGGCCCAGGTCGACCGACGGCGGATTCGGCGCCAGGAGCTGGCTGGCCAGGGTGAGCTCCTCGGACAGGTCGGTCCTTAGGTTAGACCGCTCTGATTAACGCGTCGTTGTTAACGTACCACCAGCGTCGGTCGCCTGTCGTTAACGGAGCGGAAACGATCCGCTGCTACTGTCCAGTCGTGGCGACCCGGTCCACGGCGCGGCTCCTCTTCGGCGTTGGCGCCTCGCGCGGCGTCGCGCGGGGCGCGGCCAGGCGCATCCGCACGTTCGAGGAGGCGATGAGGCTGGCGCCGGACGAGGTGCTCGTCGCCGAGGCGCTGCCGGCGAGCTGGGTGGCGAGCCTGCCGCCCTGCCGGGCGGTCGTGGCGAGCCTGGGCGGCGTCCTCGCCAACAGCGCGATCGTCCTGCGCGAGCGCGGTATCCCGGCGGTCGTCGGCGCGGCCGACGCCTTCGGCCAGATCGCCGACGGCGACGACCTCGAGGTCGACGGCTTCCTCGGCGTCGTGCGGGTGCGGTAGGGAAAAGCTCTACGTAGCGGCAATATTCCGCACGCCGCGAATGGTTCGTGGTACACCCAGGTAACGTCCCACGGAGGGTCGAGGGTGGACCGACGAGCTGCGCTCCGCGAGCAGGTCCTACACAACCAGGGGCGGCTGCTGGCGTGCACGCGCCTCCCGGAGGCGCACGGGTTCAT
Organism: Chloroflexota bacterium; assembly: GCA_035651675.1. Taxonomy (GTDB): domain Bacteria; phylum Chloroflexota; class UBA6077; order FW602-bin22; family FW602-bin22; genus DASRFH01. Next base: position 5,111 of record DASRFH010000229.1, on the reverse strand, counting down.
GGCGCTCGAGCTCACGATGCCTCAGTTCAAGACGCTGGTGCTGCTCGACGCCAAGGAGAGCGCGGTCGTCGGCCAGCTTGCCCGCGGCCTGGGCGTCGGGCTGTCGACGATGACCGGCATCGTCGATCGGCTCGTCGACCAGGGGCTGGTCGCGCGGGGTGAGGACCCCGACGACCGCCGCGCGACGCGGGTGCGGCTGACGCCGCTCGGGCGCGCCACGATCGAGCGCTTCCACCAGATCAGGCGGCGCGCGTTCTCGCAGATCCTGGAACGCCTCGGCGACGAGGAGCTGGAGCTGGCCATGCGCGCGACGGAGGTGCTGGCCAACGCCGCCGAGGCGCTGTGGCGGGAAGCGAGCCGCGCCGAGTCGACCGGGCTCGTCGGGACCGGTCGATGAGCGTCGAGACGCCGGCGCGGCCGGCAGTGCGGTCGACCGAGGTCGAGGCGCCGCGCGATGCTTCGCCGCCCGCGCCGCCGACGCGCGGCCGCTCGGCGCGCGTCCGGCGCGTGCTGCTGCCGATCCTGGCCGTCGCGGTGATCGCCGCCGGCTACCTGGGCTACACCTACTGGTGGGACGGCCAGCACTACGTCTCGACCGACAACGCCCAGGTCAGCGGCCAGCAGATCCCGGTTGGCTCGATGAACGCGGGGCGCATCACCCGCGTCGACGTCAAGGTCGGCCAGACCGTCAAGCGCGGCCAGGTCCTGGCGACCGTCGAGCTGCCCTCGCAGGTCGGCATCGCCCAGAACGGCTCGCCGAAGTTGGACTTCCTGCCCGACGCCGACAACCTGGTCGAGGTCCGGGCGCCGCTGGACGGCGTGGTCATCGCCACGCCCGGCGCGGTCGGCGCGACCGTGGCGCAGGGCCAGGCGATCGTGACGCTGGTCGATCCCAGCCAGCTCTACGTGACGGCCAACGTCGACGAGACGCAGATCCCGCGCGTCAAGGTCGGGCAGACGGCCGAGGTCTACGTCGACGCGATGGACCAGACGGTGGTCGGCCGCGTCGACGCGCTCACGCCGGCGACAGCCGCCAGCTTCTCGCTGCTGCCGCAGAACAACAACACGACGACCAACTTCACCAAGGTCACCCAGGTCGTGCCGGTCCGCATCGCCGTCTCGCTCGGCAACCGGCCGGGCCTGCTGGGCAGCTCGGCGTCGGTGCGCATCCGCGTGCTCGAGTAGGCGATGGCCTACAAATGGAAGGTCATCCTGGTGCTCATGCCAGGACTGACTGTCTTCCTGCTCGACGTCACGATCGTCAACGTCGCGCTCGCCAAGCTCGGCGCCGTGTTCGGCGTGGACGTCGCGACCGTCCAGTGGACGATCACCGGGTTCTCGCTGGCCAGCGGCATCGCCACGCCCATGGCCTCCTACGTCGAGTCGCGCTTCACGATGAAGCGGGTCTGGACGGTCGCGTTGGCCGTGTTCACGGCCGCCTCGGCGCTGTGCGGGCTGGCACCGTTCTTCTGGGTGCTGGTGGTCGGGCGCGTCTTGCAGGGCGTGGCCGGCGGGCTGCTGCTGCCGATGGCGGTCAGCACGCTCTTCCGGGCCTTCCCACCGAACGAGCGCGGCCTCGCCCTCGGCCTGTTCGCGATCCCGATCGTCGCCGGGCCAGCCTTCGGCCCGACGGTCGGCGGTTACATCGTGACGAACCTCGACTGGCGGCTCGTGTTCTTCGTCAACTTGCCGGTCGGGACCGCGTCCGTGCTGCTGGCGGCCTTCCTGCTCGACGCTGGTGAGCCCGACCTCGGCGCGAGGCTGGACGTGCCTGGCGCCGTGTTGTCGACGGTCGCGTTCGGCTCGATCCTCTACGGCCTCTCGAAGGTCAGCGCGGACGGTTGGGGCTCGTTCACCGTGGACGGGCTGATCGGCGTCGGACTCGTCACGCTGCTCGGGTTCCTCGGCTACGAGGTGACGCGGGAGCACCCGCTGCTCGACGTGCGGCTGTTCGCGCACTGGCAGTTCCTGGTCGCGAACGTCGTCGGCTGGGTCAGCACGATCGCGCTGTTCGGCGCCGAGTTCATGCTGCCGCTCTACCTCCAGAACCTGCGCGGGCTCTCAGCGGTCGACACGGGACTCCTGCTCATGCCGCAGGGGCTCTCGGTCGCGGTCGCGGGGCCGATCGCCGGGCGGCTCATCGACAAGCTCGGCGCCCGGGTGATCTGCGTGTTCGGCTTCGTCCTCCTGGCGTTCAACACCTGGCAGCTCAGCTTCATCACGATGGACACGACCTACGCCGAGCTGCGCTGGCTGCTGGTCGTGCGCGGCGCGGCGCTCGGCTGCACGATGCAGCCGACCCAGCTCGTCGCGCTCGCGGTGGTGCCGGAGCGGCTGCGCACCAACGCGAGCTCGCTGAACGCGGCGATGCGCAACGTGTTCCAGTCGTTCGGCATCGCTCTGCTCTCGACGGTCGTCCAGACGCAGCAGGTCGTCCACGCCGCGCTGCTCGGGTGGGAGGTCCGGCCGGATACCTCGCAGGGGGCGTTGCTCGGCCAGCTCGCCGGCCTGCTGCAGGTCCAGGCCGGGCTCGACCCGGCGACGGCCAGCCTCACCGCCATCAGCCTGGTGGTGGGCCAGATCGCCCAGCAGGCGGCGGTGCTCGCCTTCGGCGACGCCTACCGGATCACGTTCGTCGCCGCGCTCGTCTCGATCGCGGCCGCGTTCATGCTGCCCGGCCGTGGGCGCGTCCACGTCGATCCAGGTGCCATGGCCGGCGGCCACTAGAACACTGGCCCGGTGGTCGCCGACCGGGCCTCGGCTGTCGTTCCGAGCGCGGGGAGGAGCCTCGGCCGGCGCGTCGCGTGCCAGCGCCCCGGGGACGCCCGACGACCACCTCAAAGTCGGCACGTGGACCTGGTAGACGCTGCGCGAGCTGGCCAGGGCCACGACCGGCGGCAGCGGCGCGGACAAGACGTCCCGCCGAGGACGGCGCGACGGCCGGGATCCCTGGTCGTCCCTCCTCGGGCGACATCGCCGGGCCGGTGTTCGAACGCGCCGTCACGGCGGGGAGCACCGGGTGTTGTAGGTGCGGCAGTCCCTTGCTCACGGAGCGACGCGATGCACTCGTCCACGCCCACCTTCACCCGTTCGGCGCGACACACCACCGTCCGCCAGGCGCTCCTGGTTCTCGCCGGCTCGCTCGCCATCGCGGCCAGCGCGCGGGTCGCGATCCCGCTGCCGTTCAGCCCGGTCCCTATCACTTTGCAGACCGCCGTCGTCGTCCTGGTCGGCGCGGCGCTCGGCGCCCGCGGGGGCGTCGCGGCCGTGCTCGCCTACATCGCCGAGGGCGCGGCTGGCGCCCCGTTCTTCGCCGGCGGCCAGGGTGGTCCTGGCGTCCTGCTCGGCCCGACCGGGGGCTACCTCGTCGGGTTCGCGCTCTCGGCCTTCATCGCCGGCGGCCTGGTCGAGCGCGGCTGGGGGCGCGGCGCGTTCCGTCCACTGGCGGCCTTCACGATCGCCGCGCTCGCCGTCTACCTCGTCGGCCTGCCGCGGCTGGCCTTCTTCGTCGAACCCGACCGGGTGGTCGCGCTCGGCCTGCTCCCGTTCCTGCCGGGCGACCTGGTCAAGGTGGTGGTGGCCGCGGCCGTGTGGACGGCCGGCAGCCGCGCCACCCGCGGTTAGCTCCAATTCGGTTCACTGAAGCAGCGGCGCCTGGGCGTCACGCCCTCACCCTGACCCTCTCCCAGGGGGAGAGGGGACGTGGGCGGGGCCATTGCGCACGATCGGCTTCCCTGGTGCCGCCGAACGACACGCCGCCGCGCGGGAGCGGGGGCGTGGGCGGGGCCATTGCGCACGATGGGCGGCCTTCAGTGAACCGTGTCGCGCTAGCTCGGCTACACGACCCAGAAGTCCCAGCAACCGCAGGGGACGTCGCCAACCGGCGAGCCGCAGAGCAGGCAGCGCGAGGGTGCCTCCTCGGCGCGGTCGAAGGTGCGCTTCGCGGGGCCGTCGCCGCCGTCGAAATCGGCGAGGAGGGCGGCCAGCAGCAAGAGCCACAGCGCGACGAGCTGCATCGCGGCCGGCGGCAGGTGGGCGAGGGACATCGGTTGGATCTCCACTGACGCTTGGGTACACCGCGTCGATCCTGACCGGCGTTTGTTACCGGACCGCGAATGGGTGCTAACCCCCTGGCGGCGAAATCCAGGGAGTGGATAGATTTTCGGACCCAACGGCCGGGCCAGGCCGCGAGGCGTGGCGGCCGTCCGAAGTCACAGAGGCGCCAGCTTGCTCCTGCGTGTTCGTTCCTCCCGGTGGCCCGTGCACCAGCTCCAGGGCTTGACGGCCGCGGTCGTCGTGACCGCGCTGCTTGCGGTCTACACAGGCACGGCGCTCGCCGACGGGGGAGCGGGCGGGGACGACTGCTGTGGCGGCATAGGGGGGACCGCAGGCTCGACCGCGCTGAACGCGCAAGGCGGCGATGGCGGGGCCGCCACTCGGATGGGTGGGGGCGGCGGCGGCGGTGCTGGCACGCGGGGCGGCGCGGGCGGCGCGGGCAACGGCACCGTCGGGTCGGTCGGCGGCGCGGGTGGCGCGGGCGGGGCGAGTCCGGGGGCGAACGGCGGCGACGGCGGCAGCCCCACCGGGCCGAACGCGGGCGCGGGCGGTGGCGGTGGAGGCGCGCACGGCGCGATCGTCACGGCGGACGCCACGCAGGCGATCGTGGTCGCCGGCGGGAACGGCGGTGGCGGGGGCGATGCATCCGGCTACATTGGTGCGGGCGGTGGTGGTGGCGCCGGCGGCTACGGCGCCGTCGTGGACGGGATCGGGATCAGCTACACGAACGCCGCGGGCGTGACGATCCTGGGCGGCGGTGGCGGCCGCGGTGGCAGCGGCGGCGCCAACGGCAATCCCGGCTCGCCTGGCTCTGGTGGGCACGGCGTGTACTTCACCGGTCGCGGGACGCTGACCAACGCCGGCACGATCGCCGGGGGCGCCGGCGGGGCGGGCCTTCTCGGCGGCGGCGACGCGGGCGCCGGGGTCGTCTTCGCGAGCGGCGGCACGCTGAGCAACTCGGGCACCATCACCGGCGGGGCCGGCGGGTCGGGCAACGGCAACCCGGACGGATCGGATGGCTCCGGCGTGAAGGGCGCCGACCTGGCGATCACGAA
>DASRFH010000228.1:0-26160 GCA_035651675.1 Chloroflexota bacterium | reverse complement strand
TCGCCTCGGCCAGCTTGCGGAGCACCCGGCAGTAGCCGAGCTGCGCGCGCTCGAAGCTGGCGAGCCGGAAGAACTCGTTCGGCGCGTGGAAGCCCTCGTCGTCCAGCCCGAACGCGAACGACACCAGGTACGCGCCGAGCTCGCGCAGGAACAGCTCCGCGATCGGCAGCGTCCCACCCGACCGCGCGACGTAGGGCTCGCGGCCGTACAGCGCCGTCAGCACCTCGCCGACCGCGCGGTTGGCCGGGTGGTCGGCCGGCATCAGGTACGGCCGCGCCCCGCCGCCCGGCCGCACGAACGAGAGCCGGACGCCCGGCGGCGCGTGCCGGCGGGCGTGCGCTTCGAGCAGTTGGACGATCTTCTCGGGGTCCTGGTTAGGCACCAGCCGGCATGTGATCTTGGCGTGCGCCTCGTTCGGCAGCACCGTCTTGACGCCTTCGCCCTGGAAGCCACCCCAGATCCCGTTCAGCTCGAGCGTCGGCCGCGCCCAGAGCCGCTCCAGCGGCGTGTAGCCCGGCTCGCCGACCAGCGCGTCTACGTCCACTGACCGTTTGAACGCCGCCTCGTCGAACGGCACGGCCGCGATCTGGCGCCGGTCCGCCTCGTCGAAGAGGACGTCGTCGTAGAAGCCCTCGACCAGCACCTTCCCCTCCGGCGAGCGCATCGAGTCGAGGATCCGCACCAGCGCGTGCAGCGCGTTCGGCACGGCGCCGCCGTAGAGCCCGGAGTGCAGATCGCTCCTGGCACCGCGCACGTCGATCTGGAGCGCGGCAAGCCCCTTGAACCCGACGTAGAGCGCCGGCTCGGTCTCCGACCACTGGCTGCCGTCGGCGGACAGCACGACGTCGCAGGCGAGCAGGTCGCGGTGCTCGGCGATCCAGCTGCCGAGCTGCGGCGAGCCGATCTCCTCCTGCCCCTCGAACAGCAGCTTGACGTTGACCGGAACGCCGCCCTCAGCCTTGATCAGCGCCTCCAGCGCCAGGATCGGCGCGAGCATGTTCCCCTTGTCGTCCGACGCGCCGCGCGCGTAGACGCGCCCGTCCTCGACGCGCGGCTCGAACGGCGGCGTCCGCCACAGGCTCAGCGGATCGGCCGGCTGCGTGTCGAAGTGGCCGTAGATCAGCACGGTCGGCTTGCCAGGGGCATGCAGGTAGTCGGCGTAGACGACCGGGTGCCCGCCGGTCGGGAACAGTTGGACGTGCTCGGCACCCGCCCCCTTCAGCCGCTCGACCACCCACTCCCCGGCCCGCTCGACGTCCGCGGCGTGAGCTGGCAGCGCCGACACGCTCGGGATCCGCAGGAAGTCGAGCAGCTCGTCGAGGTACTGCTTCTTGTGCTCGGATAGGTAGCTCTCGGCACTCATCGACGACGCTCCTCGTAACGGTCGCCGGGATGCTATATCCACCGGCGGGCGTAGAATCGGCCCAGCCGAGGAGTCGACGATGACCGAGACGCTGACCGCCGGCGGCGCGGCGACGCCGACGCGCCAGGCGGTGATCGACGCCGACGTGCACGTGAACGTGCCGAAGGTTGACGCGCTCTACCCGTACCTGCCGCGGCACTGGGTGGAGCACGTCAAGCAGGCGCAGTTCAAGGGGCCGAGCGAGAGCTACTACCCGCGCAACGCGCCGCTGACCGCGCGGCCAGGCACGAAGCCGGAGGACGGCCCGCCCGGCTCGAGCCTCGCGCTGCTGCGCGAGCAGCTCCTCGACCCGCTGGGGGTCGAGGTCGCGATCCTGAACTGCACCTACGCGATCGACTCGCTGCACAACCCGGAGGCGGCGGTCGACTTCGCCCGGGCGACCAACGACTGGCTGATCGCCGAGTGGCTCGAGAAAGACAGCCGGCTGCGCGCTTCGATGGTCGTACCGGTGCAGCTCCCGGCCGAGGCGGCGCGCGAGATCGACCGCGTTGGCGACCACCCCGGCTTCGTCCAGGTCTTCTTGCCGGCCCGCACCGAGCATCCGCTCGGGTCGCGCATCCACCGGCCGCTCTGGGAGGCGATCGACCGCCACAAGCTCGTCGCCGGCATCCATTACGGCGGCGCGCCCGGCAACCCGCCGTTCCCTTCCGGCTGGCCCTCGCACTACTTCGAGGAGCACGCCGGGATGGCGCAGGTCGTCCAGTCGCAGCTTTGCTCGATCGTCTCGGAGGGCGTGTTCGACCTGTTCCCCGAGATGCGCGTCACCGTCGGCGAGTGCGGCTTCACCTGGGTGCCGGCGTTCACCTGGCGCTTCGACAAGGAATGGAAGAATCTCCGCCGGCTCGTGCCGTGGGTGAAACAGGCGCCGTCGGCCTACATCCGTCAGCACGTGCGCTTCACAGTCCAGCCGCTCGACGCGCCGCCGACGCACGGGCTGATGATGGACGTGATCGACCAGCTCGGCTCGGACGAGATGCTGCTCTTCGCCAGCGACTACCCGCACGGCCACGCCAGCCAGCCGGAAGCCCGCTTCATGGTCGACCTGCCCGAGCCGCTGGCGCGCAAAGTGTGGAGCGAGAACGCGCGCGCTTGGTATCGGCTTTAGCATGCCCATGTCGTTGCGAGGAGCGGAGCGACGAGGGATCTCGCCCGTGGCGGACTCGCCCGGCGCCGGTCGTCCGCACGCCGGGCGAGATCTCACGCTCCACTCGGAATGACGGGCCGAGAATAGGGGGATCCACGATGGTCGTCGCACAGCCGCTCGAGACGAAGCCCGGCAAGGTCCGCCCGGCGATCGTCGACACCGACGTCCACAACGAGCTCGACTCGGAGCGGGACCTCTACCCGTTCCTCGACGAACGCTGGCTCGAGCACTTGAGGACGTACGGCATGCACAGCTTCTCCGGCGCGACGTACCCGCGCTTCCTGAACCGCCGCGCCGACTCCAAGCCGCCGTCCGGCCGGGCCGAGGGCTCCGACTGCTCGTGGACGTCGATCCAGCTCCTCGACGAGTGGAACGTCGCCTACGCGATCCTGAACCCGCTCACGCCGGGCGGCCGCCAGCTCAACCCCGAGCTCGACGCGGCGATCTGCGCCGCGGTCAACGACTGGCAGGTGCACGAGTGGCTCGACAAGGAGCCGCGGATGCGCGCCTCGATCATCGCGCCACTCGAGTACCCCGAGCTCGCGGTCAAGGAGATCGAGAAGCGGGCGAAGGACAAGCGCTTCGTCCAGGTCCAGTTCTCTGGACGCCCGCGCGAGCCGATGGGTCGGCCCAAGTACTGGCCGATCTACGAGGTCGCCGAGCACTACGGCTTGAAGGTGATGTCGCACGCGTTCGGCTCGGGCGGCCAGCCCATCACCGGCGCCGGGTGGCCTTCGTTCTACATCGAGGACCACGTTGGGCCGGCGCAGTCCATGCAGGCCAACATCATCTCCCTGGTCGGCGAGGGCGTCTTCGAGCGGTTCCCGAAGCTCCGCGTCGTCTCGGCCGAGAACGGCTTCGGCTGGGTTCCATCGCTGATGTGGCGGATGGACGCTAGCTACCAGCAGTTCAAGAGCGAGGTGCCGCACCTCAGGCGGCTGCCCTCCGAGTACATCTCCGAGTTCTGCTACTTCTGCACGCAGCCGGTCGAGGAGCCGCACCGGCCGAAGGACTTCCTGAAGCTGTTCGAGATGTGGCCGGCCGCGGCCGACCGGCTGATGTTCGCCTCCGACTACGCCCACTGGGACTGGGACTGCCCCGACGGCATGCTGCCGGTCAAGCTGCCCGAGGAGCTCGAGCGCAAGATCTTCTACCGCAACGCCGTGGAGCTGTACGGGCTGGAATGAAGTACGTCGTCGCCTCCGTCGACGAGATCCCACCCGGCGGGCGGAAGATCGTCGAGGTCGCCGGCCGCTCGATCGGCGTCTTCAACGTGAAGGGCGAGTACTTCGCGCTGCGCAACCGCTGCCCCCACCAGGGCGGCCCGTCCACGCGGGCGCGCTCCTTGGCCTCCTCGCGGTAACCGCTGCCCCCACCAGGGCGGCCCGCTGTGCCAGGGGAAGCTGTGGGGCGCGATCGAGGCGGCCGTGCCGGGCGAGGTGCGCTTCTCGCGCGAGGGCGAGATCCTCTCGTGCGCCTGGCACGGCTGGGAGTACGACATCCGCACCGGCCAATCCTGGTGCGAGCCCGAGCGGCTCCGCGTCCGCTCCTACGATGTGACGGTCGAGCCCGGGTCGGCGCTCGTCGCCGAGCCCGAGACAGAGCCGGCGGTCCCGGGGCGCGTCAAGGGGCCGTACGTCGCCGAGACCTACCCGGTCGAGGTCGACGGGCAGTACGTCGTCGTCGTCGTGAACACCTAGCATTTCTCCCTGCGGCATAATGTGCCGCGAAGGGAGGAAACGCTTATGCACGCGCGTTTCGGTCGTCGTCGTTTCGTTCTGGGGGGCGCGGCCGCGCTGCTGCTCGCGGCCTGCGGCGGTACGACGGCGCCAACACCGCCGGCGGCCGCGCCGACGAGCGCACCCGCGCCGGCGGCCACGACCGCGCCGCAGCCCGCCGCGACGCCAGCCGCGGCGAAGCCGAACACGGCACCGGCCGCGGGCGGCGCGGAAGTCACGTTCTGGGGGCACAACCACACCCCGCGCGTCGACCTCGACAAGGAGATCCTCGACACGTTCCTGAAGGAGCAGGGGAACGGCGCCAAGGTCGAGTACGTCGTCGTGCCGCAGGAGTACGAGGTCAAGCTGACGACCGCGATGGCGGCCGGCACCGGACCCGACGGCTACAACCTCACCTCGAGCTACACCTACCCGTTCATGGCGAAGGGCTTCGCCGCGGAGGTCGACCCGACGCCCTGGAACATGAACACGCCCTCGGCGGTGGCCGACCTGTACGTGAAGGGTGCGCTCGACGCCTTCACCTACCAGGGCAAGCTGTATGGCATCGTCAGCGAATACTCGAACTACGCGCTCTTCCTCAACACCAAACTGTTCAAAGACGGCGGCGTAGATGTGACCGCCACGCCGCCGAAGACCTGGGACGACGTGGTCGAGATCAGCAAGAAGGTCGTCAAGCGGCAGGGAGACGTCCTGACCCAGCGCGGCTTCGACTTCACCTACATGACGCAGCAGGGCAGGCAGACCAGCCCGTTCCACACGATGATCGGAATGGCCTACCAGCTCGGCGGCGAGTTCTTCGACGCCGACAAGAAGACCACGAACATCAACAGCGACCCTTTCATCCGGGCGATGCAGTTCCAGCAGGACTTCATCTACAAGGAGAAGCTCGGCAGCCCGTCCCTGCTCGGCTCCAACGGCGCCTTCCAGCAGGGCACCGTCGGCGCCACGCTCTCGGGTTACTGGAGCATCGCGCCGACGAAGAAGGATTATCCGGACGTCGCCGCGGTGCTGACGGCGACGAACTTCCCGCAGTTCAAGGACGCCAAGCGCAAGTCCGGCGCCGCCCTTTACGGCTACGCGCGGATGGTCAACGCCAAGTCGTCCGACGCCGCGCGCGGCGTGATGTGGAAGCTGCACAAGGCCTGGAGCTCGAACCCGCAGGCCTACATGGAGCGGGCCGGTCTGCTGCAACCGACCAAGGAGTACGTCAGCTCAGACGCCTTCAAGAAGCTCCCACTCATCCAGGTCTTCCTCGATGACGCGCAGGGCACGCCGTTCGCGCCGCAGCACCTCAACTCGATCGAGATCACGAACGCCGCCATCCGCGGCATGGAGCGCATCACCCAGGAGAAGGCCGACGTGAAGGCGAGCCTCGATCAGGCCAAGAAGGAGATCGACGACATCATCGCCAAGGGATAGCGTGATGAAGCGAAGCGGGAGCCGGGACGGGGGGTGAGGGTGCTCCGTTGGACCTCGGTTCCCAGGCGAGAGTGGTGGGGGCTCGCGTTCGTGCTGCCGGCCCTCGCCTGGAAGATCGGCTTCAACCTCATTCCCATGGCGAACGCCGCGTACATCTCGCTCACCAACTACGATCTGCTCACGGCCCCGCGCTTCGTCGGCCTGGCCAACTACGCCGGCCTGGCCACCGACGCGCGCTTCAAGCAGGCGCTCGGCAACACCTTCGTCTACGCGTTCGGCCGCGGCGTGCCGCTCGTGGTCATCTCGCTGTTCGTCGCCTGGGTCTTCGCGCGGACGTTCCGCGGGAAGAACGTCTTCCGGACGCTCTACTTCATGCCGGTCATCATCTCCGGGGTCGTCATCTCGATCGTGTGGGCGCTGCTCTACGACCCGCGCGGGATGATCAACCAGCTCCTCGCGCCGTTCGGCATCGGCCCGGTGCTCTGGCTCACGAAGTCGGACTCGGCGCCGATCGCGATCATCGTCATGGCCGTCTGGCAGAGCATCGGCTTCTACATGATCATCTTCCTGGCCGGGCTCGAGGGCGTGCCGGTCGACTTCTACGACGCCGCGACCGTCGACGGCGCGAACGGCTGGCAGCGCTTCTGGCACATCACGCTGCCGCTCATCAAGCCGACCACGCTCTTCGTCCTCGTCATCAACCTGATCAACGGATTCCAGGCGTTCACGTACCAGTTCGTGATGACGCGCGGCGGCCCGAGCGACGCGACGAACGTCGCCTCGCTGCTGATCTACGACACCGGCCTCCAGTACCAGAAGATGGGGCTGGCGTCGGCGATGTCGATCGTCCTCTTCGCCGTGATCATGGCCCTCACGCTGTTCCAGATGAGGGTCGTCAGGGCCGACGAGACGACCTATGCGTGAGCTAGCGCTCGAGCTCACGCCGACGCGCCGGTCGGCGGCGCGCGTCTGGTGGCGGCGGCTTGGCTGGGCGTGCTTCTACGCCGGGCTCTCGCTCGGCGCGGTCGTGATGGCGCTGCCGATGGTCTGGATGGTGACGACCTCATTCAAGACCGAGTCCGCTGTGTTCGCCGTGCCGATCCAGTGGGTACCGTCGCCGTTCCGGCCGGACAACTACGTCCGCGCCTGGGGCATGGCGAACTGGGGGCTCTACTTCTTCAACAGCCTCTTCGTCGCGACGGCGACGACGCTGCTGAACGTGCTGTTCGCCTCGGCAGCGGGGTTCGGGTTCGCCAAGTACCGCTTCCCGTTCCGCGGCGCGCTGTTCGTGCTCGTGCTCTCGACGCTGATGATCCCGTTCCAGGTGATCATGGTCCCGCTCTTCATCATCACGCGCGACCTCGGCTGGCTGAACACCTACCAGGGGCTGATCGTGCCGGGGGCGGTGACCGCGTTCGGGACCTTCATGATGCGGCAGTTCATGCTCACGATTCCGGACGAGCTGATGATGGCCGCCAGGATCGACGGCTGCGGCGAGCTCGGCATCTTCTGGCGGATCATGGCGCCGCTCGCCCGGCCGGCCGCCGCGGCGCTGGCGATCTTCACGTTCACCGGCAGCTGGGACTCGCTGCTCTGGCCGCTGATCGTGACGACCAAGACCGGGCTGCGCACGCTGCCACTCGGGCTGGCGCTCTTCCGCAGCGAGTACTCGACCAACTACACGGCGATGATGGCCGCCTCCGTCTGGACGACGATCCCGATCGTGATCCTCTTCGTCCTGCTGCAGCGGCACTTCGTGCAGGGCATCGTGATCTCAGGGCTGAAAGGATAAGCGCAGGATGGCAACAGTCAGGTCGAAGCTCCGCGAAGCGATCGACGCCGACGGCTACGTCGTGGTCCCGAACGTCGTCCCGAAGGAGAACCTTCGGGCCGTCGTCGACGACATCTGGCGGTTCGTCGAGGCGGATCCGAACGACCGCGAGTCGTGGTACAAGCCCGGCGTCGTCGCCTCGACCGGGATGGTCGAGATGTACCACTTTGCGTCGATGTGGGCGAACCGCCAGCACCCGCGGATCCACGAGATCTTCGCAGAGGTCTACGGCACCGAAAAGCTGTGGGTCTCCATCGACCGGGTGAACTTCAAGCCGCCAGCCGACCCGGCGCACCCCGAGCACGACCACCACGGCTTCATCCACTGGGACACCGACACGTCGAAGTACCCGAACATCCCCTTCAGCGTGCAGGGCGTGCTCGCGCTGGAGGACACGCCGCCGGGGATGGGCGGTTTCCAGTGCATCCCCGAGATGTTCCGCGAGCTCGACGACTGGATCAAGCGCCAGCCAGCGGACCGCGACCCGCGCCGGCCCGACATCACCGGGTACGAGATTACCAGGGTCGACATGAAGGCCGGCGACCTCGTCATCTGGCACCGGCTGATGCCGCACGGCAACGGCCACAACCAGTCCACCAAGGTCCGCCTCTGCCAGTACATCACGATGTCGCCGGCGAGGGAGGACGACGAAGCCGCCCGCCAGGAACGGATACGCCTCTGGCGCGAACGCGTCCCGCCGGTCAGCCCGGCCTACAAGGGCGACCCGCGCGGCATCGAGAAGGGCCAGCCACCACCCGAGCTCACCCCGCTCGGCCGCAAGCTGCTGGGGCTGGACAAATGGGAGACCTAGAAGACTAGCTGCTCGCCGCGCGCCAACCGGAGGCGGCGCGGCACGCGGGCCGGCGCGCCGTTCGTCGCCTCGTTCCGAGCGCAGCCGGGCAAAGCACTCGCTCCGGATGTGTGGTACCCTATGTAAGGTATGAAGAAGACGTCCGTGTACCTGACCGAGGAGGAGATCGAGGGTCTCCGTCGCCGGGCGCTCGAGACGGGGAAGTCGCGGGCAGAGCTCATCCGCGAAGGCGTCAGGCACGTGGTCGGCACCCCATCGAAACGGGCGTTCAAGAGCATGGGCGTCGGCCACGGTGGCGGGGGGCCAACGCCGCTCCATTGGGATGCCGACGACCTCTACCGGAGCGTGATGGGGCGCGAGCCGTAATTGGCCCTCATCGTCGACGCCAGCGCGATGTTCAGCGCCGCCGACGCCGACGACCCCGCCCATCAGGCTGTGTGCCCGATACTCGTCGCTGAGCGCGAGGAGCTCGTCACATCGGCTTTCGTCGCCGCGGAGGCGGACTACCTCATCCAACGAAGGTTGGGAGTCGACGCCGAGCTCGCGTTCCTCGACGATCTGGCCAGCGGAGCCTACACCGTCGAATCGCTCAATCGGGATGAGCTCGGCGTCGCGCGCGCACTCTGCCGCCAGTACCGTGACCTGCAACTTGGCCTGGCCGACGCCTCGCTGGTCGTCTTGGCTCGCCGGTTCAACACCCGCCGCATCCTGACCCTCGACCACCGCGCCTTTCGTGTGATCGCGCCATTGCAGGGAGGCAGCTTCGAGCTCCTCCCAGGCTAGGTAGACTGCGCTCGCAACCCACCGAGGAGCGCCCCGAATGCCAGGCAACGTCCGCGTCGCGATCGGCCTGCCGCAGAAGACCACCGACGAACACTTCGTCCTCGCCAAGCAGATGGGCTGCGAGGAGGTCGTGCTGGCCACCCCGGCCGACCTGCCAGGCACCGAGCGGTGGGAGTACGAGGACCTCGCGCGGCTGCGCGAGCGGGTCGAAGGGTTCGGCCTGAAGATCGGCGCGATCCAGAACACGCCGCCCGGCTTCTTCAACGACGCGCGGCTCGGGCTGCCCGGCGCCGACAAGGCCATCGCCAATTACCAGGAGACGATCCGCAACGTCGGCCGCGCCGGCATCTCCGTCCTCGCCTACAACTTCCGGCCCGACCCCCTCTACCGCACGGGGCACATCCCCGGCCGCGGCGGCGCGCTCGTCACCGAGTTCGACCGCAGCAAGGCGCGCGACCTGCCGCTCACCTACGGCCGCGAGTTCAGCGCCGACGAAATGTGGGCCAACTACGAGCGCTTCATCAAGGCGGTCCTGCCAGTCGCCGAGGAGTCCGGCGTCCGGCTGGCGCTGCACCCCGACGACCCGCCCGGCGAGGCGATCGGTGGGGTCGCGCGCATCTTCTCCAGCTTCGACGGGTTCGAGCGCGCCCGGCAGATCGCCGACGACAGCCCGGCGTGGGGCTTGCTGTTCTGCGTCGGCTGCTGGTCGGAGATGGGCGGCAACGCGAACGTGATCCGCGGCATCCGCCACTTCGGCCCGAAGAACCAGATCATTTATGTGCACTTCCGCGGCGTGCAAGGCGAAGGCGATCGCTTCAACGAGTGCTTCATCGGCGAAGGGCCGCTCGACGTGACCGGAATCGTGCGCGAACTCCTGGCGGTTGGCTACGACGGCTTCGTTATCGACGATCATGCGCCGAAGATGGTCGGCGACGAAGGCTGGAATCCGCGCGCCAGGTGTTACCAAACGGGCTACCTGTTTGGGTTAGTCCGCGCGGTCCGCGACCTTACGCAAAGCTGAGCGTTAGATCAGGCGGTTTCTCTAACAATTATCGTCGGCCTACACGGCTTCCGGCGCATTAAATGCCCGTAAGATTCCGGCGTGCTTTTTACACGTCGACATTTCCTCGCAGCAGCCGCTGTCGCGGGCGTGCTGCCGGTGACCCACGCGATAGCCGCCGGCGCCACGGCCGGTCCACCGCGTCTGCCAGAGCGGATCCGCGTCCGCACTCCCGACGGCGACACGCAGGACGTGGGCGTGGACGACTACCTGAAGGGCGTCGTCCCGGCCGAGATGCCGTTCAGCTGGCCGATGGAGGCGCTCAAGGCACAGGCGGTCGCGGCGCGCACCTACGTCGCCGCCTACGTCGCGCAGAGCGGCGACGTGTGCTCGTCGTCCACGTGCCAGGTCTGGGACCCGGGCAAACGCAACCCGCGCACCGACGCTGCGGTCGACGCGACGAGCCGCGAGCTGCTCACCTACCAGGGCGGCATGATCTGGGCCTACTACGCCTCGACCTGCGGTGGGCAGACCGCCGCCACCGCGCTGCCCTACTGCCAATCGGTGCGCTGCTGGAACGACCGCGCGCCGCTCGACCTGTCGACCGAGGCGGCCGCCTCCGCCTTCTGGGCCGCCGACGTCCGCCCGGCCGCGTTCTGCGGCGCCTCCCCTTGGTTCCGCTGGAGCTGGTCGCGGCAGCGCGACGGGCTGACGCAGGTACTCGACGCCGTGCTCGGCTTCGTCGGCGGCGTCAGCCCGCGCTACGCGTCGGGCAGCCTCGGCAGCCTGGTCGAGCTCGCCGTCGTCACCCGCGGCCCGTCCGGCAAGGCGACGAAGCTCCGGATCGCCGACGACGACGGCGCCTGGAACGTCACGGGCGATCTCTCGATCCGCTCGATGCTGCGGCCCTCCCCCGCCGCGCCGGCTCTGCGGAGCGCGAACGTCGTCCTGGCGCTCACCGCGGATGGGCTGACGGGCCGCGGCGGCGGATCCGGCCACGGCCAGGGCATGTGCCAGTGGGGAGCGCGCGGGATGGCGCAGGCCGGCCGCGACTACCGCGCCATCCTGTCGCACTACTTCAGCGGGGTCGAGCTGGTCCGCGTCTAAGCGCTTCGCGTCCGCCGCGGGTCGAGCGCGTCCTGCAAGCCGTCGGCGAAGAAGTTCATGCCGACCACGACGAGCGTGATCGCCAGGCCGGGGAAGAGCGCGTACCAGCCGGAGCGGTAGAGGTAGCCCTGCGCCGCGCTGAGCATGTTGCCCCACGACGGGTCTGGCGGCTGGCTGCCGAGGCCAAGGAACGAGAGCGACGCCTCGACCAGGATCGCCTCGGGCGCGGCGATCGCCATCTGAACGACCAGCGGCGCGAGGCAGTTCGGGAAGATGTGGGTCGCCATGATCCGCCACTCCGAGCAGCCGATCGCTTGCGACGCGGCCACGAACTCGCGGCTGCGCACGGCGAGCGTGCTCGCGCGCACCAGCCGCGAGAAGACCGGCATGTTCAGGATCGCGATCGCCAGGACGGCGTTGATCCAGCCGGGCCCGAGCACGCTGACGATCCCGATCGCCAGGAAGATCGCCGGGAACGCCAGCAGCGTGTCCCAGACCCGCATGACGATCGCGTCGAACGCGCCGCCGCGGTAGCCAGCGACGAGCCCGGTGAGCGCGCCCACGACCGCCGCCAGGATCACCGTGACCAGCCCCGCGCCGATCGCGGGCCGGGCCGCGTACATCACGCGGCTCAGCACGTCGCGCCCGACCTCGTCGGTCCCGAAGAGGTACGTGGACGACGGCGGCTTGAGCTGGTCGGTCAGGTGCAGCTCGTTTGGCGGGTGCGGCGCGAGCACCGGCGCGGCCGCCGCCACGACGACCAGCACGACCAGCACGGCCAACCCGAAGGCGCCCTTCCGGTTGCCGAGCAGCCGGCGGACGACGCCATCGCGCCGCGCAGCGTCGCCCGCCTCGACGACCAGCTCAGCCGGCGCGGGCACCACCGTCTCCATCAGCGGCGCCCCGTCATTCCAAACGCGGCGAACGGGCTCGGCCACTCCGCCGACGACGGGCTCCGCTCGAGGCCGCCACGCTCCCTGAGTGCACCCAGGTACGTCGTCGCTCCGCTCCCTGAAACGCCGCCACCGTCAGGCGCCGCGCCGCAGCGTCACGCGCGGATCGAGCCACGCGTACGACAGGTCGACGACGATGCTGGTCAGCAGGAAGATCGCCACGATCAGCATCAGCGCGCCCTGCACGACCGGGTAGTCGCGGTTCTGGATCGACGTCACGACCAGTCGCCCCAGGCCCGGGTAGGCGAACACGGCCTCGGTGACCACGGCGCCGCCGAGCAGCCGTCCGAACTGGATACCGAGCACCGTGACGACCGGGATCAGCGCGTTGCGCAGCGCGTGCTTGAACACGACCGCCGGCTCGCGCAGCCCCTTCGCCCGCGCGGTCCGGACGAAGTCGGCGCCGAGCACGTCGAGCATCGCCGAGCGGACGAAACGTGCGAAGACCGAGAGGTTCGACAGCGCGATCGTGATCGTCGGCAGCACCAGGAACTGGAGGCTCAGGTACCACGGCTGGCCCGGGTTGCCGACGCCGGAAGGCGGCAGCCACTGGAGCGTCACCGCGAAAACCAGGATCAGCATCATCCCGAGCCAGAACGCCGGCACCGCCAGCCCGAGCGAGTTGAGGCTGGTGATGGCCGCGTCGACCCGGCTGTTTGCCCTGAGCGCCGCGTAGCAGCCGAGCGGCAGCCCGATCAGCAGCGAGAGCGCGAACGCGGCGAGCGCCAGCCGGAGCGTGTTCGGGAACGCCTCGGCGATCAGCCCGAGCACCGGCCGGTTGTTCACCTGCGAGCGGCCGAGGTTCAGGTGGACGACGTCCGACACCCACACCGCGTAGCGCACCGGCACCGGCTGGTCGAGCCCGAGCCGCGCCCGCTCGGCCGCCACCTGCTCCGGTGTCGCCTCTGTGCCGAGCTTCATCCGCACGGGGTCGCCCGGCGCCAGCGAGATGATCGCGAAGACGAGCACCGAGGCGAGCGCGAGCGTCGGGACGAGCAGCAGCCACCGCCGCACCAGGTAGCTCAGCACGGCGGCCTCCCCTCTCCCGGTGTTCCCTCCCCTGGTGGGAGAGGGTCAGGGTGAGGGCCCAAAGACCACCACACGCCCGTCCGGACCGGCACTCCGCTGCAATTGAGCCCTCAGCCTTGCCCTCTGCCACCAGGAGAGGGCATCACCCCTTGGAGACCGCGTCGAGGAAAAGGTTCCCGTTCAGGTCGACCTTGTAGCCGGTGATGTTCGCCCTGTACGCCCAGATGCGCGGGTTCGTCGCCACCGCGATCACGTGCGACTCGGAGATCGCGAGCTCGTTCAGCGCCTGGTACATCTTTTTGCGCTTGTCGGGATCGGTCTCCACCGCGGCGGCGGCGATCTGCTTCTCCATGTCGTCGTTCTTGTAGCCGTAGGGGTTCGTCGAGCCGCCCCGGTAGTTGCCCTGCGTGCTCCAGAAGATCGCCGGGTCGCGCGTCGTCCGGCCGTTGAGCCAGGCGATCAGGTCGTTCCCTTGCAGGTCCTTCGCCCCGCCGATCTCGTAGAACTTCGCGTTCTCGACCTCGTTGATCTTCAGGTTCACGTTGATCTTGGCGAGATCCTGCTGCCAGACGAGCCCGAACAGCTTCATCTGGGGCCAGGCTGGCGTGACGACCAGCGTGAGGTCGAGTGACTTGACGCCGGCGCCGTCGAGCAGCTGCCGCGCCTTCTGCAGGTCGAACGGGTGGGCCATCACCAGGTCCTCGCGGTAGGCGAGCGAAGCCGGGCTGTAGAACGTCGAGGTGATCGGCTTCGACACGCCGAAGAACGCCGACTTCGCCATCTCGACGCGGTTGAGCGAGTAGGAGAGCGCCTGGCGCACCTCCTTCTTGTCCAGCGGCGGCTTAGAGATGTTGACGTTCATGTTGAAGATGGAGCCGGCGTTGTCGTTGACGTCAACCGTGTAGCCCTTGTCGGCCTGCATCGGCGCGACGTCGGAGAGGCTGGTCATCAGGATGCCGTCGACCGCGCCCGACTTCAGGTTCGGGAGCAGCGTCTCCGCCTGGCTCAGCCGCTTGAACAGGAACTCGTCGATCAGCGGGAAGTCTTTGTTCCAGTAGTCCGGGTTGCGCGTGTAGCGGGCGAACTGGTTCGGCTGCCACTCGACCTGCTTGAACGGGCCGGTGCCGATCGGCGGCTTCTTGAGGAACTGCGGGTCGCTCTTGTCGTCGATCCGGATCAGGAACCAGTAGTCGAGGATGTCGGTGATGTACGGCACGGGCGCCGAGAAGGTCATCTGGACCGTCGACTTGTCCGGCGCGGTGACGTCCTTGATCGGCGTCATCAGGCCGCGGATCTTCGTGACCGACGGGTCCTTGGCGAGCGCCTCGTCCTTGTTGTAGCCGAACATCGTGACGAAGTCGTCGGCGGTGACGGGTTTGCCGTCGTGCCACTTCAGGCCGTCGCGCAGCTTCAGCTTGATCGAAAGATTGTCCGGCGCGAGCTGCCACGACTCGGCGAGGTCCGGATTCGCCTTGCCCGTGCCGTCCTTCCAGAGCAGGCGCGAGAAGACCTGGTCGTACATCTCGAAGTTGACGGCGCCGAAGTTCCACGGGTTGAAGTTGTTGAAGTCGCCGGCCTCGGCGTAGTTGAACGTGCCACCGCGCTTGCCCGCCGCGGGCGCGGCGGCGGCCGCCGGCTTCGTCGCGGCCGCCGCGCCGGCAGCCGGCGTGGCCGCCGCGGCAGGCGGGGTCGTGGCCGCGGCCGCCGGCGCGGTCGTCGCGGCGGCGGGTGCGCTGGTCGCGGCCGGCGCGGCTGGCTTCGTGGCGGCACCACCCGCCGGCGCGGCCGTGGCGGCCGGCGCCGGCGTGGGCGCGGCCGTCGATCCGCAGGCCGCCAAGAGCGCGGCGACCGCGGTCCCCGCCGCGGCGCCGACGAACGCGCGTCGTCCGATCTGCTTCGCCATGTGTCTGCCTTCTCCCCTAGCGCTTGGCGCCGATTCTACGTGGTAGAAAACGCGTGTGACGGCTAGCGTCGCGATGGTCGGGCTGAACCACCCGCACAGCGGCATGTACCTCGAGTCGCTCGCGGCGCTCGACGAGGTCGAGGGCATCGTGCTCGTCGACGAAGACGAGGCGGTCCTGGAGACGACGCACGTGTCGAAGGCGAGGGCGCGGTACCGGGCCCTGGGCGATGCGCTCGCCGATTCGAGCGTCACGCACGTCCTGGTCGCGCTGCCGAACGATCGGACGCCGGCGGCCCTGGTTCGAACCATCGAGGCCGGCAAGCCGGTCTTCACCGAGAAGCCGGGCGCCCGCTCGGCCGCGGAGCTGCGGCCGGTGCTCGACGCGCTCCGTCGGCGGCCCGTGCCCTTCGCGATCGCCTACCTGAACCGCGCCGCGCCGGCCGTCCAGCAGATCCGCGAGCTCTACCGCAGCGGCGCGATCGGACGGCTCACCTCGGTCGAGCTGCGCATGGTCACGACGCAGGTCGCGATGCGCGGCCCCGGCCACTGGCTGTTCAAGCGCCAGATCGCCGGCGGGGGCGTGCTCGCCTGGCTCGGCTGCCACTGGCTCGACGCGCTCGCCTACGTGACCGGCGAGCAGGTCGAGCGCGTGCAGGCGCAGCTCGCGACCAACAGCGGCGAGCCGATCGACGTGGAGGACACCGCCGCGGTCTCCTTCCGCACGACCGGCGGGGCAGTCGGCTCGATGCACGCCGCCTACGCACTGGCGGTCGGCAACCCCGGCTACCGCAACGCCGGGCACGACATCGTCTTCGTCCTCCGTGGCACGCTCGGCGCCATCTACTACGCCGGCGGGCGCCAGGAGGCGCCGCTGATGCTCGAGAGCGTCGCGCCCGGCTGGCGCGGCGCCCAGCGGCGTACCTACCAGTTCACGCCGCCTCCCTCCCCCGGCTACGGCGGCCTGGCCGGCCTCGACTACTTCCGAGCTTTCCTGGCTGGCGGCGCGGCCGACGGCGTCCCAGCGGACGCGACAGACGCGCTGCGTCTTCTGGAGACGCTGGACGCGATCTACGAGGCCGGCCGCACGGGCCGGGCGGTCACCGTACGGCGCAGTTAGCTTCTCAGCGCCTGCTCGATCTCGTCGAGATGCTCGGAGCGGTGCAGCGAGCGGTCGAGCACCCGGTAGCGCTGGGACGCGACCACCTCCGCCTCGGCCGGGGTCAGGTCCGCCACGACCTGGTCGAGCGCCTCCGCGGCCCTGATCGCCTGCTCCAAGGCGTCGCGCGGCGGGATGGTCCGCCAGACCCCGAGGCGGAGATCGTTGACGACCGCCTCGTCGAGGCGAATGCCCTGGACGACTGTCTCAACGCCACCCCAGAACTCCAGCCGCGTGCCATGGCGCCGCCAGGCTTCGATCGCGCCGAGTGCGCGCCCATCCCAGTAACCGAGGTGGGCCAACGCGACCGCCACCGTCCAGTGCTCGCCCACCGGGTGGCCGAGCTCCACGTCGCTCAGCCGCCGGAGGCCCTTGAGGCGCTCTGTCTGTGCGCGGTTGCGCTCGACGTAGGCCCTATCCACGAAGCCCTCCCGTCGGCCGAGGTTGGGTCCCACGGCACGCACTGTATGATGGCCCACCATGAAGCTCGTTTCCTACGACGACAACCGGTTCGGCGCGATCCTCGGCGAGGAGGTCGTCGACCTCACCGACCAGTTCGGCGACGTGCTCGGGTACCTGCGCTCGGGTGCCCAGCCGCGCCTCGACGGCCCGCGCCGGCTTCCGCTCGCGTCCGTCGCCCTCCGCGCCCCCGTCCCGCGCCCGCCGAAGATCCTCTGCATGGCCGGCAACTACGCCGACCACTGGCGAGAGGCCGGGCTCTCGGCGCCGCCGCGCGACAACTTCGCGCCGCAGATGTTCGTCAAGCCGGTCACCACCGTCGTCGGCCCCGACGAGCCGATCCGGCTGCCTGGCCCGATCTGCACGCACGTCGACTACGAGGGCGAGCTCGCCGCCGTGATCGGTCGGCCCGGCTTCCGCATCCCCGCCTCGAGGGCTCTCGACCACGTCGCCGCCTACGCCAACTTCAACGACGTCTCCGGCCGCAAGCTCACCGTCGAGACGCCCCGCCCCGACAACCCGCGCACCGCCTTCTTCGACTGGCTGAACGGCAAGTGGTTCGACACCTTCGGCCCGCTCGGCCCGTGGCTGGTCACCGCCGACGAGGTGCCCGACCCGCAGGCGCTCGCCATCCAGACGCGCGTCAACGGCGAGGTCCGCCAGAAGGCGTCGACCGCGGACATGATCTTCAGTCTTGCCGAGACGATCGAGTGGATCAGCCAGTTCTTGACCCTCGAGCCCGGCGACCTGATCGCGACGGGCACGCCGTCCGGCGTCGGCTCGACGACGGGGACGTTCCTGCGACCTGGCGACGTCGTCGAGGTCGAGGTCGAGGGGCTCGGCATCCTTCGGAACCCGGTGGTGGCCGCGGTCTAGAACGCCGGCCCGGTGGCGTCGTCCCGGGGAGGGACGACGAGGGATCTCGGCCGCCGCGCCGTCCCCGGCCCCGGAACGCCGGCACCCGGCGCGCCGGCCGAGGTTCCTCGCTCCGCCCGGAACGACAGCCGAGACCGGGCCGGCGAACAATGGGCCGGCGCTCTAGGCATCCTGGATCGGAAAGTCGATCCGCTTCCCGCCAGCCGCGCTCGACTGGAGAATGCCGAGCAGGATCGACAACGCGCGGCGGCCATCCTGGCCGCCTGAGGTCGGCGTGCCGGCCTGTTCGATCAGCCGAACGAGCTCGTCGATCGCGGCGACAAGATCGGCGCGCGTCGTCCGCGGGCGGGGGAGCTGAGACACCACCGGCCGGCCGTCGTCGACGCGCCAGAGCTCGCCGACGTGCGTGCCGATCCTCAGCCGTCCACGCTCGCCGACGAGGTCGAGCTCGAAGTTCTGGGCCGTGCCTTTCGAGGCGTTGACGAACGCCCGGACGCCGTTCGCGAAGTGCACGTAAGCGCTCCCGCCCGGGTCGGTTGCCGGGTCGCGGCCGCCGTCGCCGGCGTACCTCGGCCCGTAGCCGCGGTGTTCGTCGTCCAGCTCGCCGACGACCCAGAGCGGATCGGACTCGGCGAAGTAGCAGATCGCGTCGACCAAGTGGGTGCCGTTGCGGAAAAGCATCGCCCGCGGGCCGCCGAGTGTGGCGGTGATGCGTCGAAGCTGGCCGATGGCGCCGCGCCGCACGAGCTCGCGCGCCTCGACCCACTCCGGGTACCACCGGCGGCTGTGGTCGATCAGGAGCGGGACACCGCGGCCGGCGCAGGCCGCGATCATCCGGTCGGCGTCGGCCAGCGTCGTCGCGATCGGCTTCTCGCAGAACACGCCGCGGACGCCCGCACGCACGCCCTCGACCACGATGTCGGCGTGCCGGTGGTCCGACGTGACGACGCTCAGCAGGTCGATCTGCTCCTGGCGCAGCATCTCGCGGTAGTCGGCGTAGCCGCGCGCCTCGGGGAACGTCGCGCCCCAGTTGGCGCGGAACTCGTCGAGCCGCGCCGGAATGAGATCGCAGTACGCGACGACGGTCGTGCACGGCACCTGGGCGTAGGCGGCCGCGTGCGAGTGCGGCATGTGCTCGCCCAGCGAGGGCAGCGTCGCCGGCTGGCGTGGCTCGGCGGCGATACCGGTCAGCCCGACGATCGCGGCGCGGTAGGCACCCATCAGCCCGCGCTGGCCAGCGCCGCCGCCATGTCGCGGACCGCCTCGGCCGTCGCGCGCCGCCGCCCCCCGTCTCCGTAGCTGAACGGCCTCAGCTTCAGCACGGCGAATGTCGGCCCCTCCGCGGCGAGCAGGTCGGGCAGGCGCGCCTGCAGCCGCGCGAGGTCGTCGATCGCCTCGGCGCTCCTGAAGCCAGCGCCCAGCGCGATCTGGCAGAGGTCGAGCCGGTCGACGCCGGGGATCGGTTGGCCGCCGGTGATCTCGTAGACACCGTTCTCGCAGACCACCACGATCAGGTTCGTGGGCGCCATCCCGCCGATCGTGACGAGCGAGCCGAGGTTCATCAACAGCGAGCCGTCGCCGTCGAGCACGAGCACCCTGCGCTCCGGCCGCGCGAGCGCCAGGCCGAGCCCGACGGACGACGCCTTGCCCATCGCGCCCGAGACCGGCAAGTCGAGCTCCGGTCTCGTCGAGATTGCCGACCAGGCGCGCGCCGCCGACATCGTCGGCAGCACGAGCGCGTCGCCGCGGTGCGCGTGGATCAGCTCGAGCGCGGCACGGGCGTCCATCGCGCTACTCATACTCCCTCCCGATGAGCACGGCGACCGGGTGCTGCTTCTCCTGCGCCTCCTCGAACGCCTGGCCGATCTTGCCGAGGTCGTCGTCGGTTTCGACCAGGTGGTACGGGATGTCCCAGGCCTTCAGCGTCGGCTCCAGGTAGATCGCCGCCGAGTCCGTGATCGGCTGGCCGCGGTGGAAGCCGCGGTAGCCGACCATCATCACCAGCGGCATCTTCAGGTCCAGCGCCATCCCGCGCACCGAGTCGCCCGACTCGAGGAAGCCGGTGTTCTGGACGATCACGACCGGTTTCTTGCCGCCGATCTGCAGACCGAGCGCGATACCGATCGCCTCACCCTCGCGGCAGATCGGCACGACGGTCAGCCCCTTCTCGGCGACCAGCGCGTCGTACATGAACTTCGACTCGGTGTCGACCAGCCAGATGACGTGCGTCACGCCCCGCTGGCGCAGCTGCTCGATCACCCGGCGCGCCGTCAGCGTGCCCTGCGTCACAGCCATGCGCGTGCCCTCCTTCCGAGCACCCACTATACGCCCTGGAATCCGCCACAGGACCGACGCCGGGACGCCGACGAGCCCGGCGTCGAGGACGCCGTCGTGGCCGTGCTCCGCGAAGGCCACCACGCGGGCTGTCGCGACCACGGCCACGTCGAGGCGGGCGCAGGTCGCTCGAGACGACGATCATCGCGCACGGGCCTCCGTACCGGGACAACCTCGACCTTGTCGCCGCGCTCGCGGCGACGGTGCGCGAGGCCGGCGCGGCGCCGGCGACCCATCGGGGTGCCGGACGGCCGGATCCGCGTCGGCCTCGACCAGCACCTGCTCGAGCGCTTCGCGCGCGGGGCCGACATCGAGAAGGTGAGCCGCCCCGAGTCGACGAGGTGACCGAGCGCGCGATCCGCGAGGCAGGGCAGCGCGGCGTGACGGGCTCGGCGTGGACGCGACCGGCGACCTGCCAGAATGAGCCGTTGGGGAAGTCGCAGGGCAGCACAGCGTGACGGGCTCGGCGTGGACGCCGTTCGTGCTGGGCTTCATCCCCGAGGCGACCGGTGGCCGGAGCGTGGCCGCCAACCGGGCTCTGGTCTTGAACAACGCGCGCGTCGCCGCCGAGGTCGCGGCGCGCCTTTAGCCTCCTTCCCCGGTAAGGAACTCAGTCAGCGCCGTCGCGCGTTCGAGCACGCATCGGGCCGCCGGCGAAGCGGGCGAGACGCAGCGGCGCGATGTCGATGCTGGTGCGGCCGTCGTCGAGGATCATCTCGGCCACCGTCGCGCCGGCGGCGGGCGAGTGCTGGAAGCCGTGCCCGCAGAAGCCGACGGCGCAGAGCATGTTCGCCACGCCGGGCGCCCAGTCGAGGATCGCGTGCTCGTCGGGCGTGAGCGGACGGAGCCCGGCCCAGGCGCTGCGCACGCCGGCCGACTCGACGACCGGCACGCGCCGCACAGCCTTCGCGACCGTCTCCTCGAGCTTGCCCCAATCGACCGCCGGCGGCTGCGCCGGGTCGGCCACGTCCTCGGCGTCGCCCGGGCTCATCAGCAGCGACCGCCCTTCGCTCCGCACGTAGAAGCCCGAGCCCCGGTCGATCACGAGCGGCATCGGGTGGCGGACCCGCTCGAAATCGCCGGTCACGAACACGTGCCGGCGGCGCGGGTGCACCGGCAGGTCGAGCCCGGCCATCCGCCCGACGATCGCCGCCTGCGGCCCGGCCGCGTCCACGACGACGCCGGGGCTGATCGAGCCGCGGGTCGTCTCGACCGCCGCGACCCGGCCGCCCGTGAGCCGCAGCCCGGTCACCGCCGTCTCCTCGAAGATCCGCGCGCCCAGCTCGCGCGCCCGCCGCGCGTACGCCTGGACGACGTCGTTCGGGCTGGCGTGGCCGTCGTTCGGCCCCCAGGCCGCCGCCAGCACGTCGTCCACCCGCACGTCGGGCACGAGCGCGCGCAGGTCGTCCGGCCCAAGCAGCCGGACGTCCACACCCATCGCTTTCTGCATCGCGATCGCCTGCCGGTACCGCGCGACGTCCGCCTCGTCGAAGAGCAGGAACAGGTAGCCCTCGCGGTGGAAGTCGCAGGGCACGCCCATCTCGTCTTCGAACCGCTCGAAGAACCTCAGGCTCTCGATCGAGAAGCGCATCTCGACCTCGTGCGCCCACTGGCAGCGGATGCCGCCGGCGGCCTTCGACGTGCTCCCGGCGCCGACGGCGTCGCGCTCCAGCACGACGACGCCGCGTTGGCCGCGCTTGGCGAGGTGGTAGGCGATCGAGCAGCCGATCGCGCCGGCGCCGATCACGACGACATCGGCCGCGCGCGGCAGCGGCGACCGCTCCGTCATCCTGGCGGCCGCGCCGCGGCGCCGCTGCCCGCGGCTGCCTGCTCCAGCGCGTCGCGCCAGCCGTCGAGGCAGGCGCGCGTCCCCTCTTCGCCCAGCTCGGAGAACGCCGCGCCGCGCGGCGACCTCAGGTCGGCCTCGGTCCGCGTCGGCCGGTAGTGGGTCTCGAGCGCGACCCAGCCGCCGTAGCCACGCGCGGCCAGCGCCCGACACACGTCGACGACGCCGACCTCGCCGTGCCCCACGACCGCGTGCTCCCACCTGCCCCGCACGTGCCGCCCATCCTTCAGGTGCACGTGCACCATGTACGGCGCCACCCGCTCGAACGCCTCGGGGTACGGCAGCTCGCCGTCGACCGCGCCGTTCGCCGGGTCCCACAGCGCCCGCACCGCCGGCGAGCCCACCTCGTCGAGCAGCCGCGGGAGCAGCTCCGTCGTGCCGAGCATGCAGGCGGCCTCGTTCTCGATCCCGACCACCAGCCCCGATCGCTCGATCGTCGGCGCGACCTCGCGGTACGCCTCGACGATCCGCGGCCAGTGGTGGCTCACGCCGACGCGGCGCCAGAACGTGAACCCGCGCACCACCCGCGCGCCGAGCCGCTCGGCGGCGCGCAGCGAGCGATCGAGGATGCGCTTGTGCTCGGCCCACTCGTCGGGGTCGTCGACCTCGCACTTCATGAACGGCGGCGCGACGCTCGGGATCGCCAGGCCGGCCGCGTCGGCCGCGCGCCTCAAGCGCGCGAGCTCGTCGTCGTCCAGCTCGTGGACCGTCTTGCCCCACACCGAGCGGACGTCCAGGCCCTCCAGCCCGTAGTCGGTCGCGACCGCGATGGCACGGTCGAGCTCCTGCGACACCTCGTCGGTGAAGACACTGCGCTTGTACGGCGTGGGCGGCAGCGGCCGGGGCACCGAGTTAGTGTATGCGGCGTCATGGAGGTGCGTCATGGCGGCGGAGGCAGTCGGCGTCGGCATCATCGGGACGGGTTTGAGCGCGACCCAGCACATGACCGCGCTGGTCCAGGTGCCACTGGCGCGCGTGGTCGCCGTGGTCGGTACGTCCGAGGATAAGGCCCGGGTGTTCGCCGAGAAGTGGGGAATCCCGCGCGCCTATGGCTCGGCCGCGGCGATGCTGGGCGACCCCGACGTCGAGGCGGTTCACCTCTGCACGCCACCGGACACGCGCGTGGCGCTCGCCGAGGCCGCGGCCGGCGCCGGCAAGCACGTGATGATCGAGAAGCCGATGGCGCGGAACGTCGCCGAGGCGGACCGCGTGATCGCGGCGTGCGACGCGGCCGGCGTGGCCCTCGGCGCGATGTTCCAGAACCGCTTCACACCACTGCCGCGCAGGGTCAAAGAGGCGCTCGACGTGGGCCGGTTCGGCCGCCTGCTGCTTGTGACGCTCAGCTCGAAGTGGTTCCGGAGCGCCGAGTACTACCGGGGCTCGAGCTGGCGCGGCACAGCGGCGCGCGAAGGCGGCGCCGCGCTCATCAACCAGTCGATCCACGCGATCGACCTGCTGCGGTGGATCTGCGGGCCGGTGAGCGAGGTCCAGGCGATCACGGCGACGCAGCTCCACCCGATCGAGATGGAGGACGTCGGGGTCGCGTTGTTGCGCTTCGAGAGCGGCGCGGTTGGATCCCTCGTCGGCACCACGGTCGCCTACCCGGGGTTCGCGGAGCGGTTGGAGCTGCACGGCACCGAGGGCTCGGTTGTGCTGGTCCAGGGAGACGGGCGCCTCGAGTGGTACCTGCGCGGCCAGGAGCCGACAGTCGAACAGGCCGGCACGCAGGTCAGCGGCGCGCGCAGCGACCCGGCCGCGACGACCTCCCACGGCCATGTGGCCCAGTTCACCGACTTCTACGCCGCGATCCGCGAGCGCCGTCGCCCGTTCGTCGACGGCCGCGAGGGCCGCCACGCGCTCGAGCTAGTCGAGGCGATCTACCGCTCCGGCAGAAGCCACCTGCCGGTCCGCTTGCCGCTCTAGTACCCTCTTCGGCGACTTCAGCACCCGGAGGCTCGCCCGTGGAACCAGTCGACAAGCCGATCGAGGAGCAGCCGTCCGGCCTGAAATGGCAGGACATCGAGGTCGGGACCGGGGCGCTGGCGGTGGATCGGACCGCGGTCGTCCACTACACCGGGTGGCTCGAGAACGGCACCAGGTTCGATTCGTCGGTCGACCGCGGCCGCCCGTTCGCGTTCCCGGTCGGCGCCGGCCGCGTGATCAAGGGCTGGGACGAGGGCGTCGCGACGATGAAGGTCGGCGGCAAACGCCGCCTGATCGTCCCGGCCGAGCTCGGCTACGGCCAGCGCGGCGCCGGCGGTGTCATCCCGCCGAACGCCACGCTCATCTTCGACGTGGAGCTGCTCGAGGTCCGCTGACGTTCTCCTCCCCCGCGGGAGGGACCTACGCGAAGAACTCGAGCAGCAGCGTGTTGAGCCGCTCCGGCTGGTCGAGCGGGATCCAGTGGGTCGCGTCCTCGAACCGCTCGTACCGCCACGGCCCTTTCACCACCTGGCCCGAGCGCACCATCGCCTCCTCGGCCAGGTAGAGGTCGCCGCTGCTCCAGATGCCGAGCGTCGGCGCGCTGATCGGCGGCAGCGTCGGCGGCGGACCCACCAGCCGCTCCGGCGGGAGGTTCGCGCGGTACCAGTTCAGGCCGGCCGTCAGCGCGCCGGGCTCGGCCAGGTCGGCGAGGTAGCGCTCGGCGTCGGCCGCGTTCTGGAGGAGCACGCGCATCAGGTACCAGTCGTCCTGACGCAGCAACTCCTCGGCCCGCGGGAACAGGACGAGCAGGCGGTACCAGCCCTTCTGGAGCTCATCGAGGGTCGGCCGGCCGCGCGCGGCGGGATGGCCGACCGAGATCGCCACCAGCCGGTCGACGCGGTCGGGCAGCAGCGACCCAACCAGCCAGGCCACCGCCGCGCCCCAATCGTGCCCGACGACGTGGGCACGCGGCACGTCGAGCGCGTCGAGCAGCGCTGCGACGTCCCGGACCATCATCGGCAGCGCGTAATCGGCGACGGCCGTCGGCCGGTCGGTCCTGCCGCGCCCGCGCATGTCCGGCGCGATCGCCCGGTAGCCCGCCCCGGCGAGCGCGGCGATCTGGTGCCGCCAGAGGTACGACGTGTCCGGGAAGCCATGGAGCAGGAGGACCGGCGTCCCCTCACCCGCCTCGACGACGTGGAACCGGAGGCCGTTCGCCTCGACCGTGCTGGCGCGGGGCTCCTCAGCGTTGGCCATCGGCGGCAACCCCCGCGCGGCGCGCCGCCGCGAAGCCGTTGGCGATGGCGGTCAGGCGCGGCATCGCCGAGGGCATCAGCTCGGGCAGCTTCGCGGGCAGCGCGGCTACGAGCGAGCGGGCCAGCGCCGGGCTCGTGAGCGCCCCCCGCAGGCCGTCGAGCGCCTCCGTCGGGATGTCGGCTGCCCGCGTGTAGTCGATCGTGAACCGGTAGCCCGGCAGCATCGCCTCGTCGCGCTTCTGGTGGAACGCGCCGAGCGCGGCCTTCTCGTCCTCGCCGCGCAGCGCCGCGTCCAGCGCGTCGGCCAGCAGGAACGACTGCGTCAACGCATCGCCCATGCCGGTGCCGGTGCTCGGGTCCTTCAGGCAGCCGGCGTCGCCGTTGAGCGCCCAGCCCGGCCCGTAGGGCTGCCGCAGGTAGTTGTCCACCCCGCGCGTGCCGAAGATCCGGTCCTCCAGCCGCGCGTCGGCGAGCCGCTCCGCCATCCCAGGCAGCGCCCTGAAGCGGCTGAGGAACGTCTCAACCGGCTCGGCACGGAAGGCATCGAAGTCGGGTGGCTGCAACTCGAGCGCCAAGCAGTCGAGGCCGGGCTCCATGGGGAAGATGAAGCCCATCTGGCCGGGGGTGAAGAAGATCTCCAGGGTGGTCTCAGGCAGCGGCTTCAGGCCCAGGAAGTAGCCGTAGTAGCCCGGGCGCAGCGCCGGAACCTGCTCGTAGCTCCGGGCTCCCACCCACTCGGCCACCTTCGAGAACTTGCCGTCCGCCCCGACGACCCAACGCGCCCGGACCGTCCGGGCCGCGCCACCGGCCTGGCGCAGCACCGCCCCCGCCACGCGGCCGCCCTCCTCGACCAGCCCCTCGGCCGTCGTCCGCTCCGCGAGCTCGACCCCGCCGCGGCGGCACGCGTGCTCGACGAGGATCGCATCGAACCGGTCGCGGCGCGGCGCGAGCGCGTACGGCGGCGCCATCGGCCCTTCGAAGACGAGATCCTCGACGTAGGTCCGGCTCCGCCGGATGCGGCGCAGGTCGGACGCCTCCACGTCCTCGAGCACGCCGAGCTTGGCGAGCAGCGGCACGTGCTGCGGGCCCACGAAGTGGGTCGAGAGCGTGTCGCTGGGGAAGCGGTCGCGGTCGACGAGCAGCACGCGGTGCCCGCGCTCACCCAGGA
>DASRFH010000227.1:0-11531 GCA_035651675.1 Chloroflexota bacterium | reverse complement strand
AAAGCCCGGGATCGAGGCGACCGGCAGCCCGGCCTTGATCAGGGGATCGAGCGCGTTCTGGACCGTCTCGTCCTGGGCGGCGAGCCGGTCGAGCTCGATGCGCGGGTAGGTACGCCAGGCCTCGCCGTAGCCGACGTAGGCAACCATGAAGAGCGCGCAGGCCATGGCCAGGACGAGGCCGACGGTCTGGATGCCGCGACGGACGTCGGTTTCGGCGCTTCCATTCACTATGGTCTTCCGTCGACTGAGGGTTTACCGTAGGGGGCTACCGAGTGCTCATCTTACGCGTCAGGTGGCCGCTTGTCAGTAAGAGAAGTCACACCTTGCGGGGTGGCAGCACCCCGAAAAGCTCGGCTACCGTAGGGGGTCCCATGAAGGCTCTCTGCTGCTGCACCGCGCTCGTCCTCGGCTCGCTCTTCGGCTTCCCGCTCGCCGCCTCGGCCGCCACGCCGACCTCGACCCCGGCGGCGACGGCGAGTCCGGCCCCTTCCCCCAGCGCGACCGTCGACCCATCGCTCCTGCCGTCGCCGACCCCGGACAACTCCACGCCGAAAAGCGCCATCCCCGTTCAGCCGGACCAGGTCGTCAGCGGCTACCTGGAAGGGGACAAGCTCGGCAAGTTCGCCTACTACAAGTTCGACTACAAGGGCGACGGGTCGACGGTCAACGTCGACGTGGAGATCCAGCCGGACGACATCCTGGTGCTGAAGTCGGCCGGGTTCAAGGTGCTCGGGCCGAACCCCGGCCACGAGTACGCGCGCGGCGGCGTGCAGAAGGGCATGAGCCCGAACGTTTCCGGCAACGTGATCAGCCGCGAGCCCGGCACGTACGTGATCCAGGTGTTCAACTTCAACCCGAGCACGCCGATCGGCTTCGGCCTGGTCGTGAGCGGGCCGGGCGTGCTGCCCATCGCCGTGCCCACCGACCAGTCGGCGGCCAGCGGGACGCCAGCGGCCGGCGCGAGCGGGACGCCAGCGGCGGCCGCGACGGCGGGTGCCGCCGCGGCCGCTTCCCCGGCGCCGGCGGCCCCTTCCCCGGCCGCCGCGCCGGCCGCGCCCAGCCCGGTCGCGGCCGCGACGCCTGGTGCCTCGGCGAGCCCGTCCGCCGTGGCATCACCGGCCGCCGCTGCCTCGCCCGGCGCCGCCCCAACGCCCGCGGGCGCCGCCGCCGGGGCCCCGGCGGTTCCGTCGCCGGCCGCCGCCGGTGCCGCGCCCGCCGCTGCCTCGGCCGGCGCCACGCCGACGCCGGTGGGCGCCGCCGCTTCCTCGGCCGGTGCGAGCGGCGCCAAAGGCCACCTCGAGAAAGGCCCGGACGGCCACTTCGCTTTCTTCCAGCTCGACTACCCAGGCAAGCGCGCCGTCTACACGATCGACGTGCGCATCACGCCGGAGAGCTCGGTCGCCGCCACGTGGGCCGGCTTCAGGGTGTACGGCCCGGAGAAGAACAGGATCTACGTCCGCGGCGGCCCGCAGCTCGGCCTGCCCTGGAACGTCTCGGGCAACCTGATCGCCGACGCGCCCGGCACGTACGTCGTGCAGGTGTTCAACTACGACCCCAACACCGGGGTCGACTACGAGCTGAGGCTGACGAGCGACTAGAACGCTGGCCCGGTGGTGTCGTCCCCAGGAGGGACGACGAGGGATCTCGGCCGGCGCGCCGTCCCCGGCTCCCCCGGGGGCGCCGGCGCACGGCGCCCGGCCGGGTTCCTCGCTCCGCCCGCAACGACACCCGAGGCCGGGCCGGCGAACACCGGGCCGGCGTTCTAGCCGCCGAGGGCCTGGAGCCGGGCGTAGCGGCCGGGCGTGACGCCGAACGCCGCGCGGAAGACGCGGGTGAAGTGCGGCTGGTCGGCGAAGCCGGCGTCGACAGCGGCGTCGACGAGCGCGGCGCCGCGGCGGAGGTGGTCCCGGGCGAGGTCGAGCCGGCGCATCAGCGAGTAGCGGTAGGGGCTCGTCCCGTAGAGCGCGCGGAACTGGCGGGCGAGCTCGTAGCGCGTCAGGCCGGCGACGGCCTCGAGCTCGGCCGAGCGGACGACGCGCGGCTGCCCGTGGAGGAAGGCGCGGGTGCGCTCGAGCGCGGGCACGTCGAGGCGGCGCGGCGGCGCGGCCGGCCGTTCGGCCGGGTCGGCGGCGAGCAGCCCCTCGGCGAGGCGCAGCACGAGCCCGTCGCGCGCGAGCGGCTCCAACCCCCTCCCCCCTTCGGCGAGCGCCGGGCTGGTGGCGTCCTCCCCCGGCGCGAAAAAGAAGGCGCTCGCGACCGCGCGGGCGAGCTGTGGCGTCGTGACGACCGGCTCGCGCACGAACGGGAGCGGCCCGGGACGGCCGCGGATCGCGCGCACGGCCTCGGCGATGCGCGCCGGCTCGACGTAGACGATGCGGTAGCCGAGGCCGGTGTCGTCGCCGGGCCGGCCGTCGTGCAGCTCGTCCGGGTGCAGCACGACCACCTGGCCGGGCAGGCTCGTCTCGACCCGACCGCGGTAGTCGAACGTCAGCACGCCGAGCTCGGTCAGCGTGATGCCGTAGGTGTCGTGGCGGTGCTTGCCGTAGGCGCGCCGGCCGAAGCGCGCCTCCATCAGCTCGACGCCGTCGATCGGCCCGTGCCCGCGGAGGAACTCGCCCGGTGCGCACGATCGTTCAAGACCCTCGGCGCCGGTCGGCCGTAGGCTGGTCGCCACACGACCAGTCTACCGGGCGACGGGGGCCGAGGATGGGCCGCGAGCAGGTGATCGCCTTCTTCCTGTTCAGCGTCGCCGCGGCCGGCACGCCGGGCCCGAGCAACGCCCTCCTGACCGCGACCGGCGCGCACGTCGGCGTGGTGCGCGGGCTGCCGGCGCTGCTCGGCGTCGCGGCGGGGATGGCGGCGATGATGTTCCTCGTCGCGTTCGGGCTCGGCGCCGTGCTCCTGGAGAGCCCGGTCCTCGCCACGGGCGCGAAGTGGGTGGGCGCGGCGTTCCTGCTCTGGCTGGCGTGGAAGATCGCGACCGCGCACGGAACGGGCGGCGCGGCCGGGCGGCCGATCGGGTTCGTCGGCGCGGCGGCGTTCCAGTGGGTGAACCCGAAGTCGTGGCTGGTCTGCGCCAGCGCCGCGGCGGCGTTCCTCGACCGCGGCGCCGGGGCGGGCGCGTTCGGGCAATCGGCGGCGCTGGCGCTCGCCTTCGCCGCGGCGGCGCTGCCCAGCTGCTTCCCGTGGCTCGCCTTCGGCGCGCTGCTGCAGCGGCTGCTGCGCTTCGAGCGCGTGGCCCGCGCGTTCAACGTCGCGATGGGGCTGCTCCTAGCAGCGTCGGTGGTGCTGTTCGTCCGGGAGTGATGCGTTCCACCGTCCGGTCGGCGGCACGCCCGGCGGCCCGCGCGCAGGCGCCGCGCGGCCCGGAAGCCGACCGTTCCTGCCTCGCCCGCGGCCCCGGCCGCGGCGCGGCGCGCTCGAGGGCTTACACGCGGTCAGCCTTACCCACAGCTACCGGATCGTCATCACGCCGCGGATCGACGAAGAAACGATCGCGCTACTCGACGTGGGCAGCCACGACGAGGTGTACCGCTAGCCTGGATTATTCACACGCTCGCCTGCTTCGGAGAACGAGCCGCGTTGACGATAACGAGCGGCGGCCGTGCAGCCTGCTTGCGAGTTCGAATGGGCAGGTCCGCGAATAATCCAGGCTAGTGGTCGCCGGAGAGGTGGGTCTCGTACCAGGTCATCGAGCGGTCGAGGGCGGCCAGGACGGCGCCGCGGCGCTCGCGCTCGGCCTCGAGGCCGGCGCGCAGCTCGCGGAACAGCTCGGCGCGCGCCAGGTTGCCCTCGGCGCGCTCGCGCCGGGCGCGGGCGTCGAAGCCGTCGAGGATGGCGTCGAGCTCCTCGGCGTCGAGGTCGGCGGCGGCCTCCAGCACGACGCTGGTCGGCGCGTCGGGCGAGCCGAGCGCGTCGCTGAGCGCGGCGAAGAGCGCGGCGACCGCGTGGCGGTGCTGGCTGCGCGCCTTCTCGACGGAGGCGTCCACCAGCGCGCGGACGAACTGCCGGTCGGACGACGATAGGCTGCTGAGCGTCGAGAGGGACACGCCGACGGGCATCGGCCCGAGCGTAGCAAGAGTGGTGCCCGATCGGGTGGTCGCCGGCGGTTGAGGGACGGTGGTGGGAGGGGGGAGCCGACCTACGGCTTCGGCGGGGCGGGCAGCTTGGCGGGGACGCTGGCCGGCAGGCTGGACGCGTCGGGCAGGCCGGTCGGGACGGCGGGCGGGGTGGGGATCGCGAGCGAGCCCAGCCGCGACCCGAGCAGCGCTTGCGGCGCCGGCACGATCACCTCGTCGCCCTCCTTGAGCCCGTCGGTCACCTCGACCATCTGGTCGGTGCGCATCCCCACCTTGACCGGCCGCACCTCGGGCTTGCCGTCGACGACGACGGCGACGAGCCGGTCGCCGCCGACCCTGGCGACCGCCGAGGCGGGGATCTGCAGCGTGTCGTCCTTCTGGGCGACCAGCACGGTCACGTCGGCGCCGGTGCCCGGCCGGGGGACCGCGTTCTGGTCGTCGAGCGTCAGCAGCACCGAGTAGCGGGCCAGGCCGCTCGGCAGCATCGTCGGGTCGGCCGCGATCGAGGTGACCTTCGCCGTCTGGACCTGGTCGGGTGTCGGCACGAAGGTGACGCGCGCCGGCGACCCGACCGCGATGCGGCGCACCTCCGTCTCGTCCAGGCCGATCTCGACGCGGATGACGCTCGGGTCGATCAACGTGATGATCGGCGAGCTGCCGACCTGGTCGCCGACGTTGGCGTTGACGCTGGCGACCACGCCGTTGAACGGGGCGACGATCGTCGCCCCGTCGAGGTCGGCCTGGGCGTCCTTGACGGCGATGTCGGCCTTGCGGAGCTGCTCCTGGGCCATCGCCACTTCCTGGGGCGTGGTTGGCTGGCGTTTGAGCGCGAGCTGCGCCTGGGCGCCGATGAGCTGGCTCTGCGCCTGCTGCACCTGGCCCGCGCTCGGGCCCTGGCGCATCGCGTCGACCTTCGCCTGGGCGGCGTCGCGCTGGGCGGTCGCCTGCTCGACCTCGGCCTGTGCCTGCTTGATCTCGGCGTCGGTCGGCAGGTTGCCGGACTGCAGCCGCTGCACCTTCAGGTTCGCCTGCTGGGCGGCCTGGCGCGCCTGCTCGACCTGGGCGGTCGCGGCGTCGATCTCCTGCTGGGTGCCGGGCGTCTTGAGCGCCTGGAGCTTCGCCTCGGCGGCCGACAGCTCCTGCTGCGCCTTGGTGAAGGCGGCCTTGGCCGCCTCGCAAGCGCCGCCGGCGTGGGCGCAGGCCAGGTTCTTGCCGGCGAGCTGCGCCTGGAGCGTGCGGCGCAGCTCCTGGACGACCGCGGTCTGCGCCTTCTGCTCGTCGATCGTGCCGCCGGTCGTGACGCGCGAGAGCTGGCCCTGGGCGCGCTGCAGCTCGGCCTGCGCCTTGGCCGATTCGGCGACCGCCTGGCGCAGCTCGTCGGGCGCCTTGCCGCCGGTCAGGACGTCGAGCTTCTGCTGGGCGCTGCGGAGCTGGGCGGTCGCGGCGTTCGCCTCGGCCTGGGCGGCGGCGAGGTTCGGCGCGGGCGGGCCGGCGACGGCGTCGGCCAGCTTCGCCTGGGCGCCCTGGACGTTCGCCTCGGCCTGGGTGACCTCCTCGGGGCGCGGCCCGGCGTTGATCTGGTCGAGCTTGAGCTGGGCGGCGCGCTGGTCGGACTTGGCCTGCTCGAGCTTCGACTCGAGCTTGGAGGTGTCGGTCCTGGCCAGCACCGCGCCGGCCTGCACCGCGTCGCCGGGCTTGACGTCGACCTCGGTCAGCGTGCCGGGCTGGCGCGGGCCGAGCCTGGCCTGCCGGTCGGGGACGGTCATGCCAGCGGCCTGGAGGGTGACGACCATCGGGCCCCGCCGCGCCGGCGTCGTCAGCCCGGGCAGCGACGGCGCGGTGACGGCCGGGGGTCTGGGGAGGCGCAGCGTGACGACGTAGGCGCCGGCGATCCCGATCGTCAGGCCCAGCAGCAGGGCCAGCAGCAGGCCAGGGGTGATGCGCCGTTCCGCGCCGGCCGCGTGGATGGGGGGCCGAGCCCCCCTCCGCATCCAGACCCGCGTCGCTACGCCCACGTCGTCCCGCCACCGCGCTCGCGCGGCGGCCTAGTCTAGTTTGGGGTCGAGGCGCGGTTCAACGGGGGATGAGGAACGGTCGAGGCGGGTCGCGGCGGTCGACGGCTGTGGCACACTTGGCGCCCGGCGATGGACGAGATGCTTCGGCTGCTGACCTTCCGCGACCAGCTGCCGGCCCACCTGAACTGGCAGGCGGTCTCGTTCATCCGGGTCGCCTGGCCGTGGGTGGACAGCGCCTCGCTCTGCGCGCCGAACGACCGGGCGATGCGCCCCGTCTACTTCGCGCTCGTCTCGGGCGACCGCCTGATCAGCCACGCCGCGGTGGTCGAGACCGAGCTCGAGCACGCCGGCGGGCGCTACCGGGTGGGCGGCCTGGCCAACGTCTTCACGTTTCCGGCGTCCCGCGCGCAGGGCCACGGGCGGCGCGTCGTCGCGGCGGCGACCAGCCACATCCTGGCGAGCGGCGTGGACGTCGCGGCGCTGTTCTGCCGTCCGGAGCGGGTCCGGTTCTACGAGCGCAGCGGCTGGCGGACGGTGCCGTCCCCGTCCGGCTCCGACGCCGCGCGGATGATGCTGTTCGTGTCGGCGCGCGGCCGCGCCGCCCGGCCCGCCTTCGAGTCCGAGCCGTTCCACGTGGCGGAGGAGTGGTAGCCGTGACCGACGCCGCCGCGACGACCGTGCACCGCGGGCGCCCGAACATCCTGCTGATCATGGCCGACGCCATCCGGCGCGACGCGCTCGGCTGCTACGGCAACCCGCTCGTGTCGACACCGAACCTCGACCGGT
The DNA here is from genome assembly GCA_035651675.1 of Chloroflexota bacterium. Taxonomy (GTDB): domain Bacteria; phylum Chloroflexota; class UBA6077; order FW602-bin22; family FW602-bin22; genus DASRFH01. The sequence continues at coordinate 4,651 of DASRFH010000227.1, read as the reverse complement.
TGGCGCGCGAGGGCGTGCGGTTCGACTACTGCTGCGTGACGAGCCCGTTCTGCTCGCCGGCGCGGGCGAGCGTGCTGAGCGGTCGCTGGCCGCACGCGCACGGGCTGTGGGACAACGGCGTGCGCTGGCCGCGCGAGACGACCACGCTCGCGACGGTGCTCGACCAGCTCGGCTACCGCACCGGCATCGTCGGCAAGGGCCACCTCGACGTCCACTACAACGTGCCGTCGTCGCCCGACCACGTCTTTGGCTGGGACGACCCGCGCCGCGCCGAGGCGATGACCGGCGAGCACTACTACGGGTTCCGCGAGCAGTGGCGCACCTGCGCCCACTCCAAGCCGGCCGGCCACTACGGCGCGTGGCTGTACCAGGAGCACCCCGAGGCGGTGCGCCTCCTCGACCGCGAGGCCGCGCTCGACACGCCGGTCGGCGAGTGCTGGGTCTCGGCGCTGCCGGCTGAGCTGCACAGCTCGACCTACGTCGGCGACCGCTGCGTCGAGTTCTTGCGGCGCTACGACCGCCGCCGCTACACGCCCGGCCAGGCGCCGTTCTTCCTCTTCGCGTCGTTCCCCGACCCGCACGGGCCATACTGCCCGCCGCGGCCGTACGCCGAGATGTACGACCCGGCCGACGTGCCGCCGCCGCTGCGCCGGCGCGGCGAGACGGCCGACAAGCCGCCCCACTTCCGCGGCGAGGAGCCCGGCCAGTACCCCGGCTGGCGGCCGTACGGCGGCGCCCAACGCGCGAACGAGGCACGCTCCGAGCAGCACGACCGCGTGCTCAAGGCGCGCTACTACGCGATGGTCCACCTGATCGACGTGAACGTCGGCCGGATCCTCGCCGCGCTCGAGGCGACCGGCCAGCTCGACGACACGGTCGTCGCGTTCATGGGCGACCACGGCCACATGCTCGGCGACCACTGGGCCGACGGCTACGCCGTCTGGCACTACGACGCGTCGATCCGCGTGCCGCTCCTGGTGCGCTACCCCGGCCTGGCCGCGCCGGGCGGCGTGGTGCCCGACGTGGTCAGCCAGGCCGACTTCGCGCCGACGATCTGCGAGCTGGCCGGCGTGCCGTACACGACCTGGCCGCCGGCGCCCGGCCGCCACCCCGGCGGCGTCCCCGAGCCCGGCGCGCTGCCCGACGTGCAGGGCCGCTCGTTGGTGGGCGTGATGCGCGGCTCGGCGCCCGGCCGCCCGCACGCCCTGGTCGAATACGAGTCCCGCTTCATCCCCGGGCTGCACCTCAAGACGCTGCGCTCGCGCAACTGGCGGATCACCGCCTACGCCGGCCGCCCGTACGGCGAGCTGTACGACCTGCGCGCGGACCCAGACGAGCTCGTCAACCGGTGGGACGACCCGGCTTACCGCGGCCCCCGAGCGGAGCTGACCGCGCTGCTGCTCGACGAGCTGGTGCGGACCGAGAGCCGCCTGCCGCCGCGTGCCGCGCCGAACTGAGAGCGCGGCAGGCGCGATACCATGGCGGCGTGCGAGACGGTCGACTGGTGGAGAAGGCGGAATTCGGACGGCGTGGAGATGCGCTGTACGAGCGCGACGTGAGGCCGCGCGTCGAGCCAGCGCATCTCGGCGAGTTCGTGGCGATAGACATCGGCACGGGGGATTTCGAGGTCGACCCGGACGAGCTCGCCGCCGTCGATCGGCTGCGGGCGCGTCGGCCGGACGCGGCCGTTTGGCTGAGGCGCGTCGGCGAGCGGGCCGCCCACCGGTTCGATCGCGGCCACAACGCGCGTGCCTCTTGATCGTCGACGCGGTGACGGCCGCCCGCGAGGCGGTCGTGCCGTTGCGCGTCCTGGGTCCAAAAGGCACCGAGCGAGAGATCGCGGCGGCCATCGATACGGGCTTCGACGGAACGCTGCCGCCTGACGTCGTGGCGGGGCTCAGATTGGCGTGGATTGGTCGCCAGCCGGGAATCCTCGCCGACGGCAGCGAGGTGATTCTTGATATGCACGCAGCCGCCGTCGAGTGGGACGGCATGCCGCGGCGCGTGCTGGCAATCGGGGCGAGCGGCGTGCCACTGATCGGGATGGGCCCTACTGGAAGGCCACGAGCTCACGATCCGGGTGGTCGCCGGCGGCGCCGTCCGCGTCGAGGCGATCGCTTAATCCAGCTCGGCCGGCAGGAAGTTCCGCGGCCCCAGCGCGTCCCTGACCCAGGCATGGGTGTCGCCGGGTGGGGCGGTCGGGCGCGCGGCGCCGTCGCCCTCCTCGAGGAGGCGAAGCGTGGCGGGGGTGGCGCCGTGGGCGCGGTAGTGTTCGACGAGCGCGGCGTGGAGGCGGGCGACCACGGCTGGCTCGGACGGAGCGACGTTGCGCGTCTGCGAGGGGTCCGACGTGAGATCGTACAGCTCGCGCAGGCCGGGGTCGGGATGGTCGAGCAGGCACCACCGACCGTCGGTGGCCTGGACGTGGGTGAGGGCGCCCTCGGTCACCTCGAGGCTGCGCGTGCTGCCAGAGAACGCGAGCTCGCGGCCGACGAGCTCGCCGTCGAGGGCGGAGGCCCAGGAGCGACCGTCGAGGCCCGGCGGCGGTGGAGAGCCCACGAGCTCCAGGACGGAGGGGAAGAGGTCGACCGGCTGCACCAGATCCGGCACGCGGCGGCCAGCACCGAGGCCGGCGGGGTGGCGCACCATCAGCACCTGGTGGGCGACGTCCCAGTAGAAGTCGCCCTTGCCGATCAGGCCGTGCTCACCGAAGAGGAAGCCGTGGTCGGAGGCGACCACGACGAGCGTCCGCTCGGCCAAGCCGAGGTCGTCGAGCCGATCGAGGAAGCGACCGATCCAGCGATCGACCATCGTCACCTCGGCGGCGTAGAGCGCGCGCATGCGCTTGAGCTCGCGCGTGGTGACCACGCTGCTGGGGCCGTAGAGCGGGAAGGTAACGTCCTCGCCGTCGTAGCCGGGGTCGTAGAAGTCGACGTAGTGGTGCGGCGGATCCCACGGCTCGTGCGGGTCGAAGCAGTCAATCCATAGCAGGAAGCGCTCGTGGTCGGCGTTGTCCTCGAGCCAACGCATGGCGGTCGCGAAGAGGCGCGGCGAGCAGTAGTCCTCCTCGCGCTGGCGCTTCAGCCCGTTGCGGATCGTCTGGGCGGCGAAGCGGTCGCGGCTGCGCAGCTTAGCCGGGTTGCACGGGTAGTCAGCGCGGGTGATCCGGTCGGTGCGCCAGCGGTCGACCTCGTTGCCGCGGACCATGTCCCAGCCGTGGAACGGGCGGTCGAAGCCGGCACCGAAGTTGATCAGGTGCGGCGTGTCGTGGATGAGCATCGCGGTGTAGCCCTCGTCGCGCAGCAGGCCGGGCAGCGTTGGCGCGTCGGCCGGCAGCGGCGCCCAGGCGTTGAATGGGTCGCCCCAGCGGCCGCGGAAGAGGTCGTGGCGCACCGGCACCGTCGCGAACGAGCCGACGACCGCCCCCTCGAAGACCGTCGCCTGCTTCGCGAAGGCGTCGAGGGCGGGCGTGCGCACCCGCGCGTTGCCGTTGCAGCCGAGGTGGTCGTAGCGGAGGGAGTCGACGACGAGGACGACGACGTTCAACCGTTCCGGAGGCTCAGACCGTTTCGAACTGGCAGGTCGCGCTTCCGGCGGCGGAGGCGACGATGGGCTGGCATAGGGTGTCGGTGGTCAGGCGCGTCGACTTGTACTCGTCGTAGGTCTTGGCCAGCGCGTCGTCCATGTCCTTCTGAATCTTCGCCATCTGGTCCTTGGCCGCGACCGCGCCATCCCAGATCGGCTGACCGTCCTGGGTCTGGATCGTCTGGAGCTGGCCGGCGTTGACGGTGTAGTGCGCCCAGTTGTCGATGTAGTCGTTCTCGTAGTAGAGCGCGGCCCGCTTCAGGTCGTCCTTCGACTTCATGCCGGTCTTGGTAATTTCGTAGTCGAGCCACGTGTCGAAGACGTCCGAGCGCACCGGCGGCGTGCCGATCGCCTTGACGTAGTCGGTCTGGCCGTCCTTGCCGGTCAGGTACTTGATGAACGACCAGGCGTGGTCGGCCACCTTGCTGTCGCCCGAGATGAGCACCGGGTCGGTGAAGTTGACCGTCTTGTTGGTGGTCTGCCACGGGCCGGGCGCGACGCCCCACTTGAAGGCGGTGATGTCGGAGTAGAGCCAGTAACCGTTGCCGCCCGCCCAGTACATCGCGACGCGGCCGGTCTTGAAGATGTCGCCCAACTGTGCCAGGCCCTGCTCGTCGGACGGGCGCGGCGAGACCTTGCGCTTGTTGATCAGGTCGGCGCGGTACTGCTGCGCCTGGGCGACCTTCGGGTCGAGGTAGTTGCTCTTCTGGGCGATGCCGTGCTCGTACCACTCTTTGAGCCACGGATCGACTCCCCAGAGGTAGGCCCACTGGTGGAACTGGTTCGGCGTGGCGAAGCCGTAGACGGCGTCGGCCGTACCGGGGTTCTTAGTGAGCTTCGCCGCGAGGTCCGAGATCTTGTCGAGGTTCCAGCTCTTGTCAGTCGGGTCCGTGGGCGGCAGCGGCACGCCGGCGGCGTTGAAGAGGTCGATGTTGTAGAAGATGGGCGTCGCCAGCGTCGTCAGGATCGGCAGGCACCACTGCTTGCCGTTGCGGCACATGTCGGGGTCCTTGGCGAGCTTGCCGAACGGCGCCAGATCGAACTTGTCGGCCGTAACGTACGGCGT
>DASRFH010000226.1:0-11158 GCA_035651675.1 Chloroflexota bacterium | reverse complement strand
CCGAGCGCGTGCGCCGGGTAGACCCACCAATCGGGCAGCCCGAAGGCGTAGAGGGGGTCGACGACCGGTCCCTGCTGGTCGCGCAGGAAGCCGTACCGGTTCGGCTGCCGCGCGGCGGCGGCGCGCGCCGAGCGCTCCGAGAAGAAGGTGAAGACCGCGGTCGCGTCGTCCGGCGCCTCGACCTTCTCGAGCCGACGCTCGGTGTCGATCGCGCCGCCGAGCGTCGGGTTCAGCGCGAGCTGCCAGGTGAAGACGACGTCCCGCGCCGTGACCGGCTGCCCGTCGCTCCAGCGCGCGCCTGGGCGCAGCTTGAAGGTGACCTGGAGCTGGCGCGCGTCGCCGTCGCCGATCCACGTCGCGCCGCCGTTCTCGAGCGTCGGCACCGCCTCGGCGAGATCGGCGCGCGGCGCGAGCTGGCCGTCGAGCCCGACGAGCTGGGCGAAAAGGAGCTGGCCGACGAGCCGGGCGGATTCGCTGTCGGCCGGCGGCGCCGCCAGCGTCGTCGGCTCGGTCGGCAGCCCGACGACGATCGTGTCGGCCGGGTTGTGGCGGGGCCGCGGCGGCGTCGCCGTGGGCGCCGGCGTGGGCAGGATCGGCCGGCACGCGACGAGCAACAACACGAGGGCCAGGACCCGCGCGGCCACGGCGCACGATACCACGGTCGGCTAGGATTGCCCGTATGGCCACTATTCCAAAAGAAGCGCCCGCGTCTCCCGAACGCCCACCGCCCCTGCCCCTGCCGAAGACCTTCGCCCTCGACGAGCACCACCTGGTCCGCTCGGTCAACGGCCTCGCCATCCCGATCATCGCCGAGAACCTGTTCCAGACGATGCTCGGCGTCGTCGTCCTGGCGATGGTCGGCACACTCGGCGCGGTCGCGATCGCCGGCACCGGCTCGGCGCTCCAGATCATGTTCCTGGTCATCGCCGCGCTCTCGGCTGTCACAGTCGGCACGACGGTGCTCGTCGCGCGCTTCACTGGCGCGGGCGAGCCCCACGAGGCGTCGCGCGCCGCCAAGCAGTCGCTGCTGATGGCCGTCGGGCTGGCCGCGGTCGTGACCGTCCTCGGCCATTTCTTCGCCCACAACGTCATCGCGATGCTCGGCGTCGAGCCGGAGGTCGTCCAGGCGGGTGGCGCCTACCTCGACGTGACGGCGCAGATGTCGCTCTTCCTGATCGTCCAGCTCACCTGCGGTGGCGCGCTGCGCGGCGCCGGCGACACCCGCACGCCGATGATCGTGACCGGGCTCGTCAACCTGGTGAACGTCGGCGTCGCCTACGTGCTGATCTTCGGCCACTTCGGCCTGCCGGCGCTCGGGGTGGTCGGATCGGCCTGGGGCGCCGCGATCGCGCGGACGATCGGCGCGGTCGTGATGATCGCGATCCTGGCGAGCGGCCGGCGTAAGGTGGACATCCGGGGGCTGGACGGCTGGCGCCCCGACTTCGCGCTGATGAGCCGTGTGCTCAAGATCGGCTTGCCCTCGATGGTCGAACAGACGCTGATGAGCGGTGGGATGCTGCTCTACTCGGTGATCGTGATCGGGATGGGCACTGCCGCCTACGCGGCGCAGCGCATCACCTTCAACGCGCTGTCGGTCTCGTTCCTGCCGGGGATGGGCTTCGGGATGGCCGCGACGACGATGACCGGCCAGTCGCTCGGCGCGCGGCGGCCCGACATCGCCAACCGCGCGACCTGGATCGCCTTCCGGATGGCGGCGGTCTGGATGTGCACCATGGGCGCCTGCCTCATCGTCTTCGACCGCCAGATCATGTCGCTGTTCACCGACGACCCGGAGATCATCGCCGTGGGAGCGCCGGCGCTCCGCGTCATCGCGCTGTCGCAGCCGATCCAGGCGCTGGCGCAGGTGATGGCCGGCAGCCTGCGCGGCGCCGGCGACACGCGCTTCCCGATGTACGCGACGGGCGTCTCGATCTGGCTCGTGCGCCTGCCGCTCGGCTGGCTCTTCGGTGTGCCGCTCAACCTCGGCCTTTCCGGTGTGTACATCTCCAACGTCCTCGACGCCGCCGTCCGGGCAGCCGCCAACTACTGGCGCTACCGCGCCGGCCGGTGGCAGAGCGCGAGGGTGTAGGGTCTATATCTATAGATACGTGACTCTATAGAGTCACGTATCTATAAGTAGCCGCCCCGCCGAGTCGCAGCGCGCTCGAGACGGGCTCCGCGGCCGAGATCTGGCCAGGTCGGGGCGCGCTTGGGCGGCCGAAGCCCTCGGTGGGCCGTTTCTCTACGCGTCGGCGGCTGGTTTCGAGCCGGCGTTCGCGGCGTGGGCAGCCGCTCAGCCCAACGTCACGTTGCTGAGCCTACCTGATCTCTACTCGCGGTAAGGAAGCGGGCTCGTGCGGCGCCGGCTTCGACGGCTACCGGGCCGCGCCCACGGGCGTGCGCGTCGCCGAGTACCCGGCGACCACGCTGAGGACGAAGACGATCACGCCGAGCACGAGGGCGTTCCAGAACGGCGTCGTGTCGGTCGAGAAGCCCAGCACCCAGGGCGAGACGAACAGCCAGATCGCCACGATCGCGTTGACCCAGCTAAGCCAGGTCGCGCGCATGGTCGCGAAGGCGTGGACCAACGCCAGCACGCCGACTACGATACCGACGACGACCGCGTCGATCATCGCCGTTTGGTTCGCCGAGAAGTGCAGCACCCACGGCGAGACGATCAGCCACACGCCAGCGATGACGTTCAGGCCGCTGGCGACCTGCGTTTGAGACCTCATGTCCATTCGTGACCTCCCTTGCGTTACACCCCGAGCGGCGCCGCACGACGCACCGCGTAATGCCCGGAACACAGCTGGTCGTGCAGCCGGCGTGCCGAATGGATGACAGGCGGATGACAATCGCGTATGTATCGGTTACACACCGGGAGGGCTCAGGTATGGCGCAGCTTGCCGAGCGGATCTGGCGGACGACGATCACCTCGGAGGAGGAGCTGCGCGCACTCGTCGGCGAGCCGAGCGAGCGGGCGGTGAAGAAGCAGATGGACCGGCTCGACGACCACTGCCGCGCGATCATCGGCCGGGCTCCGTTCATGCTGCTCGGCACGTCCGACGCGGCCGGCCGCTGCGACGTCTCGCCCAAGGGCGACCTGCCCGGCTTCGTCCAGGTCCTCGACGACCGGACGCTGCTCATCCCCGACCGACCCGGCAACCGCCGCGTCGACTCGCTGCGGAACATCCTGGAGAACCCGCACGTCGGGCTGCTCTTCGTCGTGCCGGGCAAGGAGGAGACGCTCCGCGTCAACGGCCGCGCCACGATCGTGCGCGACGAGGAGCTGCTCGCGCGGCTCGCCGTGGACGGCAAACCACCGAAGCTGGCGATCGGCGTCGAGGTCGAGGAGGCCTACGCCCACTGCGCCAAGGCGTTCCGCCGCTCCGGCCTATGGGAGAAGGAGCGCTGGCCCGAATCGTCCGATCTGGCGACGATGCCGAAGCTCATGTTCGACCAGGCCAGGACCGGCCAGTCGCTCGAAGAGCTCGAGTGCCAGATCGACGAGGCGTTGAAGCCGGAGAACCTCTACTAAGCTGTTCGAGCCGTGGTGCGCGTCCGGACGCAGCACACGCCGCACCCGGCCAGGCGGAGCACCGCCGCGCTCAGCGCTTGCGCGGCCCGGCGCGGCCCGTTTCTTCGACGGCGTGTTGGGCAGCGACCAGCTCCTCCATGCCCATCCGCTCGAGCTGCTTCTCGTCCTCGGCCCGCGGGTCGGGCCGCTTCTGGGCCCTGGTGGATTTTGCCGCCGACTTCGTCGTCGCCATAGCGCCCTCCCGCCACGTGACGGCGCACGCTCTGTGCCAGGCCTAGACTCAACACGGTTCGCTCGAGCAGCGGCGCATGGGCGTCACGCCCTCACCCTGGCCCTCTCCCTGGGCAGAGAGGGGACGTGGGCGGGGCCATCCCGCACGATCGGCGGCCTCGAATGAACCGTGTGGGTCTAGACTGCCCCCAACACAGGAGGGCAGGCCCGTGACCACGACGATGGAGCTGATCGACCAGTTCAACGCCGCGTTCGCGCGCCAGGACGTCGACGCGGTCATGGCGCTGATGACCGACGACGTCGTCTTCGAGAACACGTACCCGCCGCCCGACGGGGAGCGCCACGTCGGCCAGGCGGCCGTCCGCGCGTGCTGGCAGCGGTTCTTCGCCGGCTCGCCTCGGGCGCGGTTCGAGACCGAGGAGCAGTTCGCGCTCGGCGACCGCGCGGTGGTCCGCTGGCGCTACTCCTGGGGCGACGGCCACGTGCGCGGCGTCGACGTCTTCCGCGTCCGCGACGGGAAGGTCGCCGAGAAGCTGTCCTACGTCAAGGGCTGAGACCGGTGTGATCGCCCTCCTGACCGACTTCGGCCTCCAGGACAGCTACGTCGGCGTCATGAAGGCGGTGATCCTCGGCATCTGCCCAGGCGCCTCGATCGTCGACGTCACCCACGCGGTCGAGCCGCAGGACGTGCTCGGCGGCGCGCTGGCGCTGGAGGACTCGGCGCCGTATTTGCCCGAGGGCACGGTGGTCGTGGCGGTCGTCGATCCGGGTGTCGGGTCGGACCGCGCCGCGCTGGCGGCCCGCGCTGGCGGCCGCTTCTGGGTCGGGCCGGACAACGGCCTCCTCTCGTGGCAGCTCGGCCCCGACGCGACGGTCGTTCGCGCCGAGAACCCACGCTATCGGCTGCCGGCCGTGAGCAGCACGTTCCACGGACGGGACGTCTTCGCGCCGGTCGGCGCCCACCTCCTGCGCGGCGTGCCGATCGAGGAGCTCGGCCCACGGGTGACGAGCTGGGTCGAGCTGCCGCGCCCCACGCCGATCCGCCAACCCGACGGCACGCTCGAGGCGCACGTCGTGGCGGTCGACCGCTTCGGCAACCTCATCCTCGACCTCCGCGCCACCGACCTACCACCGAACCCGTCGTTCGCGCTGGCTACCGTGCGCATCCATGGCCTCGTCCGCACCTACGCCGAGGCGCGCGGCGGCCCGTGCGCGCTGATCGGGTCGTCCGGCCGGGTGGAGATCGCGGTGCCGAACGGCAGTGCAGCGGCGAAATTGGGCGCATCCAAAGGGGCGGTTGTCCGCGTATCAGCGGCGTGAGAGAATGCGCCCTCGCCGTGACGACGGACCTCCTCTGGCTCGACCACCCGGACTGCCGTGAGCTCGCGCTCGTCGGCGGCAAGGCGGCCAACCTCGCCCGGCTCGCCAGCCTCCATCCCGTTCCGCCCGGCTTCTGCCTGACGACCGCGGCCTTCGACCGCGCCTGGAACGGTGGCCCGCCGCGCGCCCTGCCCTCGGACGTGCGAGCAACGCTTTCCGACGCCTACGCCCGGCTGGAGGCGGAGAACGGCGCCGACGACCTCGCCGTGGCGGTCCGCTCGTCGGCGGTTGACGAGGATGGCGTGGGCGCCTCGTTCGCCGGGCAGCACGAGACCTACCTGAACGTGGTCGGCACCGAGGCGGTCGCCGAGGCGGTGGAACGCTGCTGGGCGTCGGCCAGCGCCGAGCGCGCGCTGGCGTACCGCCGTCAGCAGGGTCTGCCGGTGGACCGCGTTCAGCTCGCCGTCCTCGTCCAACGGTTGATCCACGCCGACGTCGCGGCCGTAGTGTTCGGCGCGAACCCGCTGACCGGCGACCGGGACGAGGTGGTGGTGAACGCGAGCTGGGGCCTAGGCGAGAGCATCGTGGGCGGCACCGTGACGCCCGACACGTACGTCGTCGCGAAGGCGGACGGCCGCGTGCTCTCGCGCCGCGTCGGCGACAAGGCGCGGATGACCGTGCCCGTCGCCGGCGGCACGCGCGAGGTCGAGGTGCCGCGCATGCTGCGCGGCACGCCGTCGCTGGACGACGCGCAGGCCGCCGAGGCGGCCGCGCTCGCCGTCAAGCTGGAGGCGGCGATGGGCTGGCCCGTCGACGTCGAGTGCGCCTGGCGTGATGGCCAGCTCTACCTGCTCCAGTGCCGACCTATCACGACCCTGCGCTGACCCGGAGTCCAACCCGCCAAGGAGGGATGCCCCGTTATGTCCGACCCCGCCACGCCGCGGCCGATACCCGCGCCGCCCGACTTCCCGGTCACCTGGGAGCGTCCCGAGCAGGAGCGCCTCTTCTGGACTCACGACCGGATGCACTGGCCCGACCCGCTGCCGATCGTCTACGCCTCGCTCGTGCCGGAGGACGGCGTCAATCGCGCCGCCGAGCGCTACCAGGCTCCCATTCGGTTCGATGCGGCGCGGATCAACGGGTACCAGTACTCGTCGTTCCACCCGCCCCTCGTGCCACCCGAGGAGCTGGAGGCGATGGGGCACCGCGCCCAGGAGAAGGTTGGCCAGGCCATGGCGCGCCTCGGCGAGATCTGGGAGACGGAATGGTTCCCCGAGATCAAGCAGCACCTCGACTATTGGCGCTCCTACGACCTGCGCGGCGCGACGATGCCGCAGCTCCTCGACCACCTCGACCAGACGCTGAAGCGCCACCAGCGGCTCTGGACCATCCACTTCGAAGTCGCCTTCCCGATGCTGATGTCCGTGTCGCTCTTCGACGACTTCTACCGTGACACTCTTGGTGGCGAGGGCGCCTTCGACGCCTACAAGCTGCTGCAAGGTTTCACCACCAAGACTGTCGAGTCGGGCGAAGAGCTGTGGAAGCTGAGCCGCAAGGCGCTCGGCATCCCATCGGTCAGGCAGGTGCTCGAGACGCGCGCCGCGCAGGAGGTCATCCCGGCGCTCGAGGCGTCGGCCGAGGGTCGGGCATTCCTGGCCGATCTGCGCGCCTACCTCGACGTCTATGGCCGCCGTGGCGACAAGTTCGACATGATGGGCCAGCCGAGCTGGATCGAAGACCCGACGCCGGTGATCAAGAACCTCAAAGACTTCATCGGCCAGCCGGACCGCGACCTAGAAGCCGAGCGCGCCGCCCTGGTCGCCGAGCGCGAGCAGGCCATCGCCACGGCACGCGAGAAGCTGAAGGGCTACCCGCGTCAGGTCGTCGAGCAGTTCGAGTTCTTGCTGCGGGCGGCCCAGACCGGCATCGTGCTCTCCGAGGACCACGGGTACTGGATCGACTACTGCGGCCAGTACGAGGTGCGCATGGTGCTGCTGGAGTTCGGACGGCGGTTCGCCGCCGCCGGCCTGCTCGACCGCGCCGAGGACGTCGTCCACTTGACGTTCGAAGAGATCGCCGAAACCGCCGCCTCGCTGCCGCGCATCGACCGGCGCGGCCTGGTCGCCGAGCGGAAGGCCGAGATCGAGCGCTTCCGGCAGGTCCAGCCGCCGCCTGCGCTCGGGACACCACCGCCAGGTCCGCCGCCGGATGACGCCTTGAGCCGCGCCATGGGCAAGTTCTTCGGCGCGCCGCCGGCCCCGGTCACCGACCGGTCGCTCCTCAAGGGTGCGGCCGGCTCGCCCGGCAAGGTCCGCGGCACCGCCCGCGTCGTCCGTTCCCTGGCCGAGGCGGCGAGGCTGCTGAAGGGCGACGTCCTGGTCGCCGAGACGACGGCGCCGCCCTGGACGCCGCTGTTCGCGACCGCCGCCGCGGTCGTGACCGACACGGGCGGAATCCTCAGCCACTGCGCGGTGGTTGCCCGCGAATACGGCATCCCGGCCGTCGTCGGGGTCGGCGCGGCGACCGCGGTGATCAAGGACGGGCAGACCGTCGAGGTCGACGGCGACGCCGGCCTCGTGCGGGTGTTGTAGCTGGCCGGCAACTCCCTCTCCCGCTGGGAGAGGGCTGGGGTGAGGGTGCTGAAACCACCGCCGGCTCGTCTCGGTTAGCGGCGGGCCGCGGATGAGCCCTTACCCTGACCCTCTCGCAACGGGGGAGGGGAGCACGCCGGCCGAGCGGCCGATCCTGGCCACGTCCGCGCTCGCGACGATGCTCGCGCCGCTCAACTCGACCATGATCGCGGTGGCGCTGCCGAGCATCATGGCCGAGTTCGGCGCCTCCGTCGCCGCCGCCGGCTGGCTCGTGACCGGCTACCTGGTGGGGATGGCCGCGCTCCAGCCGGTGGCCGGCAAGCTCGGCGACCGCTTCGGTCGCCGTCGTCTGATCCTCGCCGGCCTCGGCTACTTCGCGGTCGCCTCGCTCGGCGCCACGCTCGCGACGAGCCTGCCCATGCTGATCGCGTTCCGCGTCCAGCAGGCGATCGCCGGCGCGATCGCGCTGCCGAACGGGACCGCGCTGGTGCGCGAGGTGCTCCCACCGGAGCGGCGGGCGAGCGGCTTCGGAATGGTCGGGGCGGCGGTCGCGCTGGCCGCGGCGGTCGGCCCCCCGCTGGGCGGCCTGCTCGTCGGCGCCTTCGGCTGGCGCTCGATCTTCTTCGCCAACGTGCCGATGGTCGCCGCGGCGCTCGCGCTCGGCTGGTGGGCCGTGCCGCGCGCGGCCGCTTCGCGGCGGACCGGACCGTTCGACCTCCTCGGCGCGGTCCTCCTCTCGGCCCTGCTGCTGGGGCTGGCGGGCACGCTGACGTTCGGCGTGCGCGCCGCCGGGACGACGGCGGTGGTCGTCGGCGTGCCGGTGCTGTTCGTGGTCGCGATCGTATTCGTGCGGCGCGAGCTCGGCCACCCGGACCCGCTGCTCAGGCCGGGCTTGTTCATCCACCGAGGCTTTGGCGCCGCGGCGGCCGCGGTGTGTACGAGCAACCTGGCGATGTACTCGACGCTGTTGACCTTGCCGATCCTGCTGTCGCACCGACCGGGCGCGTCGAGCGCCCAGGCCGGCGCGGTGCTCGCCGCGCTCTCCATCGGCTCGGCGGTCTTCGCGCCGCTGGGCGGCTGGCTCGCCGACCGTGTCGGCCGGCGCTGGGCCACGTTCGTGGGCTGCGCGCTACTGGCAGCTGGCCTCGCGCCGCTGGCCGTGAGCGCCGACCTGCCGCTGCCGTCGCTGCTCGGCGTGCTCGGCCTGGCCGGCGTCGGGACCGGACTCTCCTCGGCCCCGATGCAGACCGCCGCGGTCGAGGCGGTCGCCCCGAGCGAGGCTGGCGCCGTCTCGGGCCTGTTCTCGACCAGCCGCTACCTCGGCTCCATCGTCGGCTCGATCGTGCTCGCCGCGCTGCTCGGCGCCGGCGACGACCCGGCCGGCTACGCCGCGCTCTTCGCGGTCGTCGCCCTGGCCAGCGTCCTGGCCGTCGCCGCCAGCCTCGGCCTGCGGGACTGGCCGGACGCTGGAGTCGCGGCCGCCCGCCCGGTCCGAGCCTGAGCGCGCGGAGGCTATTAGAAGCCGACCGCCGCGCCGTCCGTGCGCGGCTCGCTGCCGACGACGTAGGCGCCGTTCCTCAGCCGCCGGATGATCTCGCCGTGGCCGAAGCCACCCACCGTCGGCGGGATCGTGACGGCGTGCCCGCGGGCCGCCAGTCCCTGCGCGATGTGGGCGGCCACCGCGTGCTCGAGGGCAACCGTGCGCCCCTGCATCCACTGCCATCGCGGCGCGTCCAGGCTGGCCTGGGGGTTCAGCCCGTAGTCGACCTGGTTCACGACCATCTGCAGGTGCCCCTGCGGCTGCATGAACCCGCCCATCACGCCGAACGGCCCGACCGCGCGGCCGCCCTCCGTCAGGAACGACGGGATGATCGTGTGGTACGGCCGCTTGCCGGGCGCGACCTGGTTGGGGTGGTTCGGCTCGAGCGTGAAGCCGTGGCCGCGGTTCTGGAGCGCGATCCCCGTGCCGGGCGGCACGACGCCCGAGCCGAAGCCCTGGTAGTTCGACTGGATGAACGAGACCATCATCCCGTCGCCGTCGGCCGCGCAGAGGTAGACCGTCCCGCCACGCGGCGGCTCGCCCGGTCGCGGATCGAGCGCGCGCTCGCCGACGAGCCGCCGCCGCTCAGCCGCGTACCCCTTGTCGAGCAGCCCATTCGTCGGCACGTCCGCCTTCTCGGGGTCGGCCACGTAGCGGCGCGCGTCGGCGAACGCCAGCTTCATCGCCTCGATCTGGAGGTGGTAGCTCTCGATCGATTCGCGCGGGTGCTTCGCCAGGTCGAACCCTTCGAGGATGTTGAGCGCGACCAGCGCGGTGATTCCCTGCCCGTTCGGCGGGATCTCCCACACCTCGTAGCCCCGGTAGCACGTGGAGATCGGCTCCACCCAGGTGCTGGTGTGGTCGGCGAGGTCGCGCTTCGTGATGTAGCCACCCGTCTCCTCCGCCCACGCCGCGATCTTCTCGGCGAGCGAGCCGCGGTAGAACTCCTCGGCCTTGCTCTCGGCGATGAGCCTCAGCGTCCGGGCGTGGTCGGGCGAGCGCCAGATCTCGCCGGCGCGCGGGGCACGGCCCTCCGGCGCGAACGTCTCGAACCAACCGGCCATCTCCGGACGCTCCCCGAGCGCCTTGAACGTGTCGAACGCGGCGTTCCAGGCGGCGGCCTGGCCCGGCGCGACCGGGTGGCCGTTCTCGGCGTACCAGATCGCCGGCTCGAAGAGCTCCTCGAACGGCAGCTTGCCGAATTTGGCGTGCAGGTCGCGCCAGAGCGCCGGTGCGCCTGGCACGGTCACGGCGTGCCAGCCGCGCGCCGGGACCTCGGTCAGACCTTGCTTCGCGAACAGCTCGGGGTGGTGGGTCGCCGGCGCCCGGCCCGAGCCGTTGAGGCCGTGCAGCCTGGCGCCGTCCCAGACCAGCGCGAACGCGTCCGAGCCGATCCCGTTCGAGCCGGGCTCGACGACGGTGAGCGTGACCGCGGTGGCGATCGCCGCGTCGACCGCGTTGCCGCCCTTCAGCAGCATGCGCAGGCCGGCCTGGGCGGCCAGCGGCTTACTGGTCGCGACGACGCCCCGCGTCGCCACCAGCGGAAGACGGCGCGAGGCGTACGGGTAGTGCTCGAGGGTGAGGCGTTCGGCGGAATCCTTCATCACGGCGAAGCCTATCAGACTTCGCCTGCCCCGATTCCCCTGTCCTGGTGGGAGAGGGAGGGCCTACCTCCCGGCCAGCCGCGCGACGACTTGCGCGAACGGCTCGGCCGTGTCGTCGGCGACGGTCACGTAGGAGACGCCGAGCCGCTCGCGCAGCCCCTCGAGCTGGTCGCACACCGCCGCCGTGTCGCCCGTCAGCACGAACGCCGAGCCCGCCTTCGCCAGCTCGGCCAGCTCGACGCCGAAGATCGCGAGCACCCGGCTGCGGACGCTTGGCGGAGGCCCCTCCGGTGGCAGCACCGCGACGAGGTTCAAGCTCAGCTCGACCTCCGGC
>DASRFH010000225.1:0-30381 GCA_035651675.1 Chloroflexota bacterium | reverse complement strand
CGGACGCGCAGGACGCGCTCGCGGCGGTGCTCCTCCTCGACCAGCCGGGCGCGGGCGCGCAGCATGTCGGTCAGCGAGATGACGCCCAGCGGCCGGGGCAGGCCGTCGCGCTGGACGACGGGCAGCCGCGTGAAGCCCGTCTCGGCCATCCGTGTCACGACCATCCGCAGCGTCTCGTCCGGGTAGGCGACGACCGGGTCGGGCCGGATCAGCCCGGCCAGGGAGCGGTCGTCGCCCGTCGACTGGAGCAGCGTCGCGAGGTCGGCGCGCGTGACGACGCCGGCCAGGTTGCCCTCGCGGTCGGCGACCGGCATGAGCGCTGGCAGGCGGCCCGAGGCGAACCGCTCGGCGAGCTGGCCGAGCGTCTGGTCGACCGACAGGACCACGGCGTTCGTCCGCAGCACGTCGCGCACGAATGTCCGCTCGAGCGGGTCGACCGCGTACTCGCGGCTCAGGTGCAGGCCGCGCCGGCTGATCTTCTCGGTCAGGATCGACCGCTTCAGCAGCAGCACGGTGAAGGCGTAGGCGGCGGTCACGGCGATGAGCAGCGGCAGCAGCGCGTCCACGTCGTGCGTGAGCTCGAAGGCGAAGACGACCGCCGTGAAGGGCGAGCGCATCGTGCCGCCGAGGATCGCCGCCATCGACACGAGCGGCCAGAAGCCGGCCGCCTCCGCCGGCAGGAACGCCGCCTCGAGCCCGCCGAGCGCGCCGCCCATCATGAGCAGCGGCGCGAGGACGCCGCCCGACGTGCCCGAGCCGAGCGACACGGCCCAGATGATCGACTTGACCAGCAGCACGCCGAGGATGACGTCGCGCGGGACGTTCCCCTGGACGAGGCTGCCGAGCGTGTCGTAGCCGACGCCGAGCGCTTGGGGGAAGACGAGCCCGCCGAGGCCGATGACGAGCCCGCCGATCGCCGGCCACCACATCCAGTGGATCGGCAGGCGGCTGAAGGCGTCCTCGGATCCGTAGACGGCCGCGGTGAGCAGCGCGGAGAGGCCGCCGGCCAGCAGGCCGACGAGCACGCAGGCGACGAGCGCGGCGGGTCCGACTGGCCCAGTTGCGTCGCGCGGGAAAAGCGGGCCCGGGCCGAGCAGGAACGGCCGGACGAGCGCGGCGGTCGCGCTGGCGAGCGCGACCGGGATGAGGCTGCGCGGCTTCCACTCGAAGAGCAGGAGCTCGACGGCGAGCAGGGTGGCCGACAGCGGCGCGGCGAAGGTAGCCGACATACCGGCCGCCGCACCGGCGACCAGCAGCGTCTTGCGCTCGGCGCCGGTCAGGTGCAGGAGCTGGGCGACCATCGACCCGAAAGCGCCGCCGGTCATGATGATCGGCCCCTCGGCGCCGAACGGTCCGCCTGAGCCGATCGAAATGGCTGAGGAGAGCGGCTTGAGCACGGCGACCTTCGGCTCGACGCGGCTGCCGTTGATCAGGATGGCCTCGATCGCCTCGGGGATGCCGTGGCCGCGGATCTTCTCCGACCCGAAGCGCGCCATCAGCCCGATGACGAGCCCGCCGACGACCGGCACGACGACGACGAACGGGCCGAGGTGGTTCCGCGTGATCGGGACGAGGTCCCAGCCAACGCGGCCGAAGAAGAAGAGGTTGGTGAAGACGCCAATCAGGCGGAGCAGCGCGAAGGCAAGGAACGCCGAGACGACGCCGAGGCCGACCGCGACCGCGGCGATCGGCAGCATGGACGGCTGGGCCACGAAGTCGCCGAGGTGGCGGGCGGCCGGGTAGGCGGTGCGCTTGGGCATGGTGTGGTGGGTGACTCCTGACGCTTGGTTAAGTCGTGGCTTCGGCCGCGCCGTCGAGCGCGGCCAGCGCCCGGCGCAGCGCCGGCGCGGCGGCGCGCAGCTCGGCCCGGTGGTGGACGGTGAGCTTGTGCAGCAGCGCCTCGCCGTCGGGTGTCAGCTCGACGAGCACCTGGCGACGGTCGAGCCCATCCCGGTGGCGGCGGACCAGACCGCGCTTCTCGGCGCGGACGATCAGCTCGTCGGCCGAGTGGTGCTGGAGCTGCAGCCGCTCCGCGACCGTCCCGATCGTGGGGCGCTGGTCCTCGGGCAGCCCCTTCACCGCCAGCAGGAGCTGGTGCTGCTGCGGCTCGAGCCCCGCCGACCGCGCCGCCTGCTCGCTGAAGTGGAGGAAGCGGCGGACCTGGTAGCGGAACTCGGCGAGGGCGCGGTAGTCGTGGGCCGAAAGCATCGTACCACGATATATTAGCGGATGCCGAGCAACTCCATCTGCGCGGCCAGCTCCTGGTAGGCGAGCTCGTCGGGCTTCGCCGAGGGCGCGCGCACGACGTTCGTCGCGAAGATGCCCTGGCGGCGAAGCGCTTCCTTCACCAGGTAGGTGCCGATCCCGGTCTGCTGCTGGAAGAGCCGCAGCAGCGTGCCGTAGCGGGCGAAGTGTGCCTCGGCCTCGGCGTGTCTGCCGGCGCGCCAGAGCCGCCAGGTGCCGACGTACGCCTCGGGCACCACCGCGCCCGGCATCGTCCCAACCGAGCCACGCCGCAGCTCCTCGGGGAAGTAGGCGCCGTGCGCGCCGCCGAAGACGACGAGCTTGCCGTCGGCGGCCGCGACCGCCTCGGCGACGCGCGGCGGCGTGGGCGGCGACTCGGCCTTGAGGTACCAGGGGTGGTCGAGCTCGCGCGCGATCTGCGCCGCCTGGGCTGGCGCGACCGGCGCCGTCGGCACGTCCTGGATGAAGATCGGCAAGCCAACCTCGCGCGCGATCGCGTGGAAGTACGCGCGCATCGCCGAACCCGGCATCCCGGCGACCGGCGGCGGCATCACCATCAGCGCGTCGGCGCCCAGCTCGGCGGCGCGGCGCGCGTAGTGGAGCGCCAGGTCGGTGCCCGGCGCGTCGCTCTTCATGACGACCTTCACCCGCCCGCGCGCCTGCTCGACGACGGTCGTCAGCACCAGGTCGCGCTCGGCCTCGCTCAGCTTGGGAATCTCGGTCGCCAGCCCGAGCCCGACGCCGTCGACGCCGGCCTCAATCAGGTACTCGACCTCGCGCGCCAGGCTCTCGGGATCCACGCGGCTCGCCCCGTCGAATGGGCAGGAAAGGATGGGGTAGACGCCTTGCATCTGTTCGGCCATGCACGGCAGCATACCGCGCCGGTACCTGCCGTGGGACCGTCGTGCGACAATCGGAGCGATGGCGGGGACGACGCCGCGCACGGCGACGACGCGATGGCTCTGCACCGACCGAGGCACCCCGCCACCCGGGCGGCAGCGACGGGAGCACGAGCCGACGCCCGAGGTGTCGGCGCGGCGGCGTACAGCCGTCGGCTGGATTCTGAGAGGGCGCGAGGAAGGGAACATCGCGCCGGTCACCGCCTTCGACCCCGCCTGCTTGCACCAGCGGCGGGAAGAGTGGGACGATCCCGGCGAGTAGCGCGTTCGTCGTGGACGCCTCGGGACGCGCCCTGCACGGCGTAACCGGGATTGCGCGCCGCCGCGGTGCCGGGCCGTGATCCCCAGCGTCGCCGTCCCCACGTCGGGCGAGCGGTTCCGCGTCGTCTACCGGGTGGCTGGCGCGGCCGACGAGGCGGCGGCACGGGCGCGCGAGCTCTGCCTGGAGCAGACGGTCGAGATCCCCGACGAGCTCGTGCCCAACGGCGGCCTGCGCGAGGTGGTCGTCGGCCGGCTCGAGTCGCTGGAGCGGCTGGACGAAGGCGCCCACCGCGCGACGGTGAGCTACGCCGTCGAAGCGACCGGCGGCGAGCTACCGCAGCTCCTCAACGTCGTCTTCGGCAACACGAGCCTCAAGCCGGGCGTCCGGGTCGAGCGGCTCGAGCTGGCGCCGTCGCTGCTGGCCGCCTTCCGCGGCCCGCGCTTCGGCCGCGCTGGCCTTCGCCGGCTGCTCGGCGCGCCCGACCGGCCGCTCTTCTGCACCGCCCTCAAGCCGCTCGGCCTCGGCCCACGCGAGCTCGCCGAGCAGGCGCACGCGTTCGCGCTCGGCGGCATCGACGTCGTCAAGGACGACCACGGCCTGGCCGATCAGCCCTGGGCGCCGTTCGAGGAGCGCGTCGCGCGCTGCGCCGAGGCGATCGCCGCCGCGGGCCGCCTCACCGGCCGCCCATGCCTCTACGCGCCGAACGTAACGGCGCCCGCCGACCGGCTGCTCAGCCGCGCCCAGCGCGCCAGGGCGCTCGGCGCTGGCGCGCTGCTCGTCGCGCCCGGCCTGCTCGGCTGGGACGCCGTCCGCTGCCTGGCCGAGGCCGACGCGCTCGGCCTACCGATCCTCAGCCACCCCACGCTGCTCGGCTCGTTCGTCGCACACCGCGACGCCGGCGTCGCCCACGCCGTGCTTTTCGGCACACTCCAGCGCCTGGTCGGCGCCGACGCGGCGATCTACCCGAACCACGGCGGCCGCTTCCCGTTCACCCCCGACGACTGCCGCGCCATCGCCGCCGCCACGGCCGAGCCGCTCGCCGACCTCGCGCCCATCTTCCCGACGCCCGGCGGTGGGATGACGCTCGCGCGTGTCGCCGAGATGCGCGCGATGTACGGGAACGACGTTATGTACCTGGTCGGCGGCGGACTCCACGCGCCCGGGACGAGCGTGGTCGAGAGCTGCCGGCGGCTGATCGCGCTGGCGACAGCTTGACGCCGAGCGTCAGGACTGGGCGAGCTTCGTCTCCAGCCCCGCCTCCTCGCGGTACGTCTCGAGCGCCCGCAGCGTCGAGGGGAGCAGTGGCACCGAGCCCGCCGCCAGGTTCGCCTGCCGGTTGCGCATCTCGATCTCGCCGGCGACGAGGATCTCCTTCGTGCCGGGCGCGAGCCGCGACGACTTGATCTCGTCGACCATTCGGTCGACGCGGGCGCGGAACTGCTCGAGCGGCATGAACAGCTCGGGGTTGATCGCGAGGAAGAAGTGGCCGAGGTCGGGCCGCTTGCCCTCGTCGCGCACGGTCTCGCGGCCGTGGTCGAGGCAGAAGCCGGCGCCGGTCAGCACGCCGGCGAGCACCTCCATCACCAGCGCCAGGCCGTAGCCCTTGTGCTCGGCGATCGGGACGCCGAAGCCCTCGCGGAAGTCCTCCGGGTTGGTCGAGAGCCGCCCGTCCTTGTCGAACATCCAGCCGAGTGGGATCGGCTTGCCCTCGGCGATCGCCAGCGCGATCTTGCCCTGCGCGACGACCGACATCGCGATGTCGAGCACGATCGGCAGGTGTCGGCCGGTCGGGATGCCGACGCCGAGCGGGTTGTTGCCGAAGGTGGGGGTCGTTCCGCCCCACGGCGCCAGCACGAGTCCGCCGTTGGTCGTCGCCAGGCCGATCAAGCCGGCCTCGGCCGCCATCCACGCGTAGTGGCCAGCCGCGCCGAAGTGGTTCGAGTGGAGCACGCCGACCACGCCGATCCCGCTCTCCTTCGCCTTGCGGATCGCATGCCGCATCGCCACGGCCGAGACCCACTGGCCGGGACCGTCGTCGCCGTCGACCGTCACGCTGACGGCCGTCTCCTTGGCGACGTGGATGTCGCAGGCCGTGTTGATCTGACCACCCTGCATCCTCCGGCAGTAGCCGGGGACGCCGCCCATGTTATGGGTGGGCTGGCCGCGTAGGTTCGCCTCGAGCTGCACCTCGGTGACCTCGCGCGCGCCCTCCTCGGGCAGCCCGGCGCGCATGAACGCCTCGATCCCGTATTGGCGCAGCGAGTCGATCGAGACGCGGACGTCGGCCTTCACTTCGACCTGCGTGCCTGGCATCGGCCCTCTCCTAAGCAGACTGGCTTATTGGGGCGCGCATTCTACGCCCGCTATGATGCGAGGAAAGCCAGGGAGCAGACGGATGGCCGATTCGCCGAACGACCCGCAGGCCTTCCTGCGCCGGATCACCCAGCCGCACAACGCGAACGCGCCGCGGCGCCGGTTCCCGATCCCGACGATCGTGCTGGTCGCGGTGCTGGCGTTCATCGCCGGGTTCGTCGTCCCGACGCCCGGCTCGCTGATCCACATCGTCTACGCCGGCCACGTCGGCGTGAAGGCCGTCTGGGGGCAGGTGACCGGCGGCGCGCTCGAGCCCGGCGTCTACATCCTCAACCCGATCTCCGACCGCATCTTCGACATCGACGTGCGCGTGCTGCCGCACAACTTCAAGGAGATCGACGCCGCCTCCAAGGAGTACCAGACGGTCAAGCTGACCGGCACGATGAACTACCACATCGAGCCGGCCCGGGCGCCCGAGCTGTACCAGAAGGTCGGTACCGACTTCGCCGACAAGGTGATCGACCCGGCCTTCGCCGACTTCGTCAAGGAGGTCGTGCCGCAGTACGCCGCGACCGACATCCTCGGCAAGCGCGACGAGATCCGCGCGCGGGCGCGCGATGCGCTCGCGAAGAACATCGAGCGCTACGGGCTGACGGTCGACGACGTCTACCTGTCGGACATCACCTTCTCGCCCGAGTACCAGCAGGCGATCGAGCGCAAGCAGACCGCCGCCCAGCAGGTCGAGGCCGAGCGGCAGATCCTGGCGCAGAAGAGCGTCCAGGCACAGCAGGCGGTGGTCGAGGCGAAGGGCAAGGCCGACGCCCGCGTCGCCCAGGCCGACGGCGACGCCCAGGCGAACAAGCTGCTCACGCAGAGCATCTCGCCCGAGCTGATCGACTACCTGCGCTGGACCCGCTGGGACGGGCGGCTGCCGCAGGTGACCGGCGGCAGCAGCGGCACGCTCATCTCGGTGCCGCTGCCAACCGCCGAGGCGAGCCCCGCGGCGCCAGCCGGCACGACGACGGCACCAGCAGTGGCCGGCCCGACGGCGGCGCAACCCGCGGCCGTCGTGACGCCGGTGGCGCCCGCACCCGCCAAGCCGGCCGCCCCGGCCGCGACGCCGCCGGCCAAGCCGACCGCGACGGGCGGTTAGCCCAAATACGGTTCACTCAACCAGCGGCGCCTGGACGTCACGCCCTCACTCTGCCCTTACCCTGACCCTCTCCAGGTGGAGAGGGGACGTGGGCGGGGCCATTCCGCACGACCGGCGGCCTTCGGTGAACCGAATTGCGGTTAGCCCCCTCCCGGGAGGATGGCCGCGGGCCAACTGAGGGCGCCGCCCAGCGGCGCGGCGGCCCAACCCCGATCTCCACGACGCCTCCTCGTCCTCCGTTTCCGGGGGTGAGGGGGAACCGATCAGATCCCGCCGACGCCGGCCGGCGCGGCGGCCACGAACCGCCGCACCGCACGCGCGAACAGCTCCGGCTGCTCGCTGTAGGCGAAGTGACCGGCGTCCGGGATCACCACCAGCTCGGCGCGTGGAATGGCGGACGCGATCAGCCGGCTGGCGCTCGGCGGCGTCAACCAGTCGTAGTCGCCGACGACCACCAGCGTGGGCACGGCGATCTCGCCCAGCCGCGCGTGGAGGTCGTAGAACGGCGCGCGCTCGCGGAAGTAGTAGCCGGCCACCTCGGTATTGAAGTTCGATCGCGCGATCGCCTCGGCCAGCGCTGGCAGCTTGGCGGGGTCGCGGACGTAGGCGGGGGCGACCAGCCGCATGAAGTCGTCGAGGACCGCGGGCGAGAAGTCGCCGCCGAACATGCGCTCGGCCGCGGCGCGGGCCTCGGGGCCGTGGCGCCGCTCGAGCGTGCTCATGGCGTCGCCCATGTCCGCGGTCGCAGCGGCGGTGTCCACCAGGATGAGCCGGCCGACGACGTCGGGATGCCGCACCGCGAGGTTGAGCGCCACGAAGCCGCCGGCCGAGTGCCCGAGCACGATCGGCCGGTCGAGGCCGACGGCGCGGCAGAACGCCGCGACGTCGTCCGCCATTTGCTCGAGCGTGCAGCTCTCGACCGCCGGGCGGCCGGAGCGTCCCTGGCCGCGCAGGTCGAGGTAGACGACCTGTACGGCGTCGGCCAGGGCGGAGAGTGTTGGCTTGAAGATCGTGTGGTCGAAGCCAGGCCCGCCGTGCAGCGCCAGCAGCACCGGCCGTTCGCGCATCGTCGTGCCGTCGGGCACCAGCCCGGGGCCCTCGACGTCGAAGTAAAGCTGGGTATCGTTGACGGGCACGCGCATGGGGTCCCTCCGTCCTCGCGGTGATCGCGCCTTACTCTGCGCGACCGAGGCGGAGGCGCCATCGTGCGGCATGCGGAGCTTTTCGGTCGCGGCGCGAAAGGTTTCTGCGCTGAGGGCGAAAGGCGACGAGCCTCAATCCGAGCTCGCGCGCGCCGTGCGCGTCGCCACCCAGGCGGCGACCTCCGCACGCGAGCCGCAGCCGAGCTTCGCGAAGATGTTCGCAACGTGCGTCTGGACGGTGCGCTGCCCGACCACGAGCGCCTCCGCGATCTCGCGGTTGCTCCTACCGGCCGCGATCAGCTCGGCGACCTCGCGCTCACGGGCGGTGAGCTGGCCGAACGCGGCCTTGGCGGCCAGCAGCGGCGTCACAGGCCGCGGCCGCGGCAGCATGGCCGCCGTCGCGGCGACGAAGTGCGAGCGCAGGGTAAGGCCCCCAAGCTCCGGCACCCGCTCCTCGGGCACGCTGGCCGCCAGCTCGGCGATGAGCGACCGCGCGGCCGCGAACGCGCGCTCCGCCTCGATCCGCCGGCCTTGCGCCCAGAGGCAGCGGCCGAGCGCGCAGCGGATGCGCCACAACAGCGACCGAACCCCATCCTCCTCGGCGGCCGCCCCCGCCTCGGCGAGCACCCGCTCCGCCTCGCCGAACCGGCCGAGGCGGGCGAGCGCCTGCCCTCTGAGCAGCCAGAGCTGGGGCACGACGGACGGTGCGCACCCCGGCTCGAGCGAGCCGATCAGTCGGTCGGCAACCTCCAGCGCCAGGGCGGCCTCGCCCCGGGCGAGCGCGACTTCAGCCGTGAGCCGCCAGCACAGCCGCTCCACGCCGAGCCTGGTCGGGCCGTCTGGGTGCAGCGCGGGCCGAAGGAGCGCCTCCGCCGCGCCGAGATCGCGCCCAAGCTGGTGGCACAGAGAGAGCACCGCGATCGCCTGTCCAGCAAAGATCGCCGAGCCAATCTCCTCCGCCAGGGCGCGAGCCCGCTCCACGTGGCGGCGCGCAACCGCCGGTGCCAGGAGATCCAGGTACAGGCCGCCCAGGACGAGGTGCGCCCCCACGATCCACTGCGCGTGGTCGACCTCCTCAGCGATCGCCAGGCTGGACCGCCCCTGCTCCAGCGCAAGCCCGTACCGACCCACCACGCCGAGGGCTAGCGCCAGCGATGCCCGGCCGAACGCCTCGCCGCCGCGCCACCCGATCTCCTGGGCGACCGCGACCGACTCCTCGGCCTGGTCGACCGCCGAAGCCGCGCCACCGGACGGGGCAACGTCGGCGCCGACGTAGGCGAGCGCACGCAGCTGCGCCAGCATCGCGAGGCTCGTCACCAGGCCACGCCGGTCGCCGAGCGCGCGGCAGAGCGCCGCCCCACGCTCGTAGTACCTCGCGCCTTCCACCGGGCCGACCCCATGCGCGGCCGCCAGGCCGAGCAAGTCGAGCGTTTCGGCGATCCCACGCTGGTCGCCCAACCGCTCGTAGAGCGCCAGAGCCTCCTCGTGCTGCCGCCGCCCTTCAAAAGCCTCGCCCACGTTGACCTGCCAGTTCCCGACGCGGTTGAGGCTCTCCGCGACGAGGGCTGGGTCGCCCACGGTGCGCGCGAGGTCGAGGCCAGCGCGGAACTCGTCGCCGGCTCGCCGGTAGTCGCGGGAGGCCCAGAGGAACCCGAGATCGACCCGTGCGCGCCATTCGGCGCACAGGTCCGCCGCCGTCCGTGCGCCGGCCAACGCCGCCTCGAGGTCAGCCAGCGCGGCCTCGAAGTCGCCGACGGTCTCGTACGCGCGCCCGCGCAGGCTGTGCAGGCCAGGTGGCGGCTCCTTGGCCAGCCGTCGGGCCGCGGCCATAGCGCGGGTGAGCTGCTCGATGGCGGCGCGCGGGGAGTGGCATTCCAACGCGCGCGAGCCGGCTTGCGTGGCGTAGCGGAGCGCCGGCTCCCACATCTCGGCTTCGAAGAAGTGGTAAGCCAGGTCGTCGGCTCGCGCCTCGGCTGCGCTGGCGTCCAGGGACTCGATCGCCTCGGCGACGCGCCGGTGCGTCGCGACGCGCTCGCGCCCGAGCGTGGCGGCCAGGATCGCCTGCCTGGTGAGTGCGTGGCGGAAGGCGAAGCGGTCGGCCGATTCTTCCACCACCAGGCCGGCCGCGACCAGCTCCTTCACGAGGGGGACCAGCCCGTCCTCGGCGCGGCCGGTCGCCGCGCGGAGGAGGCGGAAGTCGAAGCGCCGCCCGGCCACGGCCGCCAGGGTCAACAGCTCCCGGGCGGGCGCGCTCAACAGCGCCGCGCGCCGCTGGACGGCCTCCTGCACGCTGCGCGGAACCCGCAGGTCGCCGACCGGGCGCCGGTCCCAGCGACCACCGGTGGGAAAAACGTCGCCCGTCGCGACGAGCGACGCCAGCACCTCCTCGACGAAAAAAGGGTTTCCGTCCGTGAGCGAATAGACCAGCTGCAAGAAATCGCTCCGCACTGGGCGATCGAGGCGGAAGATCGCGCGCAACATCGCGTCGACCTCCGCCTCGCTCAGTCGCGCGAGCCGCAGCTCGTGTGCGAGCCGGGTGCGGTCCAGCTCCAACAGCAGCGAGGCCAGGCCCGGTGGGACCTCGTCGCTGCGGTAGGTCAGCAGGAGCAGCGTCTGACTCGACCGCACGGGCCGAACGAAGTGGAGCAGGAAGTCGAGGCTGACCTCGTCGCACCAGTGCAGGTCCTCGACGACGATCAGGGCCGGTCCGCCCGTCAGGAGACGGGCCAGCGCGTGGAACAGCCGCAGCTTCTCCTGGCCGGGCTCGGGCGCAGGCGGCGGGGCCGGGCCTGTCGCGAGTGGTGCGAGCTCGCGCAGCAGCTGGACCAGCTCGGGTGCGGTGTCGAGCTGCCGCCGCGCCTCGTCGGCTGGCAGCGAGCGGAAATGCGTCCGAAGGAGGTCGAGGAAGGGTGCCCAGGGGATGGCACGGTCGCGTTCGAAGCACTGGCCCGCGAAGCGGGCCAGCCCCCGCTCGGCAGCGCGCGCCTGGACCTCGGCCATCAGGCGCGACTTGCCGATCCCGGCTTCGCCGCTGAGCAAGATCGTCTGGCCCTCGCCCTGGTCGGCCAGGGTGAGCGCGCGCTCCAGGAAGGCCAGTGGGGCCGCGCGCCCGACCAGGGTCGGGCAGAGCATCGGTCCATCCGGCCACACGGCCAGGGGCACCTCCCGCCAGTCCGAAGCGCGCCGCTGGGGTGGCGCGCTGCTTACTCAACTATGCCCCAAACCGCCGCGTCAGGTCGCGTCGACGACTTCGCCGTCGTGCCATCCGGGCGGCCCCGCTCAGGCTCCAGCCGGGGCCGGCAAGCGCGGCGTCCTGCTCCGGTGAGGCGGGCGCTGGCCGCGCCGCTCGGCGCGCGCCGCCATTTCGGCGGCCAGGCGCGATTTGCCGATGCCTGCCTCGCCCGTCAACACCACGGTCGGCCCGCGCCCGGCGCAGACCTGCGCGAGAACGCGCTCCAGCGCCGCCAGCGCTGGTCCGCGGCCGACCAGCACCGGGCTGACGACCGGCCGGTCGAGCGGCGGGATCGCCCGTGGTCCGTCCATCGGGTACCACCATCATAGGCCGCCTGGTCGAGGCCCCTACACAGAATTACCCACACCGCCCCACGCCGCGTTTGCGCGCTTCGCCCGATGCGATGACCGCTGCCGCCCCCCTAGTCTCGTGGTGTCGCGAGCGGACGAGCTCGCTCCCGAGGAGGACAGGCGGATGAACGGAACTCGCGCGACGGAGCACGTGCAGACGATCGTGGTCGGCGGCGGCCAAGCGGGACTCGCGGTTGGCTACCACCTGGCCCAACGCGGCCTCCCCTTCGTGATCCTCGACGCGAGCCAGCGGATCGGCGACTCTTGGCGCAAGCGCTGGACCTCGCTGCGGCTCTTCACGCCCGCGCAGTACGACTCGCTGCCGGGGATGCCGTTCCCGGCCCCGCCGTTCACGTTCCCGACCAAGGACCAGATGGCCGACTACCTCGAAGCCTACGCGGCGCGCTTCCGGCTTCCGGTCCGCAACGGCGTGCAGGTCGAGCGCCTCGCGAGGGAGGGCGGTCGCTACCAGGTGGCGACCAGCGCCGGCGACCTAACCGCCGAGCATGTCGTCGTGGCGATGTCCGACTACCAGCGCGGCCGGTCGCCAGCGTTCGCCGCCGAGCTCGACCCAGCGATCGTGCAGATGCATTCCAGCCAATACCGCAACCCGTCGCAGCTCCGGCCGGGCGGCGTCATGCTCGTCGGCGCCGGCAACTCGGGTGCCGAGATCGCTCGCGAGCTCGCGCGCGCTGGGCACGCCGTCTGGCTGGCGGGGCGGCCGGTCGGCGAGGTGCCGTTCCGGACCGATGGGCTGGCGGCACGGCTGTTCCTGATGCGCCTCGTGATGCGGATCGTTTTCCATCGCCTGCTGACCGTCCGTACGCCGGTGGGACGGCGGGCGCGGGAGCGGGCCCTGCACAGCGGCGGACCGCTGATCCGCGTCAAGT
Source organism: Chloroflexota bacterium (assembly GCA_035651675.1). Classification (GTDB taxonomy): domain Bacteria; phylum Chloroflexota; class UBA6077; order FW602-bin22; family FW602-bin22; genus DASRFH01. The sequence goes on along the minus strand of DASRFH010000225.1, from coordinate 17,896 downwards.
CGAAGGACCTGGCCCGGCTCGGCGTCGAGCGCGTGCCGAGGGTCGAGCGCGTGCGCGACGGCCAGCCGCTACTCGCCGACGGCCGCGTGCTGTCGGTGGCGAACGTGATCTGGTGTACCGGCTTCGAACCGGCCTTCTCGTGGGTCGAGCTGCCGGTCTTCGGCGGCGACGGCCTCCCCAGGCACGAGCGCGGCGTCGTCCCCGGCGAGCCGGGACTCTATTTCGTCGGCCTCCACTTCCTCTATGCGATGTCGTCGGGGATGGTTCAGGGGGTCGGGCGGGACGCCGGTTACGTCGTCGGCGTCCTCGCGGCGCGCGTGCGCGCCGCGGCGGCGGCTCGGCCGGATCGCGCGTCCGAGGAACGGCGGGTGGCCGTGCTCGCCTGACCCGGCGGATCGCCCAACAGGCAGCGGCGCGCCACCAGCCGTACACTGGTGGGTGCGCGCCGCCGGCGGGCGGAACCTGAGCCCGCGGCGGCCGTCCCTCGGAGTGGGAACGACCGCAGGTGACGACAGCCGCAGCGCTCGAGCAAGGACGCGATGCCTTCGCACGCCGGGCCTGGCGGGAGGCGTACGAGCAGCTCTCGGCCGCAGACCGTGGGGCGCCGCTCGCGGGCGAGGACCTCGAGCGGCTGGCGATGGCCAGCGGCCTGATCGGCCGCGACGGCGAGATGCTCGAGCTCACGGCGCGGGCTCACCAGGAGTGGCTGCGGGCGGGCAGCCCGGTCGCGGCAGCCCGGTGCGCTTTCTGGCTGGCCCTCCGCCTCGTTCACCGGCGGGAGACGGCCAAGGCCGGTGGCTGGCTAGGGCGTGCGCGGCGGCTGCTCGAGGACGCCGGCGCCGATTGCGCCGAGTGCGGCTACCTGCTCCTCCCAGTCGGCATCCAGAGCCTCGAGCAAGGGGACTCGGCCGGGGCGTACGACGCGTTCGAGCGGGCCGGCGCGATCGCCCGGCGGTTCGGGGATACGGATCTGTCGACGTTCGCGCGGTTCGGCCAGGGCCGTGCCTTGATCGCGCTCGGCCGAACCGAGGAGGGCATCGCCTTGCTCGACGAGGCGATGGTCGCGGTGACGGCCGACGAGGTGGGGCCGGTCACGGCCGGTATCGTCTACTGCGGTGTGATCGACGCGTGCTACGCCATCTTCGACTTGCGTCGCGCGCAGGAGTGGACCACGGCACTGGCGCAGTGGTGCGCGGCCCAGCCGGACCTGGTGCCGTTCCGCGGGGCCTGCCTCGTGCACCGCGTCGAGATCCTCCAACTCCATGGCGCCTGGCCGGACGCGATGGACGAGGTGCGCCGAGCCTGCGAGCGGCTCGCCGAGCCCACGCCGCATCCTCCCATCGACCGCGCACACTACGAACGCGGCGAGCTGCACCGCCTGCGCGGCGAGCTCGCCGAGGCCGAGCAGGCGTACCGCGAGGCGAGCCGGTGGGGCTGCGAGCCCCAGCCCGGTCTGGCGCTCCTGCGCCTTGCCCAGGGACAGCTCGACGCGGCGGTGGCTGGCATCTGTCGCGCGGTTGAGGAGACCCGCGACCAGCCGGCGCGGGCGCGCCTCCTACCGGCGCTGGTCGAGGTTGCGCTCGCCGCCGGCGACGCAGCCCGGGCGCGCGCGGCCGCCGACGAGCTGGCTCGGATCGCCGAATCGCTCCGCGCGCCGTTCCTGCGCGCGGCGTCCGCTCAGGCGTGGGGTGCCGTCGAGCTGGTGGACGGCGACGCGCGAACGGCGCTCGGTGCGCTGCGGCGCGCCCGGACCGGCTGGGAGGAGCTGGCCGCTCCGTACGAAACGGCGCGCGTCCGCGTCCTGGTCGCGCTCGCGTGCCGTCGGCTCGGCGACCACGACACGGCCGCCCTCGAGCTCGACGCGGCGGCCTGGGCATTCCGCCAGCTCGGCGCCGCCCCGGACGTCGCCCGCGTCGAGACGTTGGCAGGGCAGGGCACGCCGAAGACGGCTGGCGGGTTGACCGGTCGCGAGCTCGAGGTGCTGCGCTTGGTCGCGGCTGGCAAGACGAACCGCGCGATCGCCGACGAGCTGTTCCTGAGCGAGAAGACGGTCGCCCGCCACCTGAGCAACATCTTCACCAAGCTCGACGTCTCCTCCCGCGCGGCCGCCACCGCCTACGCCTACGAGCACGACCTCGTCTAGCGGCGCCGGCCCGGTATTCGCCGACCCCGGCCTCGGCGGTCGTTCCGAGCACAGCGAGGAACCTCGGCCGGCACGTCGTGTGCCGGCGCCCCGGGCCATCCGAGGACGGCGCGACGGCCGGGATCCCTCGTCGTCCCTGCACGGGATGACGCCACCGGGCCGGTGTTCTAGCGGCGGCCGGTCCAGTCAACGCCGGCGGACTCCGGCGCGTCATTCCAAGGAGCAGCCTCCCTCCTGTCATCCCGGGGAGCGCAGCGACGAGGGATCCCGACCGTGCCGGACACTGCGAGCTCGGGTGTCCACACCACAGCCGGGCTTCCTCGCCGGGCTCGGGATGGCACCAGGGAACCGGCGCTCTAGCGGTGCCCTGCCACTCCGCTTCCCGGGACGACGGGCGGCTAACCGGAGAGCGGTGCTGTCACCGCGGACAGCTCGGCCTCGGCTTCGAGGTGCAGGACGCGGTCGGCCAGGTCGCGCGCGTCGGCTTCGGGCAGCAGCGGCTTGGCCAGCCCGACGAACTTGGCGACCAACCCCTCGCGAGGGACCGGGTTCTCCGGCTCGCCGGTCGCGTAGGGCACGTGCGCCTTCAAGACGCGGCCATCGCGCATGTACAGCTCGGCGGCGGCCGGCCACTGGCGCGGGTAGGCGGCGCCGAGCGCGGGGTCGCGGTAGCACTCCGTCGCCGCCATCAGCCGTCGGATGGTCGGGTCGCGCAGCGCCTCGTCGCCGTACTCGGCCAGGCCGGCCGCGCCGCGGACCAACGCGACGGCGGCCGCGAACGGCGCCGAGAACTGCGCGTCGACGGCGTTGCGCGGCTGCCGCTTCGCCTCGATCGGGTCGGCGACCAGGAGCGCCCCGCCGGAGAGGACGCCGAGCCGCACCCGCTCGACCTCCTCCGGCCGGATGCCGTGCTCGCGCCGCAGCTTCAGGATGCAGTCGATCAGGCCGTGGTTGTAGCGGCAGCAGGCGTACGGCTTGATCGAGACGCGCACTACCTGGAGCGGGTCGCCCAGGTCGGCCAGCAGCCGCTCGGGCCGGGGCGCGTCGGTGTAGGCGCGCAGCAGCCCGAGCCGCCCATCGAGCGCGGTCGCCGGACCGGTGAAGCCGCCAGCCGCGAGGCCGGCCGCGACGACGCCGGCGTGCGCCGCCCAGCCCGCGTTCAGCCGCTTCGTCCAGGCGCCGTCGGCCAGGTACTCGAGCGAGCCGGCCGCCATCGTGCCGGCGATGCCCATCGCGTGCGTCAGCCGGTCGGCGTCCAGCCCGAGCAGCCACCCGGCGGCGACCGCCGCGCCGAAGGCACCGGCCACGCCGGTCGGGTGGAAGCCACGTGCGTAAGCGGAGGCCGGGTCGAGCGCGCTGCCGACCCGCATCGTGACCTCGTAGCCGGCCACGACCGCCTCGAGGAAGGCCGCGGGTGGCGCATTCCGCTCCTCGGCCGTGGCGAGCGCCGCCGGGATCACCGCCACGCCGGGGTGGAGCGACGACTCGGTCGTCACGTCGTCCATTTCGATCGCGTGCGCCGCCGTGCCGTTGGCGAGCGCCGCCCACGCCGCGCTCGCGCGGAACGGCGCGCCGATCACCGTGGCCTTGCCAGGCCCCTGGGCGTGGACGAACGCGTGGACGGGCGCGGTCGACAGCTCCCGACTTCCGCGCGCTGCCACGCCGAGCAGGTCGAGCACCAGCTCCTTGGTCCGCTCGCGGGCCTCGGGCGGGAGCGAGGACCAGCACAGTGACGAGCAGAACGCGGCGAGCTGCTGCGCGGCGGTGACCATCGGCCCGGAGCATACGCCGTGGCGGACGACTCTGTGATCCGACCGCCGCGACCGGACGCCGGTCAGGCTCGGCGGAGACGTGGCTGGACGGCGCCGCGCCCTTGCCGGGCTCGATTTCTCACGCCGGCAGTCGGCCGAGGAACGTACGCAGCGCCGCGGTGAACACCTCCGGCGCCTCGAAGCGCGGGAAGTGGCCGACGTTCGGCATGGCGACCAGCTCGGCGTTCGGGATCAGCTCGGCGACGCGCGCCGCGAAGCGGATCGGCCGTGGGTCGCGCTCGCCGTGGATCACCAGCGTCGGCGCGTCGAGGCGGCGGAGGCGATCGGGCAGGTCGGCCTGCGCCTGAAAGCGGGCGGCCTCGGCGCCGAGCTGCGCGTTCGCCTCGCGGTTCACCTCGAATCCGTGGCCGTACAGCCATGCGCGGAGCTCCGGCAACCTCGCCGGATCGGCCAGGTCGGCGGCCAGCGCTTCGTCCGTGCCGAGCTCGGCCAGCCGTGCAGCGCGGTTAGCCCGGTACGCCTCGTGCCAGGCCGGGTCGACACCGGTGCCGGCGACGTAGACGAGCGCGCGGGTCCGGTCGGGGTGCGCCAGCGCGTAGGCGAGCGCGAGCGTCGCTCCCCATGAGAACCCGAAGACGACCCAGCGCGCGACGTCCCAGGCGGCGCGGACGGCGTCGAGGTCCGCGACGGCGGTTGCGATGTCGTACGGCCCACCGCCCGTGGAGCGGCCACAGCCGCGTTGGTCGTACCGGACGACCGCCGCTACGTCTTCGATCGTCGCCGCGACCGGCCCCATGTAGTCCCACTGGCCCGGCCCGCCGTGCAGCATCACCATAGGCGGCCCCTGGCCCGTGCGGACGCTCCGGAGCCTGGCGTTCGGCACCTCAACCCAGCGCGTTTCCTCGGTCACCGTCGGCGGAGGATACCCTGCTGGACAGCAGGGCGCAGGCCGCGCGTTCCTCTCCCTTCGGGAGAGCGCTAGGGCGTGGGCGCTCTGGAAGGCCCCGGGCGCTGCGCACCGCCTCGGCCGTCGCCCTCATCCCGCCCGCGGCCGCTCTTCGGCGCGGGAAAAGCACCGAACGCACCCGCCTTCGCAAGCTCGGCGATCCGCTCCGCGCTGTATCCGCACACGTCGGTCAGCACCTGCTCGGTGTGCTCGCCACGGAAGGGGGCGCGGCGGAGGGGTGGCGGCTCGCCGCTCAGACGCAAAGGCGTGGCGACCTGGCGCACTTCGCCCAACCGCGGGTGCTGGTAGCCGACCACAGCGCCGCGCGCGACCGTCTGTGGGTCGGCCAGCGCCGCGGCGACGTCGTTGACCGGGCCGCAGGGGATGCCGGCCGCCTCCAACAAGGCGAGCCACTCGGCACTGGAGCGCGCCCTGAACACCTCGTTCAGCAGCGGCACGAGCACCTCGCGGTTGGCGTCGCGAGCGGCGAAGTCGACGAAGCGGGGGTCGTCGGCGAGCTCGGCCCGGCCGATCGCCTCGCACAGGCGCTGCCAGAGGCTCTGCTTCGGCGCGGCGACGACGATCCAGCCGTCGGCGGTTGGGAAGTTCTGGAACGGGACGAGCGACGGGTGGGCCGACTGCGCCATCCGCCGCGGCTGGAACCCGCGCGAAGCGACCCACGTGCCGACGTACATCAGCTCGGCCAGCGCCGTCTCGAAGAGCGACACGTCGCAGTCGCAGCCGACGCCGTCCCGCCGTGCCCGCCACAGCCCGGCCAGCACCGCGATCGCCGCGACGTAGCCACCCGACAGGTCGACGAGCGACAGGCCCGACTTCGTCGGCGGCCCCCCCGGCTCGCCGGTCAGCGACATCCAGCCAGCCCGCCCTTGCATCACGTAGTCGTAGCCGCCCTCCCCGGCGCGCGGCCCCGTCGTGCCGTAGCCGGAGAGCGAGCAGCAGACGATCCGCGGGTTCAAGTGGCGCAGGTCGGCGTGGGTGAGCCGCAGCTTGCCTGGCTGGTCGCCGCGCAGGTTGGAGTAGACCACGTCGGCGCGGCGCACCAGGTCTTCGAAGACGGTGCGCCCCTCGGCGCGGCGCAGGTCGAGCGAGATCGAGAGCTTGTTGCGGTTGAACGTCTCGAAGAAGAGCGAGTCCTCGCCGTCCTGGTACGGCGGCACGTAGCGGCCGACGTCGCCGTCGACGGCCGGGTCCTCGACCTTGATCACCCTCGCGCCGAGGTCGGCGAGCTGCAGCGTCCCCCACGGACCGGCGCCGTATTGCTCGACGGCGATGACTGTCACGTCGGCCAGGGGCTGGCGTGGGTTGAGGGTTGAGGGTTGAGGGTTGAGGGACGGACCGGGCGATGCGGCGCGCGGGTTGAGGGTTGAGGGTTGAGGGTTGAGGGACGGACTCGATGATGCGTCTGCGGTCATTACTCAGGCCTCGGCCGGTGCGCGCCACGCCCGTAACGAGCTCCGCAGCCGCCGCTACCCTCAACCCTCAACCCTCAACCCTCAACCAGGCCCATACCCTCAACCCTCAACCAGGCGCGGGCGGGGTCGGGCCGGGAGGTGGTCGCGCCTATAGACCATGGCCGAGCGCTCGAACTCGATCACCGTCACGCCGTTTTGGTTGTAGCCGGTCGTCCGCACGCGCACGATGCCGACGTTCGGCCGCGAGCGCGAGGGGCGCACCTCGAGCACCTCCGAGCGCGCATAGAGCGTGTCGCCCTCGAACACCGGGTGCGGCAGCCGGACGTCGTGCCAGCCGAGGTTCGCCATCGCGTTCTGCGAGACGTCCGGGACCGAGAGGCCGGTCACGAGCGCGAGCGTGAAGCACGAGTTCACCAGCGGCCGGCCGAACTCGGTCTGCGCCGCGTAGTGGTGGTCCACGTGGATCGGGTTGGTGTTCGAGGTCAGCTGCGTGAACCAGAGGTTGTCGGTGGTCGTCACCGTCCGACCGAGCTCGTGCTCGTAGACGTCGCCCACCCGGAAGTCCTCCAGACATCGACCGCTCACCGCAGCTCCTTCTTCATGACAGGCACGGCGGCGGGACAGGCGGGTCGGGCAGGACCGTGCGCGGGTCCGCCGCGTGCGTCCAGATGGTCGAGTACGGCGAGACCAGCTTCGCCCCCGCTGCCAGCGCCGAGACGGCGAAGTTGTACTGCCCGCCGGGCTTGACCGGCACGTCGTCGAACACCCAGCGCGGGTAGCTTCGCGCGCCGACCGTGTAAGTGACGTGCTCGGTCTTGACGTCGACCGCCCCAAGCGGCCCGTTGCCCTCGGCCTCGAGCAGCCGCACCGTGTACGAGCCCGCCGCGTCGACGGCGAGGGAGCGCCGCGTGCCGTGCTGGAACAGGTCGACCGCGACGTTGACGAACGGGGCGCGCTCCGGCGGGACGTACTGGCCCTGCCCGTCGTGCGGCCAGACGACCTGGATGCGCGCGTCCACCCCGTCGATCGGGAAGCGGTCGCCCGCGACATCTTCCGGCAGGAGCGGCTGCGCGAGCAGCGTGCGCGCGTCGGCCGCGTGCGTCCACACGTTCGAGTAGAAGTTGCCCCCGATCGGCACGCCGAGCGCGTAGACGACGAGTCGGTAGCTCGTCGACGGGTCGACCGCCACGTCGTTCCACTCGACGGAGGGGAACGGGACCCCGCCGACGGCGCGCGAGATCAGACGAGGGTTGCCGTCGACGAACCGGGCTGGCTCGTTGCCGGCCGCGAGCATCAGCCGCGGCGCGAGGATAGTCGGGTCGGGCGGAGCGCCACACGGCACCTGGTTGGTCGGCCAGACGCTGACGTTCACGAGGTGCGCGGCCGCGGGCGGCGCGTACTGCCCCTGCGCGTCGTGCGGCCAGACCACCGCGACGCGTACGGGCGGCAGCCAGCGCGCGATCGGCGTCGGCGTAGCGGTCGGCGTGGGGCTGACAATCGCCGTCGCGGAGCCGACGAGCACTGGGGTGGGGGTGGCCGTGCCGACAGGGGTGAGCGCGGGCGTCGCGGTGAGCTGCCCGGCCGACGTCGTGGTCGCGGCGGTCGGGACGAGCGGCACCGTCGAGGTGGTCTGGGGCGTGCCGGTCGCCTGCGCCTGCGTGCCGGCGGTGGTTCCAAACAGCAGCGCGGCCGCGAGGAGCCCGGCGCGCGCGCCCTCGCCGAGGATCTTCAATAGCTCCTCGGCATCCCGAGGACGTGATGGCCGACGTAGGCGAGCACGAGGTTATTGTTGACCGGCGCGGTCCGGTAGAGCCGGGTCTCCCGGAACTTGCGCTCGACGTCGTGCTCGACCGCGAAGCCGTAGCCGCCGTGCGCGTCCAGGCAGGCGTTGGCCGCCTCCCAGGACGCCTCCGAGGCGAGGTACTTGGCCATGTTCGCCTCGGCGCCGCACCTCTCGCCGGCGTCGAACAGCTCGGCGGCGCGGTCGCGCATTAGCGCGGCGGCGCGCACGTTCGCGTACGCTCGCGCCAGCGGGAGCTGGACCCCCTGGTTCGCCCCAATGGGCCGACCGAAGACGACGCGGCCCGAGGCGTAGCGCGCCGCCCGCTCGACGAACCAGTCGCCGTCGCCGACGCACTCGGACGCGATCAGGATCCGCTCGGCGTTCCACCCGTCGACGATGTGGCGGAAGCCCATCCCCTCCTGCCCGACCAGGTTATCGGCCGGCACCTCGAGGTCCTGGATGAAGAGCTGGGTCGTGTGGTGGTTCAGCATCGTCTCCAGCGGGCGGACCTCGATATGCCCGTTCGCCACCGCCGCCTTCAGGTCGACGAGGAAGACCGAGAGCCCGCGCGTCTTGTCGGCCAGCTCGTCGTACGGTGTCGTGCGCGCCAGCAGCAGCATCAGGTCCGAGTGCTCCGCGCGCGAGATGAACACCTTCTGGCCGTTGACGACGTAGACGTCGCCCCGCCGTACCGCCGTGGTCTCGATGCGCGTCGTCTCCGAGCCGGCGTTCGGCTCGGTCACGCCGAACGCTTGCAGTCGGAGCTCGCCCGAGGCGATGCGCGGCAAGTAGCGCTCCTTCTGCACCTCCGAGCCATGCCGCAGCAGCGTGCCCATCACGTACATCTGCGCGTGGATCGGCGCGGCGTTTCCGCCGGAGCGGTGGATCTCCTCGAGGATGACCGACGCGTCGCCGACCCCCAGCCCTGCGCCGCCGTAGCGCTCCGGGATCAACGCGCCGAGCCACCCGGCCTCGGTCAGCACACGCACCAGCTCGGTCGGGTAGGCGTGCGCACGGTCGAGCTGCCGCCAGTAGGCGTCGGGGAACGCCCGGCAGACGTCGCGGACAGCCGCGCGGATCGCCTCGCGCTGCTCGGTGAGCGGCACGGCCGCATCATACGGCGCCGCGCCGATGGTACGGAAGCCGTCGCCCCTTCGGGCGCGACAGGAGGCATCCAACCTGGCTGGCCGCGGGCACGATCAAGGTCCGGCCGTCAGCGGCGACGAGCGCGAGCAGGGGCAACAGCGGCCCCGCGCGGCCACAGCAAGCACGGCAAGGGCCCACGCCACGGCGACGTCGCCAACGGGGCCGGAAGCGCGGCGGAACGGCGACCGCGAGAGCCACGGCGTTGGTAGTCTTCGTCGACTGCGTCTCTTTCGCGTGCATCGCGCGCCACCAGGTTGACGCGGCGTTTGCCTTCGACGAGCACTTCGCCGCCAGGGCGTAAGCGTTCTGACCTAGACTCGCCCCATGCCGCCTCCTCGCTTGCCGAAGTCGGCCGACCTGGTCGTGGTCGGGGGTGGGACGGCCGGCGCGGTGATGGCGGGGCTGGTCGCCGCCAAGGGCGACCGCTCGGTGCTCGTGCTCGAGGCGGGGCCGGACTACGGCCCATTCGACGGCGGCGAGTGGCCGGCGGATCTGCTGGACGCGCGCGGCCTGCCGACGGGCGGGCACGATTGGGGCTACCACAGCAGCGCCACGTACGGCGCGCGGGGGCTGCCGCTCGAGCGGGCGCGGGTGATCGGCGGCTGCTCCGCGCACAACGGCTGCGCGGCCGTCTGGGGCCACAGGCTCGACTACGACGGCTGGGAACGGCTCGGCAACCCCGGCTGGGGTGCCGACGCGCTCCGCCCCTACTTCGAGCGCGCCAACCAGCGCCTGCGCGTCCACACGCCGCCGCGCGCGGCCCTCGGCCCCTTCCACGAGGCGGTCCTCGGCGCGGCGCCGTCGGCGGGTCTGCCGCTCGTCGACGACCTGAACGACCTCGACGGCCCACTCGGGATGGCCGTCTCGCCGATCAACGTCGCCGACGGCGTCCGCTGGAACAGCGCCTTCGCCTACCTCGACCCCGTCCGTGGCCGGCGCCACGTAAAGGTGGTCGGCGGGGTTCTGGTCGACCGCGTCGTCGTCGAGCGCGGCCGGGCCGTCGCCGTCGAGCTCGTCCACGACGGGCGCGCGGGGCGCGTCGCCTGCGGCGAGGTCGTCCTGGCGGCCGGCGCCTACGGCTCCCCGGCGGTGCTGCTGCGGTCGGGCATCGGCCCGGCCGACCACCTGCGCGCCGTCGACGTCGCCGTGGCGCACGAGCTGCCCGGAGTGGGCGAGAACCTCCAGGATCATCCGGCGCTCGTGCTCGAGTACTCGGGCACGCCCGAGCTCGTCGCCGCCCTGCGCGCCTTCATGCGGTGGGCGCCGCTGCGCGAAGAGGGTACCATCGCCAAAGCGCGCAGCTCGCTGTGCCGCGAGGCGTTCGACCTGCACGTCTACCCGTTCGGCGGCCCATGCGCACCGTTCGGCCGACCGCGGCCGCCCGGGGAGCGGTGGACGTTCGCCGTCCCGGTCGCCTGCATGACGCCGCGCTCGCGCGGCCGCGTCCGCCTCGCCGGGCGCGACTCAACCGCCGCGCCGATCGTCGACCACGCCTACCTGACCGACCCAGACGATCACGACCGCGCCGTGCTGCTCGACGGCGTGGAGCTCGCCCGCGCGCTCGCCGCCCAGCCGCCGCTCCGCGACCTCCTTGGCGTCGAGTGCGGCCCCAGCGCCCGCGCCGCCGACCGTGGCGCACTCCGACGCCACGTCCGCACCCACGGCGTCCACTACTACCACCCGGTCGGGAGCTGCAAGATGGGGTCGGCCGCCGACCGCGCCGCCGTGGTCGACGCTCAGGGCCGTGTCCACGGGATCGCTGGCCTGCGCGTGGCCGACGCCTCGGTCATGCCGGTCATCCCGCGCGCCAACACCAACCTCCCCACCGTCGTCGTGGGCGAACGGATCGCGGCCGCCATCCTCGGCGCCTGAAACCGGAAGTCCACTTCCCCGTCATTTGGCCAGGTCGAACGCTGTCCGGCGGGCCGATGCCGGCCGGCTGCCCGGCCGCCATACTGCGCCTGATAAGGGAGAACCGTATGGAAGACAGCAGCTTGATGGAGCGGGTCGCGCTGACCCGTCTGCGCCGCTTCGAGCGCGTCGCCAAAGTCGCCGAGACGAGCCCGTCTACCCTGTGGCAGACCCTGGCCCGCCAGGCCGCGCGGAACGCCTACCGCGACTACCTCCTCGCCGCCTCGCTGACCGGGCGCGACGAAGCCTTTCTGGCGCGGCTCAACCGCGCCGCCTAACCTCCGCTCGCCGTCGCTCCGAGCAGAGGTGGCGACGAAGAACGTCGGCTGTGCCAGGGAGCACGACCACGGGGGGTCTGCACGCTGGCGAGGTCCCCGGCACGTTCGGAACGACGGGCCGGACTAACCGCCGCCGTGATGACCGCGGCGGCGCGCCGCGGAGAGCCGCGCCGCCGACCAGCGCCGCGTCGACCGGCGTCCGTCGATGCAGCGCGCGGCCCCCGAGCCGCGGTTCCCGACCCCGGGGGCAGCAAGGCCGTGCTAGCAGGCGGTTAGGCGACCGCCTCGGCCGCCTGCGCGTCGGCGCGCCGTGCCGCGATCTGGGCGGCGGCCTCCTCGAGCAACTCGCCGCGCGCGTGGGCACGGACCAGCGCCTCGGCCACCCCCGGCAGGTCGGCAGCCGGGATCCTCTCCAGCACCTTCTGCCCAGGCCGCGGGTCGGCGCCGGTGCGACCGCCGACGAAGACGTCGAACGTCTCGACCACCTCGCCGCCGACGCGCGTCTTGCCGCCTAGGAACCCGACGTCGGCCGCCTGGTGGTTGCCGCACGCTGCCGGGCAGCCCGACCAGTTCATCGTGATCGGGCGCAGCCGCAGCCGCTTCTCGTCGCCGTGGCCCTCCGGCCCGTGCAGCACGCGATCGAGGTGCGCCACGACCATCCGCGCAGCACCCTTCGTCTCGGCGAGCGCGAGGTTGCAGTAGTCGACGCCGATGCAGCTCACCGTGCCGCGCATCACCGGCGAGGGGTCTGGCCGTAAATCGCGCAGCAGTGGCTCGGCCAGCAGCGCCGGCAGCGAGCGGTCCGGCACGTTGACGATGATGACGTTCTGATCGATCGTGAAGCGCACGTCGCCGCTACCGTGCACGTCGGCAAGCCGCGCAAGCTCCTCGAACTGATCGGCGCTCGACCGCCCGACCGGCACGCACAGCCCGACCGCGTACAGGCCGGCGCCGGCCTGCTGCGTGATACCGAGGTGGTCCGTCTTGCGCCCCGAGCGGGCGTCCTCGCCGGCGCGGAGGAGCGGCCGCCCCCAGAGCCGGACGAGCTCCGCGCGGAAACGCTCGATTCCCCAGTCCTCGACCAGGAAGGCCAAACGCGCCCGCGACCGCGTCTCACGCGGGCCGTGCAGCGCGAATAGCCGGGTGATCGCGCCGCAGAGCTCAGCACCCTCGTCGAACGGCACGAACGCGCCGAGCGGCACGCCAACCGTCATCCCGCCCGAGCCCATCTTGCCGCCGACGCGGACGTTGAAGCCCTGGACCATCTTGCCCCTCACCTGCTTGGTCGCGGGCGTCAGGCCGATGTCCTGCGTCTCGGTGTTCGTGCAGTTCTCGAGGCAGCCGGTGATCGAGACGTTGAACTTGCGCGGCAGGTTGGCGTAGACCCGGTCGGCGAGGAGCATGCCGTGGTAGGCACGCACGACCGGCGAGGCGTCGAACAGCTCGTACGAGGTGAGCCCGGCCAGCGGGCAGCCGACGACGTTGCGGCTGTTGTCGAGGCCGGTCTGCATCGTCGTCAGGCCGACCCTGTGCAGCCGGTCGAGGATGTCGGGGACGTCGGCGATCGTCATCCAGCGGAGCTGCACCTGCTGGCGGGTCGTCACGTCGATCACGTCGCGGCCGTACGCGCGGGTGATCGCGGCGAGCTCGCGGAGCTGCGCGGAGGTCGCGATGCCGTTCGGGATGCGCACGCGCATCATGAAGTGGCCCGGCGTCGGCTTGCGGAAGAAGACGCCGAACCATTTGAGCCGCTCTTTGTCGTCGTCGGTGATGGCTCGCCAGCCGTCTGGACCGAGCGCGGCGTACCGCAGGATGTCCGGGTAGAGGTCGAGCGGATGCTTGGCGTTCTTGATCTCTTCGATCCTGTTCGGCACGGTCGGTCCCCCTACGCCGCCGTCGCGGCGCCGACCGCTCGGCCCGGCTCGGCGCTCGGCGCCGCGGTACGCGCCGCGATCGGCGCCGGAGACGCAGCCGCGACGAAGCGCTTGACCGGGCTGGCCAGCCAGTAGGCGCCGGCCACGAAGACGCCGCCGCCGATCACGTTGCCGAGCGTGACCGGCACGAGGTTGGCGGCGAACCCGGCCACCGAGACGCTGGCCGCGTGGGGCAGGAACAGCCCGATCCCCAGCAGCGTCATGTTCGCGACGCTGTGCTCGAAGCCAGCGCCGATGAAAGCGAAGAGGCACCAGAAGATCATCACCAGCCGCGCGGTCTCGCTCTGCGTCCGCTGCGCGCACCAGACCGCCAGGCAGACCAGCCAGTTGCAGAGGATGCCGCGCACGAGCAGCGTCGCGAACGGCAGGCCCATCTTCGCGGCCGCGGTGTTCAGCACGAAGGTGAGCTGGGGGTCGTTCGAGAGGACACCAGACTGGACGACCAGCCATGCCAGCAGCAGCGAGCCCGCCAGGTTGCCGGCGTAGCTGAGCGCCCAGAGCAGGACGAGGTCGAGCAGCTTCGACCGGCCGGTCAGCACGCCGACGGACATGAACAGGTTGTTGCCGGTGAACAGCTCGGAGCCGGCGAAGATCACCAGACTCAGGGCGATCCCGAAGGAGGCCCCCATCACCGCCTTGGCGAGCGGCGAGCCGGCCGCCGAGAGCGGCGCGCCGATCGCGAAGATCAACACGATGCCGAAGCCGACGTAGATGCCAGCTAGCGCCGAGAGGACGAGGTAGCCGAGCGGTGAGCTCCGCATCGCCGCCGCCTTGGCGCCGGCGGCGTTGGCGATTCTCTCGACGGTTGGGTCCATCTCGCTCATGCGCGGCAGCTCCTGAGAAGTGCTTGCGCATGGAGCCTAGGGGCGTCCCGACGCGCGCGCGCCGGACGCCGCGGCCGGAGAAACGGCCGCGGCGCTGGACAGGGCGTCCAGTCCCGCGGCTCAGGACCTTTGGGCATACGGCCAACAGCCTGCCTCGGCACCGGCACAGAATCTGCGGCCTACGGCCGACCCTCACGCGGCTGGCTGGCTGTTCCTCCATGGGCTTTGCGATCGATCTGGCAGCGCCACCGACCCCGTTCGCCGTCGAACGGCGGTTTCGGCGCGGCTCTTTCCTCGTGCTCGCCGGCGCGCCGGCAGGGGCTGCCTACCTCATCCGCGCCGGGCAGGTGCGCGTGTCCGTCCCGGCGGCGCCCGGCCGCGAGACGACCACCGCCTTCCTCGGGCCAGGGCAGCTCGTCGGGCTGGGTGGCGTGCTCGGCCGCCCCACATACCACGCCTTCGCCCGGGCCGTGACGCGGGTGGTCGCCTGGTCGCTGCCGCCCGAAGGGCTGCTCGCCTGGCTGCCGGGCGACCCGGCGCTGCTCGATCTGGTGCTGAGCGCGCTGAGCCAGCGGCTGGCGCTGGCCGAGGGCCTCCTGCGCGACGTCGCCCTGTACCGCGTCGCCGCGCGCATCCCCGATGCGCTCGAACGGCTCGGGCCATGCCTCGGCGGCGAGCCGCCGGCGCTGACGCGCGGTGCGCTGGCCGCGCTGGTCGGCGCTCGGCGCGAGACGGTCAGCCGCGCCGCCCACGCGGCCGGCGCGGTGCCTGCCGCCCCAGCAGCCGCCGGACGATGAGCGCCGCAGGCTCGGCCGTCGGCCTGGCGCCGGACGAAGCCGCCCGGCTCGCCGAGCACATGGTCAAGAGCGAGCTGCTGGCGGGTGCGCGGCTCGCCGAGGGCGATGAGGCGGACGCGCGCGTCCGCCTCGTGCTGGGCGGCTCAGTCCGTCTCTTCTACCAGTCGGGCGGTCGCGAAATAACGGTCGGCGCGGTCGGGCCGGGAGGATTGATCGGCCTAGGGCCGTTTTTCGGCCGGCCGCCGGACGGGCGGCTTGCCGAGGCGACCGAGCCGACGGTCATCGCCACGTGCGCCGGCGCCCGCTTTCTCGATCTGGTCCGTGGCGAGCCGCGGCTGGTGCGAGCGCTCGTCGCGCTGCTGTGCGACCGGGTCGTCCAGGCCGAGCACCACCTCACGCAGCTCACCCAGGCGGACGCGCCGGCGCGGCTCATGCGCGTGCTCGACGAGCTCGCCGAGACGCTGCCCTCCCCCTCGGGCACCCGACGCGTCAAGTCGGTCGTGCGGCACGAGGACCTCGCCCACCTGATCGGCGCGAGCCGCGAAACCGTCACCCGGACGCTCAAGCGTCTCGAGGCGCAGGGCCGCATCCGCCGGGTTGCCGGCCGGATCGTGCTCCAGCCGGTGGACCTGGCGTAAACGTCGACGCTCGACCTAGCCGGTGAGCTCTTCTTTGGAGCCGTCGCAGTCCAAGCTGACGCCCGAGGGCAGCACGCGGCTTCCTTCCGGCGCGGCTTGGGCGAAGTGGATCGCCTCGCGCAGCTGGTCGACCGCCACGGTGGCCCGCCACGCTGACCGGGCGACCGCGGCTGCTCTCTGCCTGGCGGGCTGCTCGGCCTGCACTTCGAGCAGATCGGCGTTGAGGATGAGCGACGCCATCGCATCGTCGAGCCGCTGCATCACCGCTCGGGCGGTCGCGAGCGCACCGGCGCGCCGGCTCCACCCCAGCCCGGTCGCTCCGCGTGCCTCGCCCATCAGACGGGCGATGCGCACAGCCACGCCAGCGTGCTGCCCGAGCGTTTCCGCAAGCACGCGGTCCTCGGGCGAGATCGCCCGCCGCTCGGTCCAGCGCACGACCAGCATCCCGAGCACCGCGTCGTCGGCCAGGAGAGGCGCGACCAGTTCTGAGACACCCCCGGGGACCAGGAAGCGGATCGACGCGCCGAGCCGCGGATCCGTCGCGACGTCGTCCACGGTGACCGCCCGCCTCGTCTGCAGCACGAGCGGCGTGAGGGGGGTGAGCTTCGCCGGCACGCCGGTCGCCGCCAACGGGTGCCCGGGCGGGACCAGGACGCTCGCACGGTACCGGACGAAGACTCCGTATTCGTCCTGCAGGTTGATCGTCGCGTCCGCCGCGCCGAACAGGCGGCGTGCCTGCGCGACCAGCGTGTCGAGCACGGCGTCGAGGTCGACGCTGGCGGACTCGGCCACCAATCGGATCGCCTCGAGCAGGGCGCCGTACTGCTCGGGCGCGCCGGTGAAACGCCTCTCCACGCAGGTGCCTCTCGACCGAGGGTGTGCGACCGACGGGGCGGGATTTTACTCACACACGCAACGGGCTTCGACGGCGACGCGCGAAGAACACTTCCGATTTTGCGTGCATGGGCTGGTGTTGTGTGCGATGCTCCGTTGGGCCCGCTGCCGCGGAATTCGAGCCCCGGGGTCGGTTGGATGCGTAGCCTCGGCGAGCTGTTCGACGACACCGCCCGGCGGGATGGGTACCTGACTCCCCACGGCGTCGAGGCGTACATCTCGGGCCGCCTGTTGGTACGGCGGCTGCCGCCAGGCCTCGCCGACGAGCCGGTGCCGGAGCGTGAGATCGACGCTTGGGAGCTCGCCCCCCGCTACGGCATCGCGGGCTGGGCGTTGTGGCTGCTGGTCGCCGGCGAAAGTGCCCCCACCGGGGACACGGCGACCGACACGGGCGAGCTGCTGGGTGCGTAGCGCGGCGGGCGCTCTGTTGGGGTCGGCCCCAGCGGGCCAGAGGTGAGCGTGGCGCGCCCAAGGATCGTCGTCGTGCGCGGCCCCCACTCGGCGAGCCGCCACTGGTCGCCCGAGGCCGAGGCGGTGCTCGCGGGCTTCGCCGACCGCGTCGACGTGGAGCTCGACCCGGCCGTCCCGGCGGACGAGCGGGCCGCCAAGGCCGACGCTGCGCTCGCCGACGCGGACGGCCTGCTCATCTGCGGCTGGGGCAGCCAGGGGCTCGGCTACCTCTCGGCCGAGCGGCTGGCGCGGATGCCGCGGCTGCGCTACGTCGGCTCGACGACGCATTACCGCCAGGCCGAGTTCGTCGACGTCGGTGCCGCGCTCGCGCGCGGGATCGCCTTCAGCGAGACGGCACCGGTCATGAGTCCGTGGGTGGCCGAGTACGAGCTGATGCTCGGCCTGGCCGCGCTGCGGCGGATGCCGCAGGAGCACGAGGTCGTCGGCCGCGGCGGCTGGATCGCCGACTTCGCCCACGATCCGCCCGGCTGGCCCGACCGGCTGCAAGGGCGCCGGGTCGGGCTCGCCAGCTTCGGCGAGATCCACCGGCACCTGGCGCGGATGCTCGCGCCGTTCGCGTGCGACTGGCAGGCGTACGACCCGTTCGTCGCGGCCGAACGCATCGAGGCGGCCGGCGGCCGCAAGGCCGACGACCTGGTCGCGATGGCGGGGCGCAGCGAGGTGCTGTTCGTCGCGACGCCGCCCAATCCGCAGACGATCAAGTTGATCGGGGGGCCGGTGATCGAGGCGCTGCCAGTCGGCGCGGTGTTCGTGCTCGTCTCGCGGATGGCGGTCGTCGACCAGGCGCCGCTGATCGAGCGGCTCGAGCGGGGCGAGCTGCGCGCCGCGATCGACGTCTACGAGCCCGAGCCGCCCGAGCCCGACTCGCCGCTGCGGCGGCTGCCGAACGTGATCCACACGCCCCACCGCGCCGGCCTGACGCGCGG
>DASRFH010000224.1:0-2706 GCA_035651675.1 Chloroflexota bacterium | reverse complement strand
GCTGCCGTGGCGGCGCCGCAGCACGGCGCCGGCCGTCTGCCCGAGCAGCTCGGCCGCAGCCACGTCACCGTCGCTCAGGCGCCAGGCCCAGGTGGTGAGCACGCCGAGGACGCTAACGCCGGCGACGATGGGCACGAGCGCGACCTCACCGAGGCGGATCAGGTCGGCGACGGCCGTGGCCTCCGGGAGTCCGAGCGGGGGCGCGAACAGCCGCGCCCACCAGAGCGGCGCGTCGACGCGCAGCGCACGCCCGGTACGCACTACCTGCTGATAGGGTGTCGGCACGTCCAGGTCGATGCGGGCGTCGGCCATCGCGCGGCCGAGCACGCGTTCCACCTGGGCGAGGCCGGCTGAATCAAGGACGACGGACCGGATCACCAGAGCTGACCCGCCCGGTTCGAGGAGGGCGAGGTGGCCGTTGAGCCCCAGGTCCCAGAGAGCCCCGCCGACCGCGGCGAGGACCCCATCGACGTCCGGCGCAGCCTCGGCCGTCGCGGCCGCGTCCGCGAGGATCCGCAAGTGGCGGATTCCGGCGGCCTCGGCGGCCGCGCCGTCGGCGCCGGCCATGGCCGCGACGCCCGATGCGGCGGGAGCGCGCCGTGCCGCGCGACGGCTCCACCAGGTGCCTGCGCTGGCGATCGGTCGTACCGAGCCGCGGCGGGGGCCGGCCGAGCGGGTGCGCGGGCGCGGGCGGCTCACGGCGTACGCACCCGCTCGGCACGCGCTCGGCTCGCGCGGTAGAGGTAGGCCACGAACCCGGCGGCGATGAGGACCCGAACCATCAACTTCTTCATGCGATCTCCGACGTCGGAGAGTATCCGCGGATCCAACTGCACCAGCGTGAGCTTTCGGTCATCGGCCGCCGAGCCGCGGGCCCACCGCGTCGCGGCCTGCCCCGGTGACGTCGAGCGTCTCTTCCTGCGTCAGCTCCTCCCCGATGGCGTGGGCTCGGCCGGCCGGTACCCGTCCGTCGTGGCAGGTGCCACCCCGAAGAAGGCCGAGATGAGGTCGATCGGCACCGGGAAGATGATGGTCGAGTTCTTCTCGGCCGCAATCTCGGTGAGGGTCTGGAGGTAGCGGAGTTGCAGTGTCTGGGGCTGCGATCCGATCACCCGCGCGGCGTCGGCCAGTGTCTGGGATGCCTCGTACTCGCCGCTCGCGTGGATCACCTTGGCGCGCTTCTCACGCTCGGCCTCGGCCTGGCGCGCCATCGCCCGCTGCATCGAATCCGGCAGCTCGACGTCCTTGACCTCGACCGTCGACACCTTGATCCCCCAGGGCTCGGTCTGGGTGTCGATGATCTGCTGGAGCCGCGCGTTGATCTGCTCCCGCTGCGCGAGCAGCTCGTCCAGCTCGGCCTCGCCCAGCACGCTCCGTAGCGTCGTCTGCGCGATTTGGAAGCTCGCCCTCGTGTAGTCGACCACCCGGGTGACCGCCGCCCCCGGATCGACCACCCGGAAGTAGAGCACGGCGCTCACCCGCATCGTCACGTTGTCGCGGGTGATGATCTCCTGCGGCGGCACCTCCATCGTCACCACCCGCAGGTCGATCTTGACCATTCGGTCGACGAACGGGATGATCAGGAAGAGGCCGGGGCCGCGCGGACCGACCAGCCGCCCCAGCCGGAAGACGACGCCCCGCTCGTACTCCTGCACGACCCGCACGGCGGCGCCCATGAGTGGCAACACGACGAACAGGACGACCGCGACCAGGACTCCCAGGTTGATCAGCGCGTCCACCTGCCGGTTACTCCGCGAGCCCTGCTCGGCTCGGAACCAGCGCGCGCAAGTCGGAGGCGTCCACGCCGCTGGCGTAGGCGAGCCAGCTCAGTTGCTCCTCGTCGGCTGGCACGGGTGCCATAAGCAGCGCCCACATTGCGCCGCTGTCGGGGCCGGCTGCCCAGGAAACCCGATCGGTCGGCCGCAACCGCTCGTACGCCCAGGTGCGCACCTGCTTCATACCAATGCTGTTCGCGTGACCCGCCCCGGCCGCCCGTAGCACCAGCCTCGCCACCGTGTCCGGCTCCGTCGCCAGCGTGGCAAGCTGCTCGTCGAGCCACGCCCGTGCGGCTGGTCGGTCAGGCGCGGCCCGCAGCCGGCGGACCTCGTCCGCCACGACACGACAGCGCGTCGCGTAGGTCAGGGGCGCGGAGCGCCGCACCAGATCCTGGAATCGTCGCTCGTCGTCCATGCGTTCGCCTCAATCCTCGTCCGCCCCGGATGCGTCGCGCCGCGCATGGGGTGCCGGCCCATCGGGCGGCTCGTCGTCGGCGTGCGGCGCGGTCGGTGGGCGATCTCGGCTCGCCAGCCCGGCGTGACCGAAGACACCCTGACCCCGACGCCAGGTCGACGCCCAGGGACCGGACCAGTCCCCCGACTCGTCGGACAGGCCCCAGCGCATGCTGCCGTCGGCCCTCATGGCGTGGCCGCACGAACGCGGCACCCGCCAGCCGGGCGAGCGCGTGGGGCGCCTAGGCGAGCGGTTCGAACCGCCATGCGGGGCTCCTTACGTCTCGGGCCCCGCGCGGGGCCTCCGTACCGCAGCCACTCTAGGCAGGTCCGGAGCGCGCTGGATGATCGAAACCTCACACGCGAGCAGCCTGGCGCGACGACGCTCCTCATCGCACCGAGGAGGCAGCATGGCCACGACCGACCAGTACAGGTGCGTCGTTTGCTGGGAACTCCACGCGTCACGGCAGGAGATGGA
>DASRFH010000223.1:0-14136 GCA_035651675.1 Chloroflexota bacterium | reverse complement strand
GCGGGTATGCTTGTGCCATGCCTTTCCCGACCGTCGGCGTCCACCACATCACCCTGATCGGCTCGAACCGGCAGGACACGATCGACTTCTACGAGGGCGTGCTCGGGATGCCGTTCGTCTTCGAGCAGCCGAACCTCGACGTGCCCGAGGAGAACCACCTCTACTTCGACGCCGGCGATGGGCGGCTCATCACCTTCTTCGTCCGTACCAACCGGGCGACCGACCCGACGCCCGTCCCGGAGGTGGTCGGCAACGTCCACCACATCGCCTACGAGGTCTCGCGCGAGACGTACGACCGCGCCGTGCAGGGACTCGAGAAGGCCGGCTACCCGAACACCGGCGCGGTGGACCGCGGGTTCATGGACTCGCTCTACTTCCGCGACCCGAACGGCTTCCTCATCGAGCTCTCGGTCTACAGGTTCGAGCCGCCGCCGGGTCACACGCGCGTCGAGGTGCTCGCCCTCGCCCACAAGTTGCGCGTCGCCGAGGGTGCCTACGCCATCACCACGGCCCACTGCCAGCGGGCCGTCGAGCAGCTCGCCCACCAAGCCCCCGTTCCCGTCGAGGAGGGGTAAGCGCTACAGAGGCAGTGTCCTGGCGCGCAGCGCACCGCGCGTCAGGCGGTGGCGTCCACGTGCTGGCCCAGCTTGTCGAGCAGCGCCGAGAACGCCGGTCTGGCCTGCTCGAGCTCGCCGAGCAGCACCGCGTCCTGCTCCAACGACACGCTCGGCACACCGCCCGATCCCAGGGCCGCCAGCATCTGCGCGTCGGACGCCGCGGTCGGGTCCTGCGCCGACGGGGCGGGCGTCGCGGGCTGCCCGAGCAGGTAGGTCGCCGCGCTCGACGCCGGGAGCTGGCCCAGCTCGCGGTAGAGCGCGGCCAAAGGGGTCAGCGAGCCGATGCCGTCCATCGAGGCGTGTATCGGCCGTTTCAGCCCGCGACTTGACCCGGCACGACCGTGGAGTAGCTCTCGTCGACTCCACCAGCCACAGCCCCAGGCAGACGCGTCGACCAACCGCCCCGCGCCCGCGTGCGCCGTGGGCTCGACGGCCGGCGAGGGCTTGTTCGCCCTTGCATAGGGCTATGCGCACGCGGCACTTCCGTGCGCGGCTCGCCGCGGTGAGAATCGCCGTGCGCACCAGGAGGACGCCTATGAGCTGCCGCTGCGCCGACCGCGGTTACGTTCGCTCGCTCGAAGAGGACGACTTCGGCTTTCCCGGCAAGGTCGAGCCGTTGTCCGAGACGGAGGCCGCGATGCTGGGACGTTGCCGCGCGTGCGGCGTGTGGTGGGAGCGGCTGCCGCACTACGTCTACGGCTACGCCTGGTACCGCACCGAGCAGCGCTTGTGGGATCCCGACGACCCATCGGCCGCGATCGACGCCTGGCGAGGCAGCCGGCGCGAGGTGGCCGTCTGAGCGCGTGGCGATGCGACCGGCTCGTTGGCGTCATGCGCCGGCGGCTTCGACGTCCGCGCGCCGACGTCGGCCACAGCCGCGTGGCGCCAGCTCCAACCCGCACCGTCTGCTGGTACAGTCCTTCCGTCGCATGCATCCGGCTCTCCTGGCGCTCGACTTCGACGGCGTCGTCTGCGACGGCGTTGCCGAGATGGTCGAAAGCTCGGGGCGCGCGTTGGGGGAGCTGGCGCCGCCGGCGCCTGAGCTGACCGACGAGCTGCGCGCCCGGTTCGGGGCGCTCCGGCCAGCGATCGAGTCGGGGTGGGAGATGGTGGTGCTGCTCGGCCTGCTCGCCGAGCGACACCCGAGCCAGGACGGCCTGCTCCGCGACGGGCGAGCCTGGGCCGAGGCCCGCGACGCCTACGTTGGGTCCCGCGGCCTCACGCCGAGCGGCATCGCCAGGACGTTCGACGCCGTGCGCGACCGCTGGATCGCCGAGGACGAGCAGGGCTGGCT
Organism: Chloroflexota bacterium; assembly: GCA_035651675.1. GTDB lineage: Bacteria > Chloroflexota > UBA6077 > FW602-bin22 > FW602-bin22 > DASRFH01. The sequence goes on along the minus strand of DASRFH010000223.1, from coordinate 12,225 downwards.
CAACCGCCACCGCTTCTACCCCGGCGTCGCCGACTGGCTCGCCCGGCTCGTCGCCGAGGGGCAGCTCGTCTACATCCTCTCGACCAAGAGCAAACAGTTCCTGACCGCGCTGCTCGCCTGGCAGTGCCCCGCCTTCCCGCGCGACCGCGTGATCGGCCGCGCCGAGCCGCGCCGCGACAAGTGGGACGTGCTGCGCGAGCTCGCCGCCGCGCACGGCGTCGCCGCGCCCGACGTCTGGTTCGTCGAGGACCGGCTCGCCACGCTGCTCGAGATGCGCGAGAGGGCGCCCGACTTCCCGGCGCGGCTCTTCTTCGCCGAGTGGGGCTACGTCTTCGCCGACGTGGACGTCCCGGCCGCCCGGGCGGCCGGCATCCCGGTCCTCTCCCTCGCCCGGGCGACTGGACCGTTCGAGCGCTGGTCCGCCTAGCCCATCACGAAGGAGGACGACCGATGCCGACGATCGCGGCCGACGAGCTCCGCACGCTGACCCGCGCGATCTTCGAGGGCGCCGGCACGCCGGCCGACCTGGCCGAAACGGTCGCCGACCATCTGATCAACGCCAACCTGGCCGGGCACGACTCGCACGGGGTCATCCGCATCCCCAGCTACGTCGGCGCGATCCAGCGCAAGGCGCTCGACCCGACCGCCCGTCCGTCGGTGCTGAACGACAAAGGTCCGACGGTGCTGGTCGACGGCAACTGGGCGTTCGGGCAGGTCGCCGCCCGCTACGCCATCGACCTCGCGGTCAGCCGCGCCAGGGAGCTGGGTGTCGCGCTCGTCGGCATCGTGCGCTGCAACCACATCGGCCGGGTCGGCGAGTACCCGACGATCGCGGCGCAGCGCGGCGTCGCCGCGTTCGTCACCGTCGGCAGCGCATCCGGCCGGTCGGTCGCGCCGTTCGGCGGCCGGGCCGGGGCGCTCGGCACCAACCCCATCTCGTTCGGCTTCCCGGCCGCGGGCCATCCGCCGTTCCTCGTGGACTTCGCCACGTCGGCGATCGCCGGCGGCAAGGTGATGGTCGCCCGCGCCAAGGGCGAGGAGGTCCCGCCGGGCTCGTTGATCGACGCGAACGGCGAGCCGACCCGCGACCCGAACGCCTACTTCGACGGCGGCGCGCTGCTGCCGTTCGGCGGCCACAAGGGGTACGGCCTCTCGATGATGGTCTCGCTTTTCGCAGGGGTGCTTACCCAGCCGGGCGCCCACTCGTCGGAGGGGCACGGCGCGAGCGGCTGCCTCATGGTCGCGATCGACGCGGGCGCGTTCGGACCGGCCGAGCGCACCGTCGCGGACGCCGACGCGGCGATCGACCGGATCAAGGCGATCCCGCCGGCGGCCGGCTTCGACGAGGTGCTGGTGCCGGGCGAGCCCGAGGCGCGCTCGCGCGAGCGCCGGCTGCGCGAGGGCATCCCCGTGCCCGAGCGGACCTGGGCCGAGATCCAGGCCACCGCCGAGTCGCTCGGCGTCAGGACGAGGGCATAACCTCCCCGTCCCGGACGGCCGCCAGGCGCGTCGGCATGATCACCCCCTCCTCCAACACCGTCGTCGAGCCGGTCACGGCGGCGCTCACCGCCGCGCTTTACCCGGCCGTCTCGGTGCACTACACCCGCATCCCCGTCACCGCGATCTCGCTCAGTCAGGCCAGCCAGGCGCAGTTCGAGACGGAGACGTTGGTCGCGGCGGCGCGGCTCCTTGCCGACGCTGGCATGGACGCCGTCGTCTGGAACGGCACCTCCGGCGCCTGGCGGGGCCTCGACGCCGACCGCCGCGCGTGCGATGCCATCACCGCCGCCACGGGCACCCCGGCCACGACCGCGACGCTCGCCCAGATCGAGGCGTTCGAGCGCTGGGGCGTGCGCCGCTACGGCCTGGCCGTGCCGTACCTGCCCGAGGTGCGCGACCGTATCGTCGCCACCTACGGCGAGGCGGGCTACGACGCGGTGAACACGGCGTTGCTCGCCCGGCCGATCGAGACGAACCGCGCGTTCGCCGAGGTCCCCCACGACGAGATCCGCGACCTCGTCCGACGCGCCGACGCGCCCGACGCCCAGGCGATCGCCGTGATCTGCACGAACTTCCCGGCCGCCTGGCTCGTCGCCGAGCTCGAGGGCGCGCTGGGCAAGCCGGTCTTCGACTCGACGCTGCTCGCCGCCTGGGCCGGCCTCCGCCTGGCCGGGATCGCCACGCGCATCGGCGGCTGGGGCTGCCTCTTCGAGGGGTGAAGCGATGGACCTCGTGATCGCCAACGGCACGGTCGTCACCGCGACGGAGACCTACCGCGCCGACGTCGGCGTCGCCGACGGCAAGATCGTCCAGATCGGCGGCGCCATGCCGTCCGACGTGCCGCGGCTCGACGCGACGGACCGCTACGTCGTGCCCGGCGGCGTCGATCCCCACACGCACTTCGACGGCCGGAGCCAGGGCACGAGCAACGCCGACGACTGGCTCTCCGGCACGACCGCCGCGGCCTGCGGCGGCACGACGGCGGTCGTCGACATGTGCTTCCCCGAGCGGGGCGGCACGCTCCGCGCCGGCGTCGACGAATGGCACCGCCGCGCCGACGGCAAGGCGATCGTCGACTACGGCTTCCACGTCACCGTGCTCGACGAGTCCGCGGCCGTCGCCGCCGAGATCCCGTCCGTCCCCGACCTCGGCGTCTCGACGCTCAAGCTCTTCATGGCCTACCGCGGCTCGACGATGGTGAGCGACGCGACGCTCTACCGCGCGCTGCGGCTCTCGGTCGAGCGAGGGCTGCTCTGCCTCGTCCACGCCGAGAACGGCGACGCGGTCGACTTGCGCGCGCGCGAGCTGGTCGCGGCTGGCAAGACCGCCCCGAAGTACCACGCCGGTGCCCGGCCGCCGCGCGTCGAGGCCGAGGCGACCGCCCGCGCCGTCGCGCTCGCCGAGCTGGCCGGCGCGCCGCTGTACGTCGTCCACGTCAGCTGCGCCGAGGCGCTCGAGGAGATCGAGCGTGGCCGCGCCCGTGGCGTCGAGGTGTACGCCGAGACCTGCCCGCAGTACCTCTTCTGCTCGGCCGACGACCTCGACCGACCCAACTTCGAGGGCGCCAAGTACGTCTGTTCCCCCGCCCTGCGCGAGCGCTGGCAGCAGGACGTGCTCTGGGGGGCGCTGCGCGACGGCCGCGTCCAGGTCGTCGCCTCCGACCACTCCGCCTACAACTTCGGGCAGCCCGACCACAAACCGCGCGGCCGCGACGACTTCACGAAGATCCCCAACGGCGTGCCGGGCGCCGAGGAGCGCATGACGCTCGTCTACCAGGGCGTCGTCCAGGGCAAGCTGTCGCTGAGCCGCTGGGTCGAGGTCGTCGCGACCAACCCGGCCCGCATCCACGGCCTGGCCCCGCGCAAGGGCACGATCGCCGTCGGGGCCGACGCCGATCTCGTGCTCTGGGATCCGTCGGCGCGCTGGACGCTGACGCAGCCAGCTCTGCACCACAAGGTGGACTACACGGCCTACGAGGGGCTGGTCGTGCAGGGCGCGCCGGACGTGGTGCTCTCGCGCGGCGAGGTGATCGTGCGCGGCCGACAGCCGGTCGCGAAGGCCGGGCGCGGCCGGTTCCTCCGGCGACAAAGCCGCCCCGTGCCCACGCCGGTTGGTGCATGATTGCCGGAACGACCGCGCGAAGGAGCGGGCCGATGGCCGTCGCCGGGCACTTGAACGACGCGCAGATCATGCAGCGGATCCATAGCCTGATCGACGAGGAGCACACGCTGCTCGAGCGGGGCGAGCAGGGCGCGCTCGACGCGGCGGGGCGCAAGCGGCTGCGCGAGCTGCAGGTCGAGCTCGACCAGCTCTGGGACCTCATCCGGCAGCGGCGCGCCAAGCGGCACGCCGGCTTCGACCCGGACGCCGCCCGCCTGCGCTCGGTCCGCACCGTCGAGGGCTACCGGCAGTAGGCTGCTCCGCGCGGCGCAAACAGTTGCATATGGTCGAAATGTCGAACATCATCACCGGAAGCGCGGCGGAGGCCACCGGCCGACGTCTCTAGGAGGTCGTGATGCCGGACGGAGAACAGGTCAGGACCGAGGCGCCGCCAGGCGTCGGACACCCGAACGGGACCACCAGGCCCAACGGGCACGCTGCCGTTCCGCCCCCGCCGCCGGCGAGCGCCGCGGCGCCAGCGGCGCCCGCTGGCGGCCCGCCGACCCACGCCGCGCCCCAGCCCGCGCCGGCGATGAGCCAGGCAGCGCCGGCCATCCCGGCGCCGAAGAGGGGTGGCCGCCTCAAGGTGGTCCTCTTCCCGCTGCTGCTCGTCGCGCTGGTCGGCGGCGCCGCCGTCGGCTACCGCTACTACTACGACTCGACCCACTTCGTCTCGACCGACAACGCCCAGCTCGCCGGCCGCCTGGTCCAGGTCGGGCCGCTGGTCGCCGGCCGCGTCGCCGAGGTGCGCTACGACGTCGGCCAGCGCGTCGCCAAAGACACGGTCGTCGCGCGCGTCGCCGTGCCGGTCCCGGTCGGCACGACCGTCAACGGCCAGCCGCGCCTCGAGTTCCGGCAGACCGAGGACGCGATGGTCGACGTGACCGCGCCGGCCGACGGCGTCGTCGTGGCGCGCTCGGCCAACCCGGGCGACACCGTTCCGGCCGGCCAGCCGCTCCTGACGCTGGTCGACCCGCGCCAGCTCTGGGTCAACGCCAACGTCGAGGAGACCCAGTTCAAGAAGCTCGCGGTCGGCCAGCGCGTCACCGTCCACGTGGACACGCTCGACGCCGACCTGCCCGCCCACGTCGCCGCGATCACGCCCGCGAGCGCGGCGACCTTCTCGCTCATCCCGGCTCAGAACGTCTCGGGGAACTACACGAAGGTGACGCAGCTCCTGCCGGTCAAGATCGAGCTCGACCAGCCCGACCCACGCCTGGCGATCGGCACCTCCGTCGAAGTCAGGATCCAGGTCGCGGAGTGATGGCGCCGTCCTTGTCGTGCGGAGCCCGTCGAGGGGTCTCGGCCGCGGTGCCGACCACCGGCCGTGTGAAGCCGCTGCGCGAACAAGGTGTATCCGGGCGCCCTGCCGCCCCGTTCGCCGGAACAACCGGGGGCAGGTAACCGATGGCCGCCGTCGCCGGGGCGCTTCCCCGGCAGCAGAGCCGCCTCCACGGCCTGGACTACATGTGGCAGGCCGCGATCTGCATCTCGCTCGGCTCGTTCATGGTCGTGCTCGACACGACGATCGTGAACATCGCCCTGCCGCGGATCATCACGATCTTCGGCTCGACCGTCGACGAGGCCCAGCTCGTCCTGACCGGTTACATGCTCGCGCTCGCGATCATCATGCCCTGCACCCAGTACCTCAGCACGACGTTCGGGTCCAAGCGGCTCTACCTCTTCTCGATCGTCATGTTCACGCTCGGGTCGATGCTGTGCGGCGCGGCCTGGAGCGTGCCGAGCCTGATCGTCGCGCGCGTCATCCAGGGGCTCGGCGGTGGGATGATCCAGCCGCTCGGCATGGGCATGCTCTTCCGCGTCACGCCGCCCGAGAGGCGCGGCTCGGTGATGGGGCTCTTCGCGCTGCCGGTGATGGTCGCGCCGATCCTCGGCCCGACGCTCGGCGGCTACTTGACCGAGTACGTCTCCTGGCGCTGGGTCTTCTACCTGAACGTCCCCGCCGGCGCGCTCGCGCTCTTCATGGGTGCGACGCTGCTGCGCGAGACGCCGACGCGGAGGGGTCTGCCTTTCGACCTGCCGGGATTCGTCCTGGCCGCGCTCTCGACCGCGCCGATCCTCCTGGCGTTCGAGGACGCGCCGACCAAAGGTTTCTCGGACACGGGCGTCGTGCTGAAGCTGCTGGTCGCGGCGGTCGCGTTCCCGGTCTTCGTGTGGTGGGAGCTGCGCACCAAGGACCCGCTGCTCAACCTGCGGCTGTTCAAGATACCCGCCTTCACGGTCGGTGGGGTCGTCAACTTCGTGACGTCGACCGCCCTCTTCGGGGCGATCTTCCTGCTGCCGGTCTTCCTCCAGAACGTGCGCGGCCTCGGCGCGATGGAGTCGGGCCTGCTGCTCTTCCCCCAGGCGATCGCCAGCGCGCTCTCGGTCACGATCGGCGGCCGGCTGTACGACAAAGTTGGCCCACGCCCGCTGGTGATCTTCGGCTTCTGCATGCTCGCGACCGCGACCTGGCTGCTGTCGCGGATCGACGTAACGACCTCGGACACGACGATCCGGCTCATCCTCCTGCTGCGCGGCGCGAGCATGGGCTTCGCGATGATGCCGTCGATGACCGCCTGGATGGCGGCCGCGCCGCAGAGCCAGACGCAGGCCGCCTCGGCGCTGCAGAACGTGCTGCGCCAGGTCTACGGCGCCTTCGGCACGGCGATCTTCGCGACGGTCCTCCAGGACCGGATCAAATTCCACGTCGCGACGACGTCGATGTTCCTGTCACCCGACCAGCCGGCGGTCGCCAAGCTGATGGGCCAGGCGCAGCAGTTCGCGCTGGCGCACGCGATGCCGCTCGCGCAGGCGAAGACGCTCGTCGTCGCGCAGCTCATGGGCCAGGTGCAGCTCGCGTCGGCGGTGCGCGCCTTCGACGACTGCTTCCTGCTCGCCGCCGCCGCCTGCGTGATCGGCATCGGCCCGGCGCTCTTCCTCAAGGCCGGCGCCCGCGCGGCCGGCCCGGGGCACCGCCCGGAACCAGTCGAAACATAAGAGTGCAGGGAACCCGTTCCCGAGCCGGCTTTTTTACGCAGATATAACAGTCGGTTAGCGAACGGTTAAGCACCTCCACCTACGATTGGAATCGGTAAGAGAGCCCCAGGGAGAGAGACAAGCCGTGAGCCCGCGCCGCAGCTTCATCTATGGTGGGCTAACAGCGGTGGCGATGGCCGCCGTCGTCGGCGGGACCGCCGCCTTCGCGCAGAGCTCGCCGACGGCGACACCCACAAACCGGCCCAGTCCGCAGCAGCGCGCCCAGGACTTCCTCAACGACTTCGCGTCGAAGCTCGGCAAGAGCCCGGCCGAGGTGGTCGCCGCGTTCAAGGCCGCCGAGAAGGACCGCGTCGCCCAGGCGGTCAAGGACGGGCGGCTGACGCAGCAGCAGGCCGATCAGATCAACCAGCGGATCGACCAGAGCCAGGGACTGCCGTTCGGCGGTTTTGGCTTCGGCCATGGCCCCGGCGGCCGCGGCTTCGGTCCCCCGCCCGGCGTGCAGCGGGGCCCGGGCCCATTCGCCGGCGTGGCCACCTTCCTTGGCATCCAGCCGCAGGACCTCCAGACGCAGCTCCGCGCCGGTAAGACGCTCGCCCAGATCGCCCAGGAGCACGGCAAGAGCCGCGACGACCTGAAGAACTACCTGACGACGCAGGTGAAGAACCAGCTCGCCCAGGCAATCCAGGCTGGCCGCATCACCCAGCAGCAGTCCGACCAGCGCCTCCAGGGCTTCACGAGCCACATCGACCAGCTCATCGACCGCGCCTTCAAGGGCGGGAAGGGGCCACGGACGACGCCGCCAGCGCAGCCGACGCCCGGGACGCGCGCTTAGGGTCTTCTACCCGGGGCGCGTTTCTCGAACGACAACGCGCCCCACCCGTTAGGACGCCTCGAAACGCCTCGGCGAGAACGCGTCGATCGGAAGCGGTGACCGGCCCCGGAGGAGCAGGCCGGTCAGCGCCTCGGCGGTCGCCGGCGCGCTGGTGATGCCCATCGAGTAGTGGCCGGTCGCGTAGTAGAGGCCGGCCACGACGCTTTCGCCGACGAGCGGCACCTCGTCCTCCGCGCGCGGCCGGAGGCCCGTCCAGGCCTCGACGAACGTCGAGTCGCGCAGGCCGGGCAGGTGGCTCAGCGTGTGACGCAGCAGGTGCTCGACCGCCCAGAGCGTCGTCCGCTTGTCGTAGCCGACCGACTCCTTCGTCGCCGCCAGCAGCAGCCGCCCGTCAGCCCGCGGCACGACCGTCACACCGGGGAAGCCGACGATCCGGCCCACCGGCATCGAGCTCGGCTCGAGCGCCGCCATCTGCCCTTTGCTCGGCCCGACCGGCACAGGCGTCGCACCACCGACCTGCCCGGCCCACGCGCCGGCCGCGTTGACGACCGCGCCAGCCGCGACCCGCTCACCCCCGACGAGCTCGACGCCGTGCGCTCGGTCGCGCTCGACGAGCACGCGCGCCACCGGCGTCCACGTGCGGAGCTGCGCGCCGCGCTTCGCCGCGGCGCGGGCGAGCGCCGGCACCACGCGTCGGTTCTCGACGAACCCGTCGTCGACCCAGTGGATGCCGCCGAGCACCTCGGGCAGCGCCGGCTCGGCGGCGCGGACCTGCGCAGCGCTCCACCACTCGACGCGCACGCCGGCCGGCCCCTGCCGAGCGTAGTGCTGCCGGAGCTGATCGAGGCTCGACTCGTCCGTCGCGACGCTGAGTCGGCCGCAGAAGCGGAGCTCGAGCTGGGCACCCGTCTCCTCGCGCAGCTCTTCGACGAAGCGCGGGTACATCCGCGCGGAGGCGACCCAGTGATCGACGAGCTGCCGCGGTCGACCTGGCTCCGCCGCCGGGACGAGCTGCCCACCAGCCGCCCACGACGCTTCCTGGCCGATCTCGCCCCGCTCGAGCAGCGCGACCGAAGCCCCCTCCCTCGCCAACCGCCAGGCGAGCGCGCAGCCGATAATCCCCCCGCCGACGATCGCGACGTCGAAGGCCACCCCCCAGTGTACCTCCCCCTCCCACGCGGAGCGACGCGCCGGGACCTGGGTCGCGCGCCGGAGGCCCGATCTGGAAGCGCGCGCTGCCCCGCGCCCGCACCCGGTACGACGGATCCCACCGCGCGCCAGGGGACGACGTCATCCCGCCCCCGGCGCTGCCGATCCACGACCTCGCGACGGCCGCGGCGCGGGCGCGCCGTCGGGTGGTTAAAGCGTGTTGATCGCCCGCGCGGCGAGAACGACGATCACGACCAACGATACGACCGACTGGCACATCATCAACACCTTGGCGCGCCGCGACAGCACCATCGTGTCGGTTGGCGAGAACGCGGTGCTGGTGTTGAACGCGAAGAAGAGGTAGTCGACGAAGTCTGGCCGCCAGCCGCCGGCGTCGCCGTCGCCCATGATCGCCTGCGGGAACGCGAAGTCGACGCTGCGGTACGGCCCGCGGTGCCGGTGGAACGGGCCGCCGGCGTCCACCTCCCAGTACCACAGCGCGAACACCAGGATGTTGGCGACCCAGATCAGCGCCGCGTCCTCCAGGAGCGTTAGCGGTGCCACGGCCCCCCTCGGCAGCCGGGTGACCAGGAACACGGCGCTGAGGGCGACGCTGGCCGTCAGCAGGACCACCAACGCCATGCCCAACCACCGCGCCCAGTGGTGCAGCCCGCGCCGGTGGGTGACGCCGACCGGCACGAGCCACACGACGACGACCGCCAGCACCAACCAGGACGGCCCCAGCGATAACCGATCCGAGACGAGCAGGTAAATCGCGCCGATCCCCAGCAACGCCAGCACAGCCGGCCAGCGCGGGGCGTGCCGCGGCGGCAGCGTCATCCCGCCAGTCTACCGTCCGCTCTGCCGGTGGAAGAGCCGCTCACCCGTCCCCCTGGAACGAAAACTAGGCCGGCGGCGGCAGCGACACGAGCAGACCCGCCGTCGCCAGCACCAACGCCATCCCGACCGCCTCGAGCCGGCGGCGCGCCAGCACCCCGAGCGCGCCGACCGCCGCGACCAGCGCCGTCTTGAGCGTCAGCGCCCCGCCGTACGGGCTCCCCACCAGATCCGCGACCGCGGTCAAGTGGGTCAACGCCATCGCGAGCCCCGACAGCCCGAGCACACCCACGGCGGCGATCGCCAGCCGGCCGAACCGCGCCGCGGCGCGCCGCCACGTCGCCGCGCCGAGCACGCCGCGCACCAGGACCAGCGCGCCAACGCCGCCGACCCACAACGCCATCGCGCTCAGGTGCAGCGCGTTCACGAGCAGCCCGAGCCAGATGGGCTGGAGGCTCGCGGCGTGCGCCGAGCCGCCGTCGAGGACGGCTAGCACCCAGCCGACCACCAGCGCGAGCGGTTCGGCCGGTGCCGCGCCGCCCTGCGCGGTCCCGACCAGCACCCAGAGCAGCAGCGCCGCGCCGAGCCGCGCACCCATCGCCCGACCGAAGCTCGAGTCGAGCGCCGACGAGACCGCGGCCGGGTCGAGCGCCGCGGCCACGTCGTAGGAGGCGGCGTGGCCGACCAGCGCGAGCGGCTCGGCGGCCAACAGCAGCGCGAGCCCGCTGTTGGCGAGCCGCCACACCACGGGCGCGGCCGGCTCGAAGGCACCGAGCGGACGCAGCACCAGCACGCCGAAGGCGACGCCGCCGAAGCCGAGCGCGAAGCCGACGAAGTGCAGCCACCGCGCCGCCGCCTGGACGAGCAGTCCGACCGGCGTCACCCCTCCCACCTCGGCCTCCGCAGTTGGCGTCGCGGTCGGCGCGCCGACGGCGAAGGTTAGCGTGCCGCGCGCCGGGTGGGTGTCGCCGGCGACCACCTGCCACCGCGCGCGGTAGGTGCCCGGCTGGGTCGCGCGGACCGGCAGGACGAGCTGCGCCCCATCCACGCGCACCGCGTCCGCCGCGACCGGCCGGCCGTCCGGGCCGACGAGCGTGAGCCCCACCCCGAACGGCTGCACCGGCTCGGAGAACCGCACCACGATCGCCGTCGGCGGAACCGCGAGGACGGCCCCATCGGCCGGGTCGGACGACGCGACGACCGCGTGCGCGAGGGCCGGCGTCACGAGGAGGAGCGCCGCGAGGATGGCGAGGCCGGCCGCCCTCAAGCGCTTCTCCCGGGGCGAGGGGATGGCCAATCGCCAGGTGAGGGCCAACCCACCGGGCGGTCCCGGCGAAGGCGACGCACCGTCTCGAGGTGAGCCGCCACCCTAACCCCTCCACAGCGGGAGGGGATCACGCCGGGGCGGTCGCCACCGGGACCAGCTCGCGCGTCTGGCGGCCGATGCGGATCGCCAAGCCTGCGGCGATGAGGCAGAGCACGCCCGAGAGCATGAAGGCGGCCTGGTAGTCGCCGAGCCAGGTGCGCAGCGCGCCGGCGCCGTAGGCGATGGAGGCCGCGCCGAGCTGGTGCGACGCCGAGATCCACGCGAAGTACGTGCCGACGTTCTCGCGCCCGAAGCGGTCGGCCGTGAGCCGCACCGTCGGCGGCACGGTCGCGACCCAGTCGAGCCCGTAGAACACGACGAACAGGGCCAGGCCGAACCAGCCGGTCCCGTAAGCGTACGGCAGGAACAGCAGCGAGAGCCCACGCAGGCTGTAGTACCAGACCAGGAGCCACCGGCTGTCGAACCGGTCGGAGAGCCAGCCCGAGACCGTCGTCCCGACGACGTCGAAGACGCCGATGACCGCCAGGAAGCTCGCGGCCGCCTCGTCCGGGATGCCGTGTTCGATCGAGGCGGGGATCAGGTGGGTGCCGATCAGCCCATTGGTGCTGGCGCCGCAGATGAAGAACGTCGCGGCCAGGAAGCGGAAGTCGCGGTCGCGCACGCCTTGGCCGAGCGCGGCGAAGGCGCGCGCGAACGGGTTGCCGGCGAGCGGGGCGCGCGGCCGGATCGGCCGACCGTCGTCCCGCGCGCCGAACGGGCGGAGTCCGACGTCGCTCGGGAAGCTGCGGATCACCAGCCACACGAACGGGACCAGCACCAGCGCGACGACCGCCGGCAGCGTCACGGCGGTGCGCCAGCCGCGCTGCTCGACCAGCGCGGCGACGAGCGGCAGGAAGATCAGCTGCCCGGTCGCGTTCGCGGCCGTCAACACGCCGACGACCAGGCCACGCCGCTCGACGAACCAGCGGTTCGCGACCGCCGCGGCCACCCAGCCTGCCAGCGCGCCGGCGCCGAGCCCGACGACGACGCCCCACAGGAGCTGGAGCTGCCAGACGGCGGTCATGCGCGTCGTGGCCAGCGCTGCCGCGCCGAGCAGCCCGAGCGCGGCGACCATCATCGTGCGCATCCCGACGCGTTCCATGACCGAAGCCGCGAACGGGCCGCACAAACCAAAGAGGAAGAGGTTGATCGAGACGGCCAGCGAGATCGCGGCGCGCGACCAGCCGAACTCGCCCTCGAGCGGCAGGAACAGCACGCCTGGGATCGACCGGACGCCGGCGGCGCCGAGCATCAGCACGAACGTCATGCCGGCGACGAGCCAGGCGTAGTGGATGCGCCCAGCGGCCAATCTGGCGATCAACGACGAAGCCCCGGCGCCAATAATTCCTCGGATCGAGCGTCCGCGCCAGATTTATGGCGC
>DASRFH010000222.1:0-4270 GCA_035651675.1 Chloroflexota bacterium | reverse complement strand
TCGGCGGCCTGCAAATCCTCAAGCAGGCAGGTCTCGACCTCTGCGAGGTCACCGCGCTGTGCGACGTCGTCGAGGAGAACCGCAACCTCGCGGCCGAGCGGGTCGCGCAGTCTGGCCTCGGCAACCCCCGGCTCTACGCCTCGTGGGAGGACATGCTGCGCGACGGCGTAGCCGACGCCGTCGACGTCTGCCTGCCGCACGGCCTGCACCACGTGGCCGGCATCGCCGCGCTCGAGGCAGGGCTGCACGTCTTCATGGAGAAGCCGTACACGGTCACCATCAAGACCGGCCGTGCGCTCGCCAAGGCGGCCGACGCGGCGGGCAAGATCCTGGCGGTCGGCGTGCCGCACCGGCGGATGCCCGGCCAGCGCGCCGTCCACTGGGCGATCAACGAGGGGAACCTGATCGGCCGCCCGACGCTCTTCTTCTCGAGCTACACCCAGATGCGCCCGACGCCGGCGACGCTCTCGTCCGCCCAGACGTGGCGGCGCGACCGCGCGATGGGCGGCGGTGCCGGCGTCATCGACTCTGGCTTCCATTTCCTCGACACGGTCCGCTACTTCTACGGCGAGGTGGAGCAGGTCTACGCCGAGCTGCGCTCCAACACCGAAGGGCGCAGCGGCATCCTGACCGACCGCGAGCACACCGCCGTGGTCACGTTCTCGTTCGAAAGCGGCGTCGTCGGTACTTGGTGCTACTCGTGGGCCGTGCCCGGCCACGAGACGCGCAACATCGTTATCTACGGCACTGAGGGCTCGATCGAGGACACCTTCTATTCGAACCGCTTCGTCGTCTACCACATGTTCATGGGCCCCGGCGAGCTGCGGCGCCACGACGGCACCTACCTCTCGATGGAGGAGCTGATCGCCCGTTACCGCCAGGGCGTCGGCGCCGAGCGGCTCGCGCGCCACTTCCCGAACGGCGTGACCGACCATTTCGCGATCGAGCTGTGGGACTTCCTGGACGCCATCCAGCAGCGGCGGCCGCCGGAGGTGGACGGCTGGGACGGCCTGAAGACGCTCGGCCTGGTCGAGGCGATCTACGAGTCGAGCCTGACTGGCAACGCGATCAAGATCCTCGACGTCCTGAGCGGCAAGGTCGGCGCCGCCTGGCAGGCCGACATCGACGCCTACTGGGAGCAGCACGCGCCGAAGGTGACCGTCGCCCGGTAGGCCCGACCGGGCGCGGTGGGTTCCGAAGACTACCTACGCTGGTCGAGCGGCGGCTGTGCACGACGCACAAACGCGATGGGCTTGGACTAGTTCGCTCCGCCCGTCGCGTGGCTCTCGGAGCGACCCGTAGGATAGCGCTTGGGCTTCGCGCCCAAGCACAACCGAAGGTAGGTCTCCGCCACCCACGTGCCCGAGGTGTCCGTTCGCACCGCCTGGGAGGTGCTGCTGCCGGCTGGCACGCAGCTCCTGGGCGGCGAAGCCGGCCTCGACCGGCCGGTCACCTGGCCCGTCGTGCTCCGCACCCACCCGCCGGCGTTCGACCCGCTGCGCGGCGGCGAGCTGGCGATCATCCCGCTCGACCGTCTGCCGCTGCTCGATCCCTCGCTAACGCTCGCACGCGTCGTCACACAGCTCGCCCGGATGCGGATTGGCGGCGTCTGTGCGATCGGTCCAGTAGGCGACGACGCGATCGGCGCGGCCGACGCCGTCGGGACCCCGCTGTTCCGGCTGCCCGACGGCACCAACGCGGCCGAGGTGCACGGCTCGTTCATGCGCGCGCTGGCCGAGCACCGGCTCGAGCTGCAGACCCGGATCGACGAGATCAGGCGGGAGCTCAACAACATGGCGATCGAGGGGCGCGGCCGCGCCGGCATCGTCCGCCGCGTCGGTCAGCTCGCCGGCGCGATCGCGGCGCTGGCGGGCCCGGGGGGCGACCTCGAGGCCGTCTACGTGCCGCCGGACCTGCCGCTCGAGCGCGACGAGGCGGCCCGCCGGGTCGCACGGGTGCTGGCGGAGGAAGGGCAGCCCCGCGCCGCCGAGGCGAACGGCGGCCCCCACCGGGTCCGGCTCGACGGGCGCGGTGGAGCGCTCGTCGCCGCGCTGCGCGGCCCGGCGCGCGCCGGCGGATTCCTCGTGTTGCTCGCGCTCGGACGGCCGATCGGCGAGCTCGACACGGCGATCGTCGAAGCCGGCGTCGCGGCGTGCGCGATCGACCTTGCGCGCGAGGACGCGGCCGTGGCTGCGCGCGACGAGCTGCACGGGGACTTCCTCGACGACCTGCTGCGCGGCGCGTTCCCGTCCGATGACGCGATCGAGCGGCGGGGTCGCAACTTCGGCCACGACCTGGCCCGGCCGCACGTCGTGCTGGCGCTGCGGCCGGAGCGCACCAGGCCGGCCCCGCTCGGCGGCGACGACGGCCTGACGGACGCGGTCGAGGCTGCCCTCGACGACGAGATCGTCGAGCGGCCGCACGCGCTGCGTCGGCGTGGCGACGTGCTCGTCCTCCTGGCGCCGCTGGCCGGCGGGGAGCATCTGGCCGCCGGCGATCCTGCCCGCGTCCTCGCCCATAACCTGGTCGCGGCGGCCGCGAAGAAGCAGGCTGGCTGGACGTTCTCGGTCGGGGTTGGCGGAGTCGCGGCTGGCGGCCGCGCGATCGCCGAGGCGGTCGAGCGCGCCGGCCAGGCGCTCGCGATCGGCATCCGCCTGTTTGGCCCCGGCCAGGTGACAGCCTTCGGCGACCTCGGCCTCTACCAACTGCTGTTCGGGCTGCGGGACCTGCCCGGCGTCGCGGAGTTCCACCGCCGCATGCTCGGGCCCCTCATCGAGCACGACCGCCGCACAGGCGGCGAGCTGCTGCGCACGCTCGACGCGTACCTATCGGTCGGCTGCAGCCCGACCGCTGCCGCCGAGCGCCTGCACCTCCACCGCAACGGCCTGCTTTACCGGCTCCAGCGCATCCGCGAGATCGTGCCGGTCGACCTCGACGATCCCGAGCGCCGGCTGGCGCTGCACCTGGCGCTCCGCATAGGCGACGTGCTCGATCCCGAAGGCGCCGAGGTCGCGCGCATAGCCTAGCAGGGTGCTGGAAACACCTGCTTCGCGGCAGGCGTTCGGTCGGCTGCGTGCAGCTGGTTCGTGGGCGGAGCAGCAGGCCGAGCGTACGGTGTCGCCGGCCTTACGGGTCGCTCGGAGTTCATAAGCCTGCTAGGCGCGAACGACATCCGCGGCCGTCGAGCCGGCGCGCTCTCCTCAGAAAGTCGTCGAAGATTCCCCCTAGCATTTTCGTCGTTTGTTCCGTACTATCTGCCGCGGTTCGAACGGGCCGCAGACAGCGGCCTAGCTTCCAGGCGAAGCGCAGGCGTTCCCTTCTCCGAAACAGGCGATTCCCGCGAGTCCTGGCTCGGGCCGTGCCCGGTGGACTCCATCACGACGAACAGGGGAGCGATGATCGAGAGCGTCCTGACCGAGACCGAGCGTCCGGCACTGATCTTCGAGGAAGAGGAGATCGCGCGGCCGGCTCCTGTCGAGCCGACCTACATCCCGGACGACGAGCCAGGCGAGCTCGACACTCTGGCGTTACTGCTGAGGGATATTCCCCGGGGTCCCCTCCTGACGGCCGATCAGGAGTGGACGCTCGCGCGCCGGATGCGCGGCGAGGACGTCATCGTTCCGCCGCCCGGCAACCCGCGCCCAACCCCGAAGGAGGCGCACGACCGGCTCGTCGAAGAGAACATGCGGCTGGTCATCTCGGTGGCCCGGAAGTACCGCGGCCGTGGCCTGCCGCTAGAGGATCTCATCCAGGAAGGCGCCCTCGGCCTGCGACGCGCCGCCGAGAAGTTCGACCCGGATAAGGGCTACCGCTTCTCGACGTACGCGACCTGGTGGGTACGCCAGGCGGTCGGCCGGTCGCTGATGGACGACGCGCGCGTCGTGCGCGTGCCGGTGCACATGGTCGGCCGGATCGGGCAAATCGCGCGCGCCGAGGAGGAGCTGCGGCTCCGCCTGGGCCGCCGGCCGACCCCGGCCGAGACGGCCGCCGAGCTCGGGCTGACCGCGCAGCAGGTCGAGGACGCGCTGCGCGCGACGCAGCAGCCGGTCTCGCTCGAGCGCCCGCTGGGTGAGGACGACGCCACCCTGGGCGACGTGGTCGCCGACGACGGCCCGCCGCCGGACGAGCAGGCCGAGCACCTGTGCCTGCTCGAAGACGTGCGGCGCGCGCTCGACCAGCTCGCCCCGCGCGAGCGCACGGTGCTCGCTTTGCGTTTCGGCATCGGCCACGACCGGGCCCACTCGCTCGAGGAGGCGGGCAAGGTGCTCGG
>DASRFH010000221.1:0-29118 GCA_035651675.1 Chloroflexota bacterium | reverse complement strand
GGCGGCATCGCCCGACCGGCTGCGCAACCCGATCGCGATGGACGCCGACGCCTACGCCCGCGCGCGGGTGCTGTACCAGCAGAACTGCTTCCAATGCCACGGCATCGCCGGCCGGGGCGACGGGCCGGTCGGGCGGGCGCTGAACCCGCGGCCGGCCGACCTGAAGCTCCACGTGACGCAGCACAGCGAGGGGCAGCTCTACGACTACGTCAGCAACGGCTTCCCAGGCTCGGCGATGCCGGCTTTTAAGGACACGCTCTCGTCCGACGATCGCTGGCGTCTCATCGGCTTCATCAAGGGCTTCGCCGACGACGGCCCGCCGGCGGCGCAGACCGCCACGGCGGAGCTGCGGGTGCGGCCAGCGAGCGGGTCGAGCTCCAGTCCGACCGTTTCGGCGACGCCGGGCGTCGGCGCGACCCCCACGCCGAACGGCACGCCGGAGGCCGTCGGACCCGTCGGGCCGCCGTCGGCGGCTCGCTCGGCCGACGATCCTCAGCGCGCGCTGGCCCGCCCGCTGGCGGCCGATCCGGGCACCACGGCCGCGGCGGCCGACCTGGGCGGTCGCACCGCGACCGTGCGCATCCAGCCGGCGCGCTACCAGCTGGGCCAGCCGAACGCCGTCCAGATCGAGGTGGCCGGCGCCCCGCCAACCGCGGTGACGTACAGCTTCACGATGGCGAGCCACCAGATGCCGCCCGACGCTGGTCAGGCGAACCCGCTCGGCAACGGCCGCTACGAGATCCCTGCCGCGCCCCGCTTCGACATGGCCGGCGACTGGCGCCTCGACCTGGACGTCGACGGCCGGGTCGCGACCTACTGGCTCACCGTCAGCCCGAGCGATGGGGCGATCCAGTTCGTCGACGCGTAGGTCAGAACCCGCCGCGGCGGTTCTTGCCGGCGATGAGCGGCCCGGCGAACGGCGAGCGCGTCAGGTGCTTGTGGATATCGTCGCGGTAGAGGATCTCGGAGTCGTCCTCCGGCTCGTAGCCGACGACCTTGCGCGCCGCGACGTTCGACCAGAACGCGCGCGTGTTGCCCGAGATGCCGTAGAAGACCTGCCACGGCACGCCCCACTCGTCGCGGATGTCCTCTGCCTCGATCGACTTGACGAAGAGCTGCGTCAGGTCGCGCGGCGAGACGTACGCGCCGAGGTCGCGCGTGTAGGCGACGGGGTCGTCGCGCTCGGCGTTGAAGAACGTCTCCGCCTTGATCGGCCTCGGCGCGCCGATGCGGATCTGAACCACCTCGACTGGCCGGCCGACGCCGCCGGAGGCGAAGACGAAGCCCAGGTGCTCGTAGGCTTCCTTGGCCCATCCGTAGAAGTTGTCGCTCAGCGGGCGCGGCCAATGCGGCGTGATGCGGTCGAGCTCGCGGCGCCAGATCGGGTATTCGTAGAAGTCGGCGGCGTGGTTGGAGCTGGCCATCACGACGCGCCGACCGCCTTCCTGCTGGACGAGCCGATAGACGTTGTAGGCCATGTCGACGTTGGTGCGTTCGGAAAGGTAGGAGTCCTCCGGCGCGACGCCCTGGCGCGAGACGAACGCCAGGTGCACGACCGTGTCGACGCCCTTGAAGAGCGCGCGGTTCGCGTCGAGGTCGGGGTTGGTCAGGTCCGCGACCTGCACACCCTCGACCGGGTTGCCCTGCCGGTCTGTCGGCCTGATGTCGCACAGCGTGAGGTCGTAGCGCTCGCGGAGCGTCGGGAGCATCTGGCTCGCGACGTAGCCCGTTGCCCCGGTCAACAGCACCTTCCGTTTCGGCACAGCGCGCCTCCTATGGGAACGGCCTTAGCGTACTCGGTAGAATGGCTCGATGCGCCCCCGCCTGTCACGCCGGCGTTTCCTGCTCGGCGCGCTGCCGGCCGCGGCGGTCCTGACCGCCTGCGGGGGCGTGCAGCTCCCGGGCGGCCTGGCCAACCTCAACGGCCTCAGCCGCGCCGGCATCCCCGCCACGCCGATCGCGCAGATCGGCGCGCCGACGCAGGTGACGATCATCGCGCCGGTGCCGGACAAGCCGTCGGCGGACCGGCTCGCGGGGCGCGTCAAGGACTTCACCGACGCGAACCCGACGCTCGCGGTCGACCTCCGGCCGCTGAATGGGATGCCGCGCGGGCCCTTCGACATCGACAAGTGGGTGGACCTGCTCAGCAACGTCGCGTCGACCGCCGACCTGGACGCGGCGATCGGGTGGGACGTCTGGGCGCCGGACATGATCGACCGCGGCGTGCTGCGCTCGCTCGACCCCTACCTGGCCGACATCGGCAAGCCGCTCGACCGCTTCTTCATGGTCCCGGCCGTGCAGGCGTTCCGCCGCTTCGGGCGCATCTGGATGCTGCCCTGGCAGGCACAGCCGGTGATGCTCTTCTACAACCGCCAGATCTTCGACCAGGCGGCGCTGCCCGCGCCGGACAAACGGGCCAGGTGGAGCGACGTCGAGGCGCTCGGCGGCATCCTCACGAAGGGCAGCGACAAGACCAAGACCTGGGGCTTCGACGTCGGCTCGACGCTCGACGTGCTGATCTACCAGAACGGTGGGCGGATCGTGGACGATCCGATCGAGCCGACGAAGCCGACGCTCGACGAGCAGCCGAACATCGACGCGCTCGCCTGGGTGGACGACCTGATAAAGCGGCTGAAGATCATGCCGAGCTCGATCGACGTCCGCGGTGACCAGCGTATGGCCGCCTTCGCCAACGGTCAGCTCGCCATGCGGCTCGACCGCATGAGCATCCGTGGCGGCACCTACCAGGGCTCGCCGAAGCCGTGGGCTTTCCCGTGGGGCGTCGTCCCGCCGCCCGGGCGGGTGACGCGCTCGACGGTGGCGAACTTCCAGTCGTGGGGCATCCTGTCGAACTCGACGCGTGTCGACGAGGCGTGGACGTTCATCCGCCACATGTGCACCAAGCTCCCCGCCGAGGCGAAGCTCGACGGAGTGCCGGCGTTCCTGGCTCTGCAAAGCAGTCCCGACCTCGGCCGCCTGCTCCCGGAGGGCACCGACGCGTACCTCACGGCGCTGGCCGACACGGTGCCTGCCCCGGCCGTCCCGGCCGCCAACACGCTGCAGCAACTGCTCGGCAACGCGCTCTTCCAGGTCATCAGCAGTCAAGCCACGCCGCCTGACGCGATGCACGCCGCGCAGAGCTCGGCTCTGAAAGCGTGGGGCGTGCAGCCGAAGCCGACCGTCGCGCCGCAGCCCACCTCGTAGGCGCGTTCGCGGTGGGTCGCGCGGGGAAGGCGGTCGTCTGGGCGCTGGCCGTTGGCCTGGCTGCCGCGCTCGCCGGCGTGCTGTTGATGAAGCTGAGCGACCCGGTGTCGTTGGGCTCCGGGGCGGGGGTGATGCTGCTGGTCGCTTCGCCCCTGATGGCGATCGGCATGGGCGCGGCGATGCTCCTCGCCGGACGGCCGAAGCGGGTCGTCGCGGCGCGCGCGGCGGAGCGCGCCGACGACGCGAAGGAGCCGCAGGGTGCGCCGCCGCTGCCGTCGGTCGGCCACGTACGGCTCGGCTACTACAAGTTCAAGATGGGCTACGCGGACGCGGTCGCCCACCGGATGCAGGCCGAGATGCGGGTCCTGTACGACCGGGAGCCGGGGTTCATCGCGCTGCACGTGGTGCGCTGCGGGGCCGACGAGCTGCTCTCGATCAGCCAGTGGGAGACGCGCTACCAGGCGGAGGCGGCGGTCGAGCGCGAGATTCGCTGGATGCGCTCCACCGCGCCCGCGGCGGTGCTGCAGACCGACAGCCACGTGGGCGGGATCGTCGTCTCGGAGCGGCGTTGAAGGCGCGGGCTCACCTGGCCGTCGACCGTTCTCTCCCCAGGGACGGGGAAAGTGAGCTGGCGGCACGGTTGAGCGCCTCGACGCTCCTGCCGAGGTCGGCGGCGCGAAGCCGCAGCTCGCCGCCGACCTGCACGGTCTGACCGGCGGCCAGGCGCCGCTCCACTTTGGCGGCGATCTCGGCGTGCAGGCGGAAGAAATCGCGGGCGGCCTCGCGGACCGCCCGGTCGTCGACGTCGAGTCCGGCGAGCTGCTCCTGCGCCTCGTCCTCGCGCAGGCCGCGGAACAGCCGCTCGAGCTCCGGGCCGTCGCCCGCGTTGGCGGCGTCTACCATGCGGCTGTAGGTGACCATGGTCCGGGCGGCGCGCTCGACGAACGAAGCGACGCGGCGCGCCTGCTCGGCCTGTCGAGCGGCGTCGGGTGCCTTGTCGACGGCCGCGCCCGCCGTCCGTCGGAGGCGCCGGTGGTAGATGGCTCCGACCAGAGCGCCGATGATGGCGCCGAAGAGCGGGTAGCGCAGGTCGAGCTGGTCCACGGCGCGCGCACGGCCATCGTAGCCGGGACCGAAGGGCGCTGGAAAGCTCCGCCTGGTCTGGATGCCCCAGACGCCCATTTCGCGCTCCGCTCGCCGGGCGAGGGCGCGGGTGGGTACGGGGCGGCGACGACCGGGCCAGCGTTCTAGGCCGCGAGAGCCTCGCGGATCGCTTCCACGGCCTCCGGCAGCGAAATGTAGCGGTCCTGCGTCGAGTCGGCGCCGGCCACGAGGTAGTGGGCGTGCGACGTCTCGTCCCAGGCGTACCGCTGCAGGTAGACGGCGCGGCCGGTGCGGTCGGCGAAGCGCAGCCAGCGGCCGCTCGGCGCCGTCTCGACCAGTGGCGCGTTCGGCCACAGCGCCAACACGTCCGACTTCATCCAGCACCTCCGCGGTTCTTGGTCGGGTCGAGTGTGCCTCGTCGCGCCGACAAGGCCCACTGGCGCCGCGCACAGAGCTTGGCTATCCGGGCTGGGCGGACCGTCCAGTCGACGTCGGGGACAGGCTCGGAGCGCCGATGGGGCAATACCTCCAACGCACGCGGCAAGTCTTGGCACTTCGTTTCGATCGTCGGGTTGGCCGCGTGGGGCTAGCTGCCGCATCGGCTACGCTCCCGTGGAGGCCACCTTCGGGAGAAAAAGCTCGATGCCAGAGAAACGGGTCCGCGTCGCGATCATCGGGGCCGGGTGGGCCGGCCACACGCACGCGCGCTTTTACAAGCACGTGCCGTTCGTCGACGTGGTCGGCTGGGCCGACGTCGTGCCGGGGAAGGCCGCCGCCGCGGCGGCGGAGTGGGGTGTGCCGCTCGACGGCGTCTTCGAGGACTACCGCGAGATGTTCGCGAAGCTGGAGATCGACGGCGTCTCGGTCTGCACGTTCAACATGGGCCACAAGCAGCCGACGCTCGACGCTCTTGCGGCCGGTAAGCACGTGCTGCTCGAGAAGCCGATGGCGGCGACGCTCGAGGACGCCCGAGCGATCATGCGCGGCTGGGAACAGCACAAGGACTGCATCCTGATGGTCGGCTTCCAGCCCGACTTCTCGGCCGAGCACCAGGCGGCGCGGCAGATCGTCGACGCCGGCGCGCTCGGGGATGTCTACTACGCCGAGGCGGTCGCGCACCGCCGCTTCAACATCCCGGGCGGCAACTTCGTCAAGAAGGCGACGGCCGGCGCCGGCACGCTCGTCGACTTCGGCGTGTACGGCATCCACACCGCGCTCTGGCTGATGAACGACCCGACACCCGTCAGCGTCACCGGGATCGCCGGGAACCCGCTCGCCAAGCAGTACAAGGGCGTGCGGCACGCCTTCGGCGGCACCTGGACGGCTGCCGAGGTCGAGGTGGAGGAGTACGCGTTCGCGATGGTGCGCTTCGCGAACGGCGCGGCGATGACGGTGAAGTCGACGTGGGCGGCGCACGCCGACACGATCGGGCGGACGTTCTTCCTGGGGACGAAGGGGGGTCTGGCGCTCGACCCGCTCGAGCTCTACGTCAACCAGCAGTACGGCGACCTTAACATGACCGCGGTACCCAAGAACCTGCGGCTGCAGAACGACTGGGAGAGCAGCTGGGTGGCGAAGATGCGCGCCTTCGCCGAGGCGGTCCGCGATGGCAAGCCCTCGCCGATCGACCCGCGCGGCGCGTTCCTCGTCAACGTCGTGATGGACGGCATCCTGCGCTCGGCCAAGGCCGGTCACGAAGTGAAGGTGGACGCGGACTACGTGGGTGGCTCGTGACCCCGTCGGCGGCCGTTTGATCGTCCGGGACGCGCCCGCGGCCACCGCGTCGGCGGCCGACGACCGCCTCTTCACCGCCGACTTCCTCTTCGCGACGACGGCGAACCTCTTCAACGCGTTCGGCCAACAGATGCTGACCGCGACGCTTCCGCTCTACGTGATCAGCCTGGGCGGCACGAACGCCGACGCCGGACTGGTGAGCGGCGCGCTGGCGTTCACGGCGCTGCTGCTGCGACCGTTCGTCGGCTGGCTGACCGACGCCTGGCGGCGGCGGCCGCTCGTGCTGATCGGCACGGGCTGTTACGGGCTCGCCAGCATCGTCTACCTGTTGGCCCCGACTGTCCCGCTGCTGGTGCTCGGGCGCGTCGTCCACGGCTTCGGGCTGGCCAACTACACGACCGCCGCCAACGCCTACCTGGCCGATATCGCGCCGCCCAGGCGGCGGGCCGAGGCGATCGGCTGGTACGCCGTCGCGATGGACGTCGGGCTGATCGTCGGGCCGGCGGTCGGCTTCTTCATCGCCTCGCTCCTCGGCTTCCACCAGCTCTTCTACTTCTCGGCCGGGCTCGCGTTCACGGCGTTCGTCGTCTCGATCTTCGCGCGGGAGCGGCGGGCGCCGCGGATCGGGCGCGCGACCTGGTCGCCGCGGACCGGCATCGTCGCGCTCGACGCGCTGCCGCTGGCGTGGACGGCGGCGTGCCTCGGGATGGGGTTCGGGCCGGTCGCCGCGTTCCTCTCGATCTTCGCGACCTCGCGCGGCATCGGCAACCCGGGCTTCTACTTCACCGTCCAGGCGATCGCGCTGCTCTCCTCCCGCTCGGTCGCCGGCCGGCTGGCCGACCGGCGCGGCCGGCCGTTCGTGATGATCCCGGGCATCCTGATGATCGCGCTCGCGCTCGGGTTACTGCCGTTCGCGACCGACTTCCCGCACTTCATGGTCTCGGCGGCGCTGTTCGGCGTCGGCTTCGGGGCGACGCAGCCGGCCACCCAGGCGCTGGTGGTGGACCGCGTGCCGGTCGAGCAGCGCGGCATGGCGATGAGCACCTACTTCCTCGGCTTCGACGCCGGGATCTCGCTGGGCTCGATCGGGCTGGGGCAGGTCAGCCAGGCGTTCGGGTTTGGCGTGATGTGGCCGCTGTCGGCGGCGGTCGTGCTGCTTGGGTTACTCGGCCTCGTCGCCGCCCGGCGCCGGCCGGTCCAGCACGGCGGGTAGCGTGCGGGCGAGCTCGGCGAGATCGGCCAACATCGCTTCGCGCCAGCGTGGGAAGCGCATCGCCGCGGCCGGGTGGGGCAGCGGGAAGAGCGCGTACTCGCCGGGTGCGGCGCCGCCGGGCCAGGTCGTGGCGCGCTGCCAGCGCCCGTGGGCCTCGCTCAGCACCGCCTTCGGTAGGAACGCGTTCAGCCCGAAGCGGCCGAGCGTGATGACCACGCGCGGCCGCAGCGCCTCGAGCTGGCGGACCAGGTGGGGCCGGCAGGCGGCGAGCTCGTCCGGCCGTGGGTCGCGGTTCCTGGGCGGGCGGCACTTGACGACGGGCACGAGGTAGCCGAGCTCGCGCCAAGGCATGCCCAGCTCGCCCAGCCACCGGTCGAGCACCTGGCCGCAGCGGCCGACGAACGGCATGCCGCACGCGTCCTCGTGCCGACCGGGCGCCTCGCCGACGAAGACGACGCCCGTGCCGACTCGTCCGGCACCCGGCACGGCGAGCGTCCTGGTCTCGGCCAGCCGACAAGCGCGGCAGGCGGCGACCTCGGCGGCGACGGCGGCGAGCGTGGCTTCGGCGTCCACGGGCCCTTAGCGGCGGGCGAGGAGGGTGGCGGCGGCGATGGCGGCGCCGACCAGGACGAGGCTGCCGCCGAGGGCGGCGAGCCAGACGACGCCGACCATGGCGGTGAGCTGGCCCTCGCGCAGCTCGACCTCGCGCAGCGACCGGCCGGCCAGGACGAAGCCGGAGCTCGCGCCGCCGTAGCGCACCAGGACCACCGCCTGGCGCACGTCCGGGGCCGGCTGCCAGGTGAAGCGGTCCTCGCCGCGCGTCCGCGTATAGTCGAACACGCCCGGGGGCGGCAGCGGGACCGCGCCGGCGAGCTCGGCCGACGACGCGACCGGGTGGCCGGCGTCGTCGAAGACGATCAGGTAAGGGGCCAGGCCGCGGGACAGGTCGGTCTTGCCGGCGGGCAGCAGGCCCGCCGGCGCGGCGCCGCCGGCCAGCGCGACGGCGGCGTCCTCGGCCATCTGCACCTGCGGGTCGTTCGCGCCCTGCCGCAGCGCCTGCTGGACCGCGACGTAGGTGAGCCCGGCCATGGCCGTCGCGACCAGCGCGGCCAGCAGCCACGCCGCCAGGCCGGCGACGAGCAGCCGCGGCGGCACCAGCGCGACGAACCGACCGAGCTCGCGGGACTGGGTGAGCGGCTGGGTGGAAGCTTGCATGGCTGGATGTAGCACGCCGAGGGGGCGAAGGTTTCGGTCGGTCAGTCGGCCCAGCCCCGAACCAGGTTCCGGAGCTTCATGCGGAAGCCGGGGAGGACGTCGCCGCCGTCCACCTCGTCGTCCGGACCGTACGAGCGGATCATCCGGTCGCCGAGGTGGACGTCCAGGCGGGGGCCGTCGAAGAGCACCCAAACGGCGCGGCAGCCGAAGGCGAGCCACTCCTCGACCTTATCGCGGACGTCGGTGGCCGAGTCGCCGGGCGAGACGACCTCGAGGACCATGTCCGGCGGGATCGGGATGTAGCCGCGAGGTAGGCTGCCGGCCGGCATTCGATCGGCGCGGATGAAGGCGAAGTCCGGCGCGCGGACGCGGTCGGGGTTGCGGCGGAAGAGGAAGCCGGTCTCGGCGGCAAAGCACTCGCCCAGGTCGTTGGCGTAGACGTGGGTTGCGACAGAGACGGACACGCGCATGCCGTCCCGTCCGTGGGGTCCACCACCAGGCGACATCGTCCTCAGCTCCCCGTCGATCAGCTCGTGGCGCATGCCGTCGTCGGGGAGGAGGAGCAGCTCCTCGGCGGTTATGAGCTTGCGTTCGACGGCCACGCGCCAATCCTACCGCGCCGGCTATGGCTTAACCAGGCTGCCGTCGGCGCGGCGGTCCTCGGCGACGTAGCGGGGGCGGCGGGCGCGGTCGGGGTCGAGCAGCTTGGCGGCCTTCTCTTCGTCGACGTCGATGCCCAGGCCCGGCCGCTCGGTGGGGTAGAGGTAGCCGCGCTCGAGCGTCGGGTGGCCGGGGAACGCCTCGAGCTCCTCGTCCGTGAACCAGTTCTCCTCCTGGATGCCGAAGCCGGTGCTGGCCAGGTCGAGGTGCATGGCAGCGGTCAGGTTGACCGGGTCGGTGTTGCCGCCCTCCTGCCAGGCAGTCTGGACGCCGAACAGCTCTGCCAGGTGGGCGATCTTCTGCGCGGGGGTGATGCCGCCGACCTTCGAGACGCGGCAGCGGATGTAGTCGATCAGCCGCTCGGAGATCAGGGGCAGCCACTCCTGCACGTTGACGAACAGCTCGCCGATTGCCTGCGGCGTCGTCGTCTGCTGGCGGACGTTGCGGTACCAGGCGATGTGCTCGGGGGGCAGCAGGTCCTCGAGGAAGAACAGCCGGTATGGCTCGAGCAGCTTGGCGAGCATCACGGCGTTGGTCGGCTTGAGGTGCTCGTGGACGTCGTGGGTGAGCTTCACGCCCATCCCGAGCTTGCCGCGCAAGTGCTCGAACGTCTTGACGACCGTGTCGACGTACAGCTCGTCGTCGAAGACGCGGTCGCGGTAGGCCGGACCGGCGTTCTTCGGCCGCGGCGCGCGGTCTGCCGGGATCAGCCCCTCGCTGCCGTACTCGCCGAGCTGGCAGCGGATGACCGACCAGCCGTCCTCCATATAGCGTCGGACGTCCTCCTCCAGCGCCTCCAGCGTGCGGCCCACCGCGTGCGCGTAGCAGGGGACCGCGTCGCGCACCTTGCCGCCGAGGAGCTGGTAGACCGGCATCCCGGCCTCCTTGCCCTTGATGTCCCAGAGCGCGACGTCGATCCCGGCGAGCGAGACGTTGTGGATGGGGCCGGTCCGCCAGTAGCCGCTCGTGTAGGTCGATTGCCAGATGTCCTCGATCTGGCTCGCGTCGCGGCCGATCAGGCGTGGCGCGATCCACTCCTCGACCATGGCGACGACGGAGCCGGTCGGGTTGTGCTCGTGTGCGGAGCCGATGCCGTAGAGGCCGGGCTGGTCGGTCATGACCTTCACGAATACCCAGTTGCCGGCCGCGCGCGTGCGGATGGTCTTGATGCCGGTGATCTTCGTCATAGCGGCGCCAGGCTACACTGTCAGCACCCCAGTCGGGGACAGGGAGTAAGGAGATGGCGGCGATTTCCCGGCGGCGTTTTCTAGGACTGACCGCGGCGGTTGGCGGTGGCGCGCTGCTCGCGGCGTGCGGTGGCGGCGCACCCGCGCCGACCGCGACGCCCGTGCCGGTGGCCAAACCGTTCGCGACGGTCGCGCCAACGAGCGCACCAGTCGCGGCCGGCGGCGCGGCGGGCGGGTCGACCGCGTCGAGCGCGGGCGCGAACGCCGCCGAGCCGTTGATCACGGCCAAGCCGCCGCAGCGGCCCGAGCCGATCACGCTCCGGTTCCACTTCCGCGCCGGCGGCGACAAGTCGGAGCCGGCGATCTACGTCGAGCGGCCGGGCGAGTGGTCGCAGGTGACCGGGCACAAGATCGCGCTCGAGCCGATCCCGTCCGGCAAGGAGTACCCGCCGAAGATCGTCGCGCTCGCCACGGCCGGCAACCTCGGCGACCTGATGTTCACGTCGGTCTCCGAGGCGAACCACTTCTTCTTCGTGCAGAACAAGCTGATCGAGCCGGTCGACGACTACCTGCCGAAGTACAACATCAAGAAGGAAGAGTGGGTCTCGGCGATCATCAAGACGCTGACGATCGGCGGCAAGATGTACGGCATGCCGAAGGCGTCGAACCCGGCTGAGGCGCACTTCGCGATCAACCTGAAGCTGTTCGAGGAGGCGGGGCTCAAGAAGCCGGAGATCTACGGCAATTCGTTCGACGACCTGCGCAACTGGGCGATCAAGCTCACCAAGGGTCCGCCCGACCGGCGTGATGTGTACGGCATCTACAGCCACACCTACGCGAACCAGGCGGTCACGAACGGCGTGCGTGCGCGTGGCGCCGACCTGATCGACGCGGCGGGCGAGAAGAGCTTGGTCGACTCGCCGCAGTTCAACGACTGGCTCCAGTGGAACTACAAGCTGTACCGGGAGGACAAGGTCCACCCGATGCCGGACGTGCTGAAGCCGGGCGACTCCAACGCGCTGGCGGGCATGTTCGCGGCCGGGAAGATCGCGATCTCGCAGATCCACCGATCGTGGATGGTCGCCTTCAAGACCGCGGTCGGCGACAAGTTCCCGTGGATGTTCGTGCAGCACCCGAAGCTGCCGAACGCGAAGGGCTGGGTGGCGAACATCGACACCCACAGCGCGACCACGCAGTCGAAGTACAAGGACGAGGCGTTCACGCTCACCTACGCGCTGGCTGACCGGCGCTTCGCGTACGTCGTCGCGAAGGGCCAGGGCTACCTGACCGGGCGCGTCGACAACCTCGAGGCCATCGGGCCGGAGCTCGCCAAGGATCCGTTCCTCCAGATCCAGCAGAAGTGCACGGAGGAGGAGGAACCGTGGTGGATCGCCAAGAACCTGCGCCAGCTCGAGGTCGAGGCGGAGCTGCTGAACCAGCTCGACACCGTCTGGCTCGGCAAGCGGCCGCCGGACAAGGCGTTCATCGGGGACCTGAAGAAGGCCCTCGACGACGTCCTGGCGAAGCCGCCGCTCTAGTCCTTTGGCCGCCCGCGCCGTCGCCCTGCCCGCCTGGCGGAGCCTGACGCCCGCCAGGCGGCGCGAAGCGCTCCAGGGGCTGCTCTTCATCTCGCCGTGGCTCGTCGGGTTCCTGGCGTTCACCGCCTACCCGATGCTCGCCTCGCTCTACTACAGCTTCAGCGCGTACAAGATCCTCGCGCCGCCGGTCTGGGTGGGGCTGCGGAACTACGCCTACGCGTTCAACGGCGACCCGCTCTTCTGGCTCTCCGTCCAGCGGACGGTGATCTGGGTGGTCGTCACGGTGCCGCTGGGCATCTTCGGCTCGCTGCTGGCCGCCGTGCTGCTCAACCGGGGGCTGAAGGGCACCAACCTCTACCGGACCGCGTTCTTCCTGCCGTCGCTCACGCCGACCGTCGCCGCGGCGCTGCTCTGGACGTGGATCCTCAACCCGCGTTTCGGCATCGCCAACGCGGCGATCGAGGGGTTGACCGGGCTCCGCGGCCCGAACTGGCTGGCCGACATCGACTGGGCGCTGCCGTCGCTGGCGATGATCTCGCTCTGGACGGCGATCGGCGGCAACCGGATGCTGATCTTCCTCGCCGGGCTTCAGGGGATCCCGCAGGAGCTGTACGAGGCGGCGCGCGTGGACGGCGCCGGGCCGATCCGGACGTGGTGGAACATCACCGTCCCGTTGATCTCCCCGGCGATCTTCTTCAACCTCGTGCTCGGGATCATCTTCAGCTTCCGCGTCTTCGCGTTCGCGTTCGTGGTGACCGAGGGCGGCCCGGCGCGCGCGACGTACTTCTACGCCCTGCACCTGTACACGATGGCGTTCCGCAGCTTCGACATGGGGTACGGCAGCGCGCTCGCCTGGATCCTGTTCCTCACCGTGCTCGTCCTCACCGTCCTGAACATGCAGCTCTCCAAGAGGTGGGTCTACTACGAGTCGCTCCGCTAGCCGCCTCGGGCTCTACCTGCTCACCATCGCGCTGTCCGTCATGTTCGTCTTCCCGTTCTTCTGGACGGTTTCGAGCTCGCTGAAGTCGCCACGGGACATCCTGACCTACCCGCCGCCGCTGCTGCCGGCCGTCTTCAAATGGAGCAACTACCCCGACGCCTGGACGACCGTGGAGTTCGGGCCGTACTTCCTGAACAGCACGATCGTGACGGGCGCGACGGTGATCGGCGGGACGGCCAGCGGCCTGATCGTCGCCTACGGGTTCGCGCGCTTCCGCTTCCCGATGCGCGACGCCCTGTTCGCGCTCTGCCTCTCGACGCTGATGCTGCCGCCCGAGGTCACGATCATCCCGCTCTACGTCATCTTCAAGAACCTGGGCTGGCTCGACACGCTGACGCCGCTGATCGTGCCGTCGCTGCTCGGCGGCGGCGCGTTCACGATCTTCCTGCTGCGCCAGTTCATCCTCGGGCTGCCGTTCGACCTCGACGAGGCGGCGACGATCGACGGCGCGTCGAAGCTGCGCATCTTGTTCGACGTCATCGTGCCGAACGCCAAGCCGGCGCTGGCGGCCGCGGCGGTGTTCAGCTTCATCAACCACTGGAACGAGTTCTTCCAGGCGCTGATCTTCCTGAACAGCAAGAAGAACTACACGATCCCGCTCGGGCTCTACTCGCTGCGCACCTACGCCGGCGATCCCGGGGAGCCGAAGGACCAGCTGCTGATGGCCGGGAGCGTCATCGCGACACTGCCGATCATCGTGCTGTTCTTCGCCGCGCAGCGCTACTTCGTGCAGGGCATCGTGACGAGCGGGCTCAAGGGATAGCTCCGCCCTTCGCCTGACGAACGTAAGATGAGGGGCGAGGAGGAGAAGACGATGAACCGGCACATGACACGGCGCGCGGTGCTGGAGCTGGTGCTCGGAGGATCGGCGGCGGCGCTGCTCGCGGCGTGCGGCCAGGCGGCCGCGCCGACGGCCGCCCCAGCCGCCACGTCGGCCGCCGCGTCGACGTCGGGACAGGCGAGCAAGCCGGCCGCGGCGGCGCCGGCCTCGGGGGGCGCGGCGGCCGAGATCGTCTTCTGGCCGCGCAGCCCGAGCGAGTCGCAGGTGGTCTGGGAGAAGATCATCCCGATCCAGCAGAAGATGTTCCCGGAACTGAAGGTGAACTTGCAGGCGCCGCCGGAGGACTTCAATGGAAAGTTCCTGGTGGCGTTCGCCGGCGGCACCGCGCCGGACAGCGGCGTGACGGGTCTGAGCGCCTTCCGCTCCTACATCGGCAAGAAGATGCTCAAGACGATCCAGCCGTACGTCAACTCGGACGCCGACGTGAAAAAGATGCTCCAGGACGACTACGTGCCGTCGGCGACGCTCGGCTACAGCCTGAAGGGCGAGCTGTACGCCACGCCGACGGTCAGCGAGGCGGTCGTCGTCTTCTACAACAAGGACGCGATGACCCAGGCGGGGCTCACGCCGCCGCGCGAGATCGACGACGACAAGTCCAAGTGGAACTGGGACACGTTCGTCGAGTACGCGAAGAAGCTGACCAAAGGCACCGGCTTCCGGCGCGAGCGGTTCGGCGCGATGGTCACCTTCGCGCGCGATACGTTCGGCGTCTCCCAGTCGTGGGGCAACTTCTCCTACGCGCGCGGCGCTCGTTTCCTCGACCCCGACGGCGAGAACTGGACGTTCACGGGCAAGGAGGCCGAGGAGTCGATCCAGTGGATCGTGGACCTCATCTACAAGCACGACGCCCACCCCGACGTCGGCGAGGCCGCCTCGGCCAACGTGCTCGACCGCGCCTTCTTCCAGAACGGCCAGGTTGCCATGGTTAGCGAAGGTGAGTACTTCAGCCGCTACCTCTGGGGGACGGGCAAGCCCTCGAACGGCATCCCGTTCGCTTACGACATCGCGCAGATGCCGTTCAACCCGACGACCGGCAAGCGGACGAACATCTACCACGGCAACGGCTCGTTCCTCACGACGCAGTCGAAGAACCCGGACGCGACGTGGAAGTGGCTGCGGACGATCTTCTCCCAGGACGCCCAGCAGGTCATCACCAACTTCTGGGGCACGCGCGGTGCCCATAGGGGCACCTACGATTCGTGGCTCAAGTCGTTTGGCAACGGCGGACCGCCCGGGATCAACGTCCAGGCGATCGTGAAGGCCGACGCCGACACCTACCCATTCCCGACCACGCCGTACCTCACGCCGCAGGCGCTGCTCGAGCCAACCATGCGCGTGATGTACGACAACGTCTTCCAGAACAAGCAGAAGGTAGCCGACGGCCTCGCTCAGATCGACAAGGAGACGAAGGCCCTCCTCGAGAAGGGCAAGGCTGAGCTGCCGAAGTAGCGACTTGTCGGTCCGAGGAGGAGAAGCGACGAGGAACCTCGACCGCGGCGACGAGCACCGGCGCCCCTGGTGGCCAGCACGGACGAGCTTCGTCGCTGCGCGACGAACGACAAGGGTGGGTTAGCGTGGCGGCGACCGCAACGGCGCAGCCCGCCGCGGCGCGCCGAGGCCTCAGCCGGCGCAAGCTCGCCGAGAACCTGACCGGCTGGCTCTTCGCCGGCCCGTGGGTCCTCGGCCTGATGACGCTCTTCGTCGGGCCGATGCTCTGGAGCATCTACCTGAGCTTGACCGCGTACAGCATGTCCGGCTCGCCCACGTTCGTCGGGCTTGGCAACTACGTTGAGATGCTGGGCGACCCGCGCATCTTCCAGTCGCTGAAGGTGACGACCGTCTTCGCGTTGATGAGCGTGCCGTTGAACCTGGTCGTCGGGCTCGGGCTGGCGATCCTGCTGAACCAGAAGATCCGGGCGATCGCGGTGTGGCGCACGATCTACTACCTGCCAGCCGTCATCTCGGGTGTGGGCGTGGCGCTGCTGTGGCAGTGGCTGCTGAACGGGCGGTTCGGGCTGCTCAACTACGCGCTCTACACCTTCTTCGGCATCAATGGGCCGAACTGGCTCTCCGACCAGGGCACGGCGCTCTACGCGTTCGTGATCATCTCGCTCTGGACGGTTGGCGGCTCGATGCTCGTCAACCTGTCGGCACTCCAGGGCGTCCCGACCCAGCTCTACGAGGCTGCTTCGATCGACGGCGCGAATGGATGGCAGCGCGTGCGCTACATCACGGTGCCGACCATCTCGCCGGTCATCTTCTACAACCTGATCGTCGGCATCATCGCCGCCTTGCAGTCGTTCACGTTCTTCTACATCCTGACGAAGGGTGGGCCGAACAACGCGACGCTGACGTACATGCTGTACCTGTACCAGACCGCGTTCGAGTCGACGCGGATGGGCTACGGCTCGGCGATGGCCTGGCTGCTGTTCGTCTACCTCGGGCTGCTGACGCTGGTCATCTTCAAGTTCTCGTCGCGCTGGGTGCACTACGAGGCGCCGAAGCAATGAGGGCGCGGCGGCTGGCGGCGCGGACGCTGGCGTACGTGTTGCTTTTGGTCGGGGCGGTGCTCGTCTCGGCGCCTTTCTACTGGCTGCTGCGCAGCTCGCTGCTGACCGAGGGCGACAACTTCATCTGGCCGCCGATCTTGATCCCTAACCCACCCGTCTGGCGCAACTACGTCGAGATCTGGCAGGTGCCGTTCATCCCGCTGCCGCTCTTCTTCCGTAACTCGGTCGTGCTGGTCGTCGCGGCGCTGATCGGCGAGCTGATCGCGACGTCGATGGCTGGCTACGCGTTCGGGCGGCTGCGCTGGTGGGGGCGCGACGTGATGTTCGCGCTGCTGGTCGCGACGATGTTCCTGCCGGCGCAGGTCACTATCATCCCGCTGTTCCTGCTGTTCAAGCAGCTCGGCTGGCTGAACACGCTCCTGCCGCTGATCGTGCCGTCGTGGCTCGGGCACGCGCTCTACATCTTCCTGATGCGCCAGTTCGTGATGACGATCCCGCCTGACCTGGACGATGCGGCGCGGATCGACGGCTGCGGGACGTTCCGCATCTACTGGAACATCATCGTGCCGCTCTCGGCGCCGGCGCTGGCGACGATCGCGATCTTCTCTTTCCAGACGAAGTGGAACCAGTTTTTCGAGCCGCTGATCTACATCAACAAGACCGAGGTGCTGCCGCTGGCGGTCGGCGTGCGGATGTTCCAGAGCGCGGCGCTGCTCCCGGGTGGCGGCGTGTCCGGCAACGTGAGTTGGAGCCACCTGCTCGCCGCCACCGTGGTGATGGTGCTCCCGATCCTCGTGGTGTTCTTCGCCGCCCAGCGGGCGTTCATCCAGGGGATCGTGATTTCCGGTGTGAAGGGGTAGGAGGCACGGAACCGCGCTGCGCGCTCGCGGGAGGTGCGCACCGCGCGCTGCCAGGGGTCCGTAGAATGGGCCCGGAGGGCTGACAGCTATGAACTACGGCACAATCCCTGGCGTCGACAAGCAGGTCTCGCGGCTGGTGATGGGCAGCATGGTCTTCGGCACCGAGCCGGAGAAGTTCGAAAACACCTGCGCGATCCTCGACGGCTTCGTGGCGGCCGGCGGCAACACGATCGACACCGCGCGCGTCTACGCCAAGGGCACCAGCGAGAAGGCGGTCGGCCAGTGGATCAAGGACCGCGGCAACCGCGACCAAATCGTCGTGATCGGCAAGGGCGCTCACCACGATAGCCAGACGTTCGAACGGCGCGTGACGCCGGCGTGCATCCACGAGGACGTCACGACGAGCCTCAAGGAGATGCAACTCGACTTCATCGACGTCTACATCCTCCACAAGGACGACCCCGACGCGGCGGTCGGGCCGATCGTCGAGGCGCTGAACGAAGAGGTGCGCGATGGACGCATCAAGGTGTTCGGCGGCTCGAGCTGGACCCACCAGCGGATCCAGGCGGCGAACGACTACGCGCGGGAGCACGGCCTCCAGGGCTTCGGCGTGTCCAGCCCGAACCTGGCGCTGGCGGTGCCGAACGAGCCGATGTGGGTGGGCTGCGTCTCGATCGCCGGCGACGCCGAGGCGCAGGCGTGGTACGCGCGGACGAAGATGCCGATCTTCGCCTGGTCGTCGCAGGCGCGCGGGTTCTTCAGCGGCCGCTACGCGCCCGAGAAGACCGAGGGGCAGACGATGGACGAGCAGAACGTGATCCGCACCTACTACTCCGACGCCAACTGGGAGCGCTACCGCCGCGCCGAGGAGCTGGCGAAGAAGAAGGGCGTGACCCGGCAGCAGGTCGTGCTCGCCTGGGTGCTGCACCAGCCGCTCGACGTGTACGCGCTCTTCGGGCCGGCGACGGTGAGCGAGCTGAACGACTCGCTCGGGGCGTTGAACGTCTCGCTCACGCCGGACGAGGTCGCCTGGCTCAACCTCGAAAGGCAGCCGGCAGCCGTTCGGTAGACAGGGGGGACGAGCGCCGGGAGCGGGCGAGGCCACGCCACGGTACTGCCTCGGCGTGCCACCTCGGCGCTCGGGTGCCGGGCCCCAGCAGCGGGCGGGCGGCGATGGCGGAAGCGGTGGCGCGGGCACGGAAGCCCTCGTATCCGGCCGCGACGGCTCGAGAGCGCGCAACCGTGCGGCCTGGATCGTGCGCCGGGAAAACCGCCAGCTGGGCCCGGAATGCCGAGTCGGCGCTCGACCTCGACCAGGCCGCCGAGCGGCCGGCAACCCTGGCTTAGGCCGCGCTAAGTCGCGCCGCTGCGGGGCGCCCCGCTAATTGCCCGGCGCACAGGGCTGGACGCTAAGCTTGGTCGCGTGCGTCGGCTAGCCGACCTCCCGCTGGGCTGGAAGCTCCACGGCGCGTTCGCGCTGGTCGTGCTGATCCTGCTCGCGCTGAGCGGGGTGGCGCTCGAGACCGTCGCCGCGAACCAGCGGGAGGCAGCCGCCGTCGAGCGGACCGAGCGGGTGATCGGCCAGGCGAACGCGGCGCTGAGCAGCCTGGTCGACATGGAGACCGGCTTCCGCGGCTACCTCATCGCCGGCCAGTCCGACTACCTCGAGCCGTACACCTCGGGACGGACGCGGTTCGAGCTCCAGATGGCGCGGCTGATACGGGAGACGGCCGACGACCCGGCGCAGGTCGCGCGCTGGCAGGAAATCGAGCGCGGCGCCATGGCCTGGGAGGCGCAGACGGTCGAGCCGGCGATCGCCCAGCGGCGCACGGCCGGGCCGGACGCGCCCATCCCGCCCGATGTCGTGGCGCGCATCAGGGATGGCGACGGGAAAGCCCAGTTCGACAGGGTCCGGCTGCTGTTCGACCAGGCGATCGCCGACCAGCAGGCGACCCTGGCCGCCCGGACCGGCGAGGCGGCCGACGCGAATGCGCGGCTGCGGACGACGCTAGCCGTCGGTAGTGCGCTCGGCGTCCTGCTGGCGCTCGCGCTGGCGGCGGCGCTCTCGCGCGACGTCGTGCGGGCGGTCGGGCAGCTCGCCGCGGCAGCCGGCCGGGTAGCCGGCGGCCACCTGGACGAGCGGGTCGGGTTGCGGCGCGGCGACGAGATCGGCCGCGCCGCGGCGGCGGTGGACCGCATGGCCGACGAGCTGCGCCAACTGATCGGCGAGCGCGATCGGATCCTCGCCTCGGTCGGCGACGGCATCGTTCGGCTCGACGCCGAGGGGGGCGTCCAATTCGCGAACGCGGCGGCAGCGCGGATGCTCGGCTACGAGGTCGACGAGCTGATCGGGCAGCCGTTCTGGGAGGTCGTCCAGCGTGGCTCCGAGGGCGTGTTCTGGCGGCGCGACGGGACGACCTTCCAGGTGGAGCTGACCAGCGCGCCCGTGCTCGAGGGCGAGCGCGTCGTGGGCGCGGTCGTCGACTTCCGGGACGTCTCGGAGCGCGAGCAGCTGCGCGCGGAGCAGGTCGCTCGAACGGGCGCCGAGGTGGCGCTGCGCGAGCGCAACGACGTGCTCGCGGCGGTGTCGCACGACCTGAAGACGCCGCTGACCTCGGTGAGGGGCATCAGCCAGCTCCTGGCCCGGCGACTGACCATCGGCGACCCACCCACGCGCGACGAGGTGCTCGAGTGGGCGGCACGGATCCAGGACGCCTCGGCGCGGATGACGCGCCTGTTGGACGACCTGCTCGACGCGAGCCGGTTACAGGCCGGCCACGCACTCGACCTGCGTCCCGTCCCGACCGACCTCGCCGAGCTGGCCGCCCGGCTGGCTTCCGAGTGCCAGCGCCAGAGCAGCGCGCACAACGTCCGCGTCGAGTGCACGGCGAAGAGGGCGATCGGGTACTGGGACAGCGCCCGGCTCGAGCGGGTCGTCGCCAACTTGCTGTCGAACGCCGTCAAGTACAGCCCGGACGGTGGCGAGGTCGTGGTGCGGGTACGCTCCGAAGACGTTGGCGATCGTGCCTGGGCGGTGCTCTCCATCCTCGACCACGGCGTCGGCATCCCCGCGGCCGACCTGCCGCATCTTTTCGAGCCCTACTTCCGGGCCGGCAACGTAGCCGGGGCGATCCCCGGCCACGGCCTCGGGCTCGCCGGCGCCCGGCGGATCGTCGAGCAGCACGGCGGGGCGATCGACGTCGAGAGCGTGGAGGGGTTCGGAAGCACGTTCACGGTACGGCTGCCGATGGATGCGAGCGCCGTCCCGGCGACCGCGGCGTAGGCCCAGCGCTCACCCGTCGCTGCGCTCGGGGAGAGGCCGGGGCCCAGGGCGACGGCGCTCTTCTCGCGGCGAGCCGGTCAACCGCCAGGGGAGCCGGCCGCGACCGCCGCGTGCTCGGGTGAAGCGCGACCACCGTTGGTCGGGCCGCCGCGGCGGAAGTGCTCGGCCATCGCGCGGTTGTGCGGCTGCGCGAGGATCTCGTCGATCTCGGCCTCGGCTTGCTCGACCGAGCGCGTCCGGTGGTCCCACAGGAGGATGCTCAGCAACATCGCGCGATCGCCGCTGAGGAACGCCTCCACGTTGCGCTCCATCTCCAGCATCTTCGGTAGGACGACGTGCAGCATGATCTTCCGCGGCAGGGCGCCGACGTGGAGGGGCTGGATACCCCAGCCGCTGATCACCGCCGGCACCTCGACGACGACGTCGTCGGGGATGCCCTCGATCGCACCGCGGTTCGGCACGTTGACCTGATACTCGCCCGGCCGGTTGTTCACGAGAGAGTCGATGATCGGGACCTGCTGCTCGGACGTCCTGGTTGGCGGGAAGACTTCGGTGACCTTCTTCGACGTATCGACGGCGGCGCGGAAGATGGCGTCCACGCGGGTCTGCAGTCGGTTGAGGTAGCGCGCCCAGCCGATCTCCGAGTCGAAGCCGCCGAGCGGCCCGTACCATTTCTTCTTTGTTTCGAGGTCGACGTGGTAGCGCCAACCGGTGATGCGCACGGTGTCGCCGATCGGCATCCGTCCGAGCAGCTTGTACAGGTCGATCGCGGCGCGCGACATCTGGTTCTCGTTGTACTCGGGCTGGTAGGTTGCCCAGTATTGCTCGGCTTTGGTGGCGATCCACTCGTCGAGCGCGGGGTAGAGGTCTTGACCGTCGTGCTCCAGGTGCAAGGCGAAGATGCAGTGGTTCAGGCCTGGCGCCAGGCAGCGGACCCGGTTCGGGTCGAGTCCGAGCACCCTGGCGATCTCGCGGTAGCCGTAGTGGCCGTGGCAGAGGCCGATGACCTTGGCGCCGGTTTCGCGCGTCATCAGCGTGCAGCCGTCGAACACCGGGTTGCCGGACTGGATCAACCAGGCGTCCGGGCAGATCCGCTCGACGTCGCGCGCTACTGCCAGCATCAGCGCAAGGTTGGCGTGGGTCCCGACCCGCACGCCTCGGTA
The DNA here is from genome assembly GCA_035651675.1 of Chloroflexota bacterium. Taxonomy (GTDB): domain Bacteria; phylum Chloroflexota; class UBA6077; order FW602-bin22; family FW602-bin22; genus DASRFH01. The sequence goes on along the minus strand of DASRFH010000221.1, from coordinate 7,606 downwards.
GTAGCCGTTGCGCTCGCCGACCGCGCGGTCGGCCTCCTCGTCGGCGTGGCTGCGCGCAGCCGTGTTGATCACGAACTGCGCGTCGCGCAGCGCGCCGATGCGGTCGACTGTGCGCTCGAAACGCAGGTCGACGCCCAGCTCGGCGGCGTAGCGGGTGGCCAGCCGGTGGATCATCTCGAGCCGCTCGGCGTCGAGGTCCACGAACGTGACCGAGCTGCCCCAGAGGCTCTCCTGCAAGCATAGGTCGCGGATCAGCCCCAGCGAGAACGCGGCACTGCCCGCGCCGATCACCCCGATCTTCACCGCTGTGCCCATTGGGTGTGCCTCCTCTCGCTGTGCTCGGTGTGGGCGTCAGCCCTTGATGCCGGTCAGAACCGCGCCCTGGATGAACGTGCGCTGCGCGACGAAGAAGACGACCAGGCAAGGGATCATCGCCAGCAGCGACGCGGCCATCATCTGGTTCCACGGCGTTCCCATGTACTGGTCGTGGAAGAACGTCAGGCCGACCGGCAGCGTGTACTTCTCCATCGTGTTGAGGTAAATCAGCGGCCCCTGGAACGCGTTCCAGCTCTCGAAGAACGAGAAGATGGCGACGGTGGCCAGCGCCGGCTTGGAGAGCGGCACGATGATGCGGGCGTAGATGCCGAAATAGCCGCAGCCGTCGATCTTCGCCGCGTCGGTCCAGCTCGACCGGCAGCGTCAAGTAGAACTGCCGCAGCATGAAGATGTAGAAGGCGTTCCCGAAATACGCCGGGACGATCAGCGGGTTGTACGTGTCGACCCAGCCCAGGTTTTTGAAGATCAAGTAGGTCGATACGAGCGTCACCTCGCTCGGCAGCATCAGCCGGCTCAGCAACACGATGAAGAGGAAGCTCCGCAGGCGAGCGCGGAGGCGGGCGAAGGCGTAGGCGACCAACGAGGACGAGCCGACGGCGCCGAGCACGACCAGCACCGTGACGTGCACGCTGTTGATCGCGTACTGCCAGAACGGGATCACCGTCGTGGCGAGCGCGTAGTTTTGCAGCTGAAGCCGCCGCGGGATCCAGCGGATCGGCACAAGGAAGACCTCGCCGTCTGACTTCACCGACGTGGAGACCATCCAGAAGAACGGCACGAGGACGACGAACGCCCCCAACACCACGAGGGTCGTCGCGATCGTCACCTGCGCGCGCCCGCGGAAGCGTTTGCCCAGGAGAAAGCGGTTCGGCGAGCGGGTCGCCGCGGCCGGCTGGCGTGGGGGCGCCTCAGTGCGCGTGATCGTCGCCATCGGCGCCGCTACGTCCGACCGCCGGCGCCGCCCTCGTAGTAGACCCAGTAGGGCGACGTGCGGATGACCAGGAGCGTCAGCGCCAGGATGATCATGAACACGAGCCAGGCGAGCGCGGCCGCGTAGCCCATCTGGAACTGCCGGAACGCGTTGTTGTAGAGGTACAGGCCGATGAACAGGCTGGCGTTGGCCGGCCCGCCTTTGGTCATCACGTAGGCCGGTGTGAAGATCTGGAAGGAGCTGATGATCTGCATCACCGCGTTGAAGAAGACGATCGGCGAGATCATCGGCAAGGTCACGTTCAGCAGCTTCGCCCAAGGACCGGCCCCGTCGATCTCGGCCGCCTCGTAAAGGTGCTGCGGGATGCCCTGCAGCCCGGCCAGGTAGACGACCATCGGCGCGCCGATGTTCCAGACGCTCATGATCACGAACGCGGGGATGACCCAGCTCTCGCTGAAGAGCCACTGCGGGCCGCTGATCCCGAGGTCGTCCAGCAGGTTGTTGACGATGCCGAACTCGGGGTTGAAGATCCACATCCAGAGCAGCGCGACCGGCACGCCGGCGATGACCGACGGCATGTAGTAGATCGTCCGGAAGCCGGCGATCGCCGGGACGCGCTGGTTCATCAACAGCGCCAGCAGCAGCGAGCCGATCACCTGGAGCGGGACGGCGCCGAGGACGTAGAGCGTCGTGACCTTCAGCGACTGCCAGACCAACGGGTCGCCGGCGAGCATCTTGACGTAGTTCTCGAAGCCCGTGAACTCCGGCGGCGTGACCACGTCGTAGCGTGTGAAGCTGAGCCCGAGCGACCCGAGCATTGGCGCCGCCGTCCAGAGCGCGAAGCCGATCAGCCACGGGCTGGCGAAGAGGTAGAAGGCCAGCTCCTCGCGGCGTGCGATCGCGCCGCCCGCGCGCCGCGGCAGGAGCTGGCCGACGACGTTGGCCAAGGCTCTGCTCAGCCCGAGTAGCCCATCGACTTGAGCGTGTCGGCGATCGCCGCGTCCATCTGCGGCTTGATGCCCTTCAGCGCGTCGGCGGCCGATTGCTGGCCGAGCGAGACCTTGTCGAGCGCCGGCGAGAGCACCTTGCTGTCGAGCGGCGAGAAGTTCACACTCCAGTTATCCGGCGTGAGCGAGTCGAACGCCATCGCGTCGACCACCACCTGGAACTGTTTCGGGTCGACCTTGGGCAACTGCCCCTTCCACTGGTCGATCCAGGCCTGACCGAGCGAGCGGCGGCTGGTCTGCGACCCGCGCTTGACGTCGGCGATCAGCGCGCCCTCGGGGCCGGCGATGTACTTGAGGAACTCCCACGACCCCTCGACGTTCTTGGTCGCCTTGAAGATCGCCCACTGGTCCATCCAGGCGCCGTGGTGGGTGGGCTGCTGGGCACCCGTCTGGTGGGGCCAGGCCGCGATGCCCCACTCGAAGTCTGTGATCTTGGCGTACTGGTTGAGCTGGCCGGTGTACTCGAAGAACATCGCGATCCGGCCGGTCATGAACGGGTTCGGCGCGCCGGCCTGGGTCGCCTGCGTCTCGGCTGGCGTCGGCGAGTAGTGCAGCTTGTTCGAAAGGTCAGCCCAGAACTGCACGGCGTCGATCGTTGGCTGCTCGTCCGGCGCGGTGTACTTGGTGATCCAGCCGGTGTCCTGCCAGTCGTGGTTGAAGAAGTCGCCTCCGTGCGACCAGCCGGAGGGCCAGCCGGTGCCGAAGTCGCTCCCGGCGCCGTACTGCTGCACCTTGCCGCCGGAGGTCACCGTCAACGCCTTGGCGTACTCGAGGAACTTGTCCCAGGTCCAGCTCGCGTCTTTCCAGTCCGTGGGCGGGTACGTGATCTTCGCCTTGTCGAAGAGGGTCTTGTTGTAGAAGAGCGCCCAGACGGAGTGGCTCTTTGGCATCCCAAGCAGGGAGCCCTTCCACTTGCAGCCGGCCAGCTGGCGGGGCGCGAAGTCCTCGAGCGAGTAGTTGTCGCGCTGGACGAGCGGGTCCAGATTCAAGACGAGGTCGCGCGCGGCGTAGTAGCGGTACGAGCGGGTCCATGCCGGGTAGAAGAGCGACGGCGGCGTGCCGGCCGCGATCATCAGGTCGGCCTTGGTGTCGTACTCGTCCCCGTTGACGTAGATCGGCTCGAGCTTGATCTCCGGGTGCAGCTTCGTGAACGCGGCGCCGGCCTCGTCCAGGAACGGCTTCGAGCCGGTGCTGACCTTGTACAGGGGCACGACCGGCGCGCCGCTCGCACCGGCCGCAGCGGGTTGGGCCGCTGCGGGCGACGTGGTGGTGGCGGCGGTGGCCGGTTGGGCGGCGGCGGTGGTCGGTTGGGCGGCGGCCGTCGGCTGCGCCGCGGCGGTTGTCGGCTGCGCGGCAGTGGGAGCCGGCGCGCTGGCCGCGGCAGTGGTCGGCGCCGGTTGGGGTGGCTTCGCGGCGGGCGCGGCGGTCGGGCTCGGCGCCGAGCCCGAACAGGCCGCGGCGAGCGCGCTCGCGAGCATGGCGACGCCACCGGTGGCGAGGAGCCGCCGGCGGGAGACGGTGTGCCGAGGTGCGGATCGCAAAGAGGTCATTCCCCTCCTCCTTGCGCGAACAATACCGTACGGCCGGCCGCGGCCCGAACCCCTGCTTGACAGGTTTCGGACACGTTCTTGACAGAGCGGCTCGCGGCGGGGCGAGCGGGCTCTAAGATCGTAGCCGTGGCCGATCGCACGGGGATGCTCGCCCAAACGCGCGACGCGCTCGGCAAGCTGTACCAACCGGCGTTCCTGCAGATCCACCCGCTCGCCAGGATGCTGGTCCCGGGTCGGCCCGTCGGCGAGCGGGGGGCGGCGCTCAGGGAGCTTTTGCTCGACGCGATGCAGCGGCTGCGGCCACCACACACGACCGCGTACGACGCGCCGAGCTGGCGCCGCTACCGGTCGCTCTACGCGTTCTACCTCGAGGGCAAGGGGTTCGACGAGATCGCCCGCGACCAGGGCGTCAGCGAGCGGCAGGCGCGGCGCGACCTGAACCGGGCGGTCGAGGAGGTGCGCGACCTCCTCTGGGTGCGCTATTGCGAGATCCACGAGGCGCCGACCCGCGATGAGGGCGAGACGGAGCGGCGACCCGAGGCCGGTGCGGTCGACGACGAGGTCGCGCGGATCGGGTCGCTCGCGCCGGGTGAGCCGGTCGACGTCGTGGCGTCGCTCCGCGACGCGGTGGCGTTGGCCGCGAGGCTGGCCGATCGGCTGGGGACACGGCTGACGTTGTCGATCCCGCGATCGCTGCCCGCCGTCGCCGTGAACCAGACCGCACTGCGGCAGGCGTTGCTGAGCGTGCTCGGCTGGATCCTCGACGGCTGCCCAGGCGGCGGCGTCGACGTCGCGGCCGACGAGGCTGCGCACTGGGTCGAGGTGGTCGTCGAGGCGCGGGGCTGGCGCCCCGAGGGTCCTGGCGGTGGCGACGGCGAATCCGGGCTGCGGCTGGGGCAGCGGCTGCTCGAGCTGCAAGGTGGGCGGGTCGACGTGGTGACGCGGGACGGGAGCTGCCGCGTCCGCCTGGCGCTGCCGTCAACCGCCGTGCCGGTCGTCCTGGTGGTGGACGACAACCCGGACGTTTCGCTGCTCTTCCGACGCTACGTGCGGTCGCCGAGCGTCCACGTGGTCCAGGCGACATCCGTCGAGCAGGCCCTGGTGCTGGTGCGCAAGGTGCGCCCCCGGCTGATCACGCTCGACCTGATGATGCCGCAGCGCGACGGGTGGGACCTCCTCCAGCTGCTAACCCAGGACCCGGCCACCCGCGATATCCCGATCGCGGTGTGCTCGGTGGTGCACGAGCGCGCCTTCGCGCTGGCGGTCGGGGCCTCCTATTTCCTCCCCAAGCCGGTCGGGCGGGAGGCTCTGCTGGAGGTGCTGGAGCGCTGCGGGCTGGGGCCGATGGACGCCGTCCAGGGTCGCGCGTAGGCAGTGCATCAGCTCGCGGACGGAGAGGCCGTCTGGTCGGGTGATGCCGAAGAAGTCGGCTGTGATCGTCTCGTCGTCCAGGCCGTGCCCGGTCACGAGGACCACCGGCAGGTCGTGGAGCTCGGGAGTCTCGCGGACGCGCCGGAGCACCACGTCGCCGCACATATTGGGCATAGCAAGGTCGAGGAAGACCGCGTCTGGTCGCTCGACGGCGAGGCGACCGAGCGCCTCTTCCCCGCTGTGCGCCTCCCAGACCGTGTAGCGCCGGGACGTGAAGGTGATCAGGCGTGCCAACAAGCGCACCATCTCGGGGTCGTCGTCCACCACCAGAATCGTGCGCACGTGGCGACCGAGTCGCCGCAAGGTATGCCGGACCTGCGCCTGCCCGATCGGCTTGAGCAGGTAGTCGGCCACCCCGAGCTCGCGGGCGGAGGCGTTGCGGCGCGCGAGTGCGCACGTGGCCACCGGCACGCCGGCGAGCGTCTCGCCCAGGCGCCGTAGGGCGCGCCAGTCCGGCGGGCCGTCCGACCCGACCACGACCGCGGCCTCGATCGTGTTCCCGGCCGCGGTCCGGCGCGCCGTCTCGGCGCCGCGCGCAACTACCACCCGGTAGCCGTCGAGGTGGCGTCGCAGCAGCCTGGCGGCGTCGCCCTCGCGGTCGACGACCAGGATGGTGCGCTCGGACTCACCGCTCGCCGCCGGCGCGAGCGTGGCGTCGGAAAGGTAGCCGTCGGCTGCGACCACGTTCTCACAGGCGGGCATGCTGAAGTAGAAGGTGCTGCCCTCGCCGGGCGTGCTCTCGGCCCACATCGAGCCGCCCTGGAGCTCGACGAACCGCTTGCTCAGCGCGAGGCCGAGCCCGTTGCCGACGATCCGCGCCTGGCCGAGGAGGTTGACCTGGCGGAACTCGTCGAAGACGGTTGGCAGGTGTTCGGGCGCGATGCCGCTGCCCGTGTCGTGGACGGCGACGACCAGATCGTTCCCCTGCGCCCACCCCCGGATGGTCACGCCGCCGGTGGTGGTGAAGCGCACGGCGTTGTTCAGGAGGTTGATCAGGACCTGGCGGATGCGGGTGCGGTCGACGTGCGCGGGTGGCAGGTCGAGCGGAATCTCGGTCCGCAGGAAGAGGCCCTTCGCCTCGTAGAGGCGCGCGACGACCGAGGCCGCTTCGTCGACGACCGGGGCGAGGTGCGTGCGCTCCTTCTGCAGGCCCATCCGGTCCGCCTCGATTTGACTGAGGTCGAGCACGTCGTCGACCAGGCTGGAGAGGTGGCAGGCGTTGCGGTGGATCGCCTCGACGTCGGCGCGGTAAGCGGCCGGGAGCGCCTGGCCGCCGTAGGCGCTCGTGTCGGTCATCATCTCGCTGAACCCGATGATCAGATTCAGGGGCGTGCGCAGCTCGTGGCTGATCGCGGCGGCGAACTCGGCCTTGAGGCGGCGCGCCTCGTCGGCCGTCTGGCGCGCCCGGGCGAGCTCGCCGTTCAGGTGCTCGAGCCGCTGGTAGGCGTGGTTCAGGCTCCTGACCGTGCGCTCGAGCTGCTGCTGGTGGTCGCGCAGCTCCTCCATCGCCTGGGCGGCCCGCACGTAGCTGTTCCAAGCCCAGACGAGGGTGGTGCGCGTCGGGTACGAGAGGAGCCAGGCGAGCAGCAGGCTGATCCAGGTCAGGAGCAGTGGCCCCATCGCGCCGCTCGCCGCCGTCGGCTCACCTTCGGCCAGGCCCACCACCAGGACGGCGGTCGTGGCCACGGCGAGCGTGAGGCTCGCCCGCCACCCGATCAGGACGCCCGCCACTAGGCCGAGCGGAGCGAACCAGTAGGCAAGGGTGGGTGCCCTAGCTTCGAGCACGGCCACGGCGAGGATCGCGCCCAGCCCTGACACCAGCAGGGCCGCGGCCAGCGCGACGCCGTGGCGCATCACCCAGAAGGCGAGGGCTGCCGTTGCGAGGACGGCCCACATGAGGCCGAAGCCGGTCGCGTCGACGCGGTCGGCGAAGGCCGTGAAGCCGAAGTGCCCGTAAACGGCGAGCGCCGCCACGGCGAGTAGGACGAGCCGCAACGCCGTGGCGTGTAGGTCTTCGAGCTCCGTGTGCAGCTCCAGGCTGTCCGTCTGTCCCATACGCCCTCCAGTTCGCAGCCGCGGTGGGCCTGGCGTGAGGTTACCCCTCGCGGCGGAGGCTAGAGCCCTCTCGCGGTCCAGGTGCGCTGGTTCGAGAGGACACCCGGCGCCACTTCGTTGAGGGCACCTGGGCCCACCGGGCTCGCCGGGCGCTGGCCGTGATGCCTCAGAAGTAGCGGTTACCGAAGCGGGGGTGGGTGCCTCAAAAGGGATGTTACCGGAGCGGCTCACGAGGCGGGCTTCCTGGCGGTCGGTGCCTTCGGTGGTAGGTCGGCGAGAGACCAGAGGAGCTCGAG
>DASRFH010000220.1:0-20118 GCA_035651675.1 Chloroflexota bacterium | reverse complement strand
GAAGAGGTGGCGGTTCGCGGCGGGGGTCGTGGGCTCGATGCCGCGGCCGGCGTTCGTCCGCGACCTGTTCGACCCGCCACCGGGCCACGAGCTAACGCCCGGGGACCACGCGAAGCGGCTGGACGCGGCGGTCGCCTACGTCATCGCCATGCAGGAGCAGGCTGGGCTCGACCTCATTTCCGACGGGGAATGGCGCCGTCGCTCCTACGTCGGCGTCATCGCGGAGCTCGCGCACGGGTTCGAGATGGGCTGGGTCGACGGCCGCTCGTGGCACACGGTCACCGCGCCGCTCGCGCCGAAGAACCCCGGCTTCGTCGCGGCCGAGGGGCGGTTCCTGCGAGCCCACACCGACCGGCTCGCCAAGGTGTGCCTGCCCTCGCCCTACTTGCTCGGCCAGCGGATGTGGGACCCCGAGCGATCGGCGAAGGCGTACCCGACGCGCGAGGGTTTTATGGCGGCGCTGGTGCCGATCCTGCACCGCGAGCTCGAGCTGTTGCGCGACTCCGGCGTCGACGTCGTGCAGTTCGACGACCCGCACATTTGCCTTTTCGTCGATCCGCGGGTGCGCGCCCAGTACGCCGACCCGGAGCGCGAGGTCGCGCTGGCGGTCGACATGCTGAACGCGATCGTGGACGGCGTCGAGGGGCTCACGATCGGCATCCACCTCTGCCGGCGGAACCGCGGCCGCCAGGGATGGTGGGGCGAGGGCGGCTACGAGCCGATCATGCCGCACCTGCGGCGCCTGCGCGTGGACCAGTACACGATGGAGTTCACGATCCCGGTCGCCGGCGACTTCTCGGCGCTGCGCGGGCTGCCCGAGGATCGGCTGATCGGCCTCGGCTGCGTCGACTGCCGCGGCGAGCACGTCGACACGCCGGACGAGATCGCGGCGCGCGTCGAGCAGGCGATGCGCCACGTCGACGCCGATCGACTGTCGCTGAACCCCGACTGCGGCTTCGCGCCGGGCGCGGCGGCCGAGATCCCGCTCGACGAGGCGTACCTCAAGCTGCGGAACGAGGCCGACGCGGCGCGCTGGCTGCGGGAGCGCTTTGGTTAGCCGCCGCCCGGGTAGTTAGACGCCAGCCAGGCGGCGGGACGGATCCCCAAGCGCGGCACGTCGTGGTGCGGCGGGTTGGGGTGGTCGACCCGGTCCTCGGCCGTCTCGGCGCCGAGCGGCTGGCGGCCGAGCGCGCGCCCATCGCCGATCGCCCCCGCCCGCGACGGCCGACCGCTACTGGTGCCTCGCGGCGAGGTCGGCGGCGATGGCGTCGATCGCGCGGCGGCGGGCGCGGTGGAAGGTGCCCTCGCTCAAATGGTAGCGCTGCATGACCTGCTTGTTCGGCCGGCCCTCGACGTACGCCTCGTACAAGACGAGGTGGTGCAGCCATGGCCCGGTCCCGGCGCTCGCACCAGGCGGGGGGCGCGGACCGGGCGGGTGGAGCCGATCGATCGCCTCCACGAGGCACGCGCGCAGTCTGGCGGCCCGTTCGAGCGGCGTCGTGGCGTCGTCGTCGCGGCCCAGGCGGTCGAGCAGGGGATGACTGCTCAGCGTCGGCGCGTCGTTGAGGTAGCGCAGCGCGCTCTCGACCAGCAGGCGCAGCGGCGGACCAGCCCGGTCGGCGTCCCTGGCAGTTGGTGGCTTCGACGTCGGATCGGCCGAGGCCGACGCGCCCGCCTCAGCCGACCTCAGCAGCGTGTCCACGCGCTCGCGCACCTCGACGAGCGCGCTGGTCGCGTCCGGCTGGCGGCCGACGGCGACGGCGAGGCCGGCGAGCGCGTCGCGCGCCGCCGCGACGACCGGACCGTATAGCAGCCGGTCGAGCGGCCTAAGCCGCGCCGCCATCAGCGCGTGCGTCGCCATCAACAGCGGCAGAAGCGACAGCGCACGTGCCAACCAGCCGTGCTCGGCCGGCCCGAGCAGCAGCAGGAGCGCGCCGTAGGCGACGACCACCACGAGCTGCCGGAGCCCGAAGCCGATGAGGTCGCCGGCGACGACTTCGCCGCTCAGCAGTGCACCGTAGCGCGCGACGTTCCAGCCCATCGCGACCATGCCGACGACCAGCATCAGCTCGCCGGGCAGAGTCGAATCGTTCGGCTGTAGCTCGGCGAAGCTGAGCTGCGCGCCGCCGAGACCGAAGAGCAGTGCGCTGACGAGGAGCCAGCCGAAGCGCTCGCGGAGGGGTGTGCCCGGGCCGCTCGTACGCCAGAGCCGCGCCAGCCCGTAGGCCGCGACGAGCACGCAGGCGAGGACGTAGAGCTGGTAGAGCGGATAGAGCGGACCAGCCGGGGCGCGCCAGTGCGCCGGGCCGAGCGGCTGGATGGTGGGCGCGCCCGACCAGTCGTGGAGCAGGCCCGTCAGGGCGCCGACCACCGCGAAGAACGCGGCCGCCGCCAGCGTCCCGCGGGCGAGCCACGGCCACGCGCGCTGCCAGCAGCTGGCCATCGGGCCTGGCGCCTCGGCGACGACCAGCGCCACCGCGGCCACCAGCCAGAGCCCGGGCGCCAGCGCCGCGCCCGGCCAGGTCCAGCGCAGCCAGGCCAGCCAGGTCGGGTAGTCAGCCGTGAGCGTCGCGATCGCCAGGCCGACCAGGTAGACGACCAGCGCCAGCATCGCCGCCGCCGAGGCGGTCGGCACGCGCTGCCAGCCGCCGCGGCTCGCGACGTAGAGGGCGAGCGCCCAGGCGAGCAGCGCGCCGCCGTAGACGAGCGCGCCCTCGAGCATCAAAGACGCCTTCGCCCCGCGGCGTGTTGGCTGCGCAACACGCCGCACGTTGCCAGGGCCACCCGAGTCTTCCACCCGCGGCGTGCCTGCCGGCGCACCGCACCCCGCTGCGAGCAGGGCCCCTGGCACATTTTGGCAGCTACCGGACACGTTCTGGCGGCTCGCGGGCGACAGCCTGGATCGCGACGGGACGAAGGAGGCCCGTGGCAATGGGGATGGAGCTGGCTCGGGCCTGGAGAGGTGGCCTGTACGACGCCAAGCCGGCGTTCCGGCGGCGGCTGGCGCCGATCGCGGAAGCGCTGGCGGCGCGGGGCGTCCACCCGGACGCGGTAACCGGGGCTGGCGTCGTGGCGGCTACGTGCGGCGCCGCGGCGATCGCGGCGTCTGGCGTGGATGCGCGGTTGGTCGCGGTCGTGCCGGTCGCGGCGGGCGCGCGGATCGCGCTGAACGCGCTCGACGGGATGGTCGCCGACCGGCGGGGCCTGGCGCGGCCGTGGGGCACGGTGCTGAACGAGCTGGGCGACCGGCTGGCCGACGTCGCGCTCCTCGGCGCGCTCGCGCTCGTGCCGGGCGCGTCGACGCCGCTTGTGGTCGCGGCGCTGGCCGCGACGCTGCTGTGCAGCCACGCGGGCGTCCTCGCGCAGGCAGCCGGCGGGCGGCGACTGTACGGCGGGCCGATGGGCAAGGCGGACCGGATGCTCTGGCTCTCGCTGGCGTCGCTGGCGACCGCGGCGACCGGCGACGCCACGCCGCTTCGGCTGCTGCCGGTTCTGCTCCTGGTCGGCGCCGTCGCGACGACGACCGGCCGGCTCGTGGAGGCGCGCCGTGGGCTCTGAGGTGGTGACCGCGCCGTTCGGCCTGTTGGCGTGGGCGGCGCCGCCCGCGCCGCCGTCGGCGACGACCCTGGCGCAGGTGCTGGCCGGGCTGCTCGGCGCCGCGTTCGCCGCCCTGCTGGTCGGCGTGCGGGGGCAGCTTGGCGCGCTGGCGTCGAGCCCGCTCTTCCGCCGTTGGTGCACGTGGGCGGTGGTCGGGCCGCTCCTCGGCGGCGCGCTGCTGCTCGGGCCGCTGCCGTTCGCGCTGCTCATGGCGGCGGTCGCCGCACAGGGCGCGCGCGAATACGGGCGGCTCGTCGACCTCGGTCGGGTCGACGCCGCGGTGCTCGCCGTGGGCTGTGCGGTCGTGCCGGTGGCGGCGACCCGCGGGGAGCGATGGGCGATGGCCGCGGTCGTGGCGGCGACGCTGGTGGCGACGCTGCCGGTCGTCCTGGGGGGTGACGCCGTCGGCGCCCCGCGCCGGCTCGGCACGATCGGGTTCGGGTTGCTCTACCTCGGGCTCTCCGCCGGGCTGCTGGTCGCGCTCGACGCGGGCGCTGCGCGCGTGCTGCTGGTCGCGGTCGCTCTCGCGGTCGCGCTCTCGGACGTGGGGGCGTTCTACCTGGGGCGGCTGTTCGGCCGTCGGGCGCTCGCGCCGAGGCTGAGCCCGAGCAAGACCTGGGCGGGCGCGGTCGGGAACGTCGTCGGCGCGGCGTTCGGCCTGGCACTGCTGCGCCAGTGGCTGCCCTCGGACGCGGCGCTCGCGCCGCTGGCGCTGCTCGTGGCGGCCGGCGCGCTCTGGGGCGACCTCCTCGAGTCGGCGCTGAAGCGCGCGGCCGGGGTGAAGGACAGCGGCCGCGCGCTGCCTGGATTCGGTGGCGTGCTCGACCGGGTCGACTCGCTGTTGGTCGTCGGACCGCTGGTCTGGCTAGCCGCGGCGGTGGCGTCGTGATCGCGGCGGCCACGTCGGCGACGGGCGCGGGCGACTGGCGGTGGCCGCGCGGCACCTGGCTGGACGGGCTCCGCGGGCCGCTCCAGCGCCGGCTGCTCGTGCCGGCCGTCCGGCTCATCTGCCGACCGCTGCGTGTCGAAGGCGTCGAGCAGCTGGCCGACCTGGCCGGGGCCTGCCTGTTCGTCGCGAACCACAGCAGCCACCTCGACGCGCCCGCGATCCTCGCCGCGCTGCCGCCAGCGGTGCGCGCACGGACCGTGGTCGCCGCGGCCGAGGACTGCTTCTACCGCGACCGACTACGTGGATTGGCGACCTCGCTGCTGGTGGGCGCCTTCCCATTCCCACGCCGCTCGGGCCGCGGCGTCGGGTTGGAACGGGCGGCCGAGCTGCTCGGGGCCGGGTGGAACGTGCTGCTCTTCCCCGAGGGCACGCGCTCGCTCGACGGCCGGATCGGGCCGTTCAAGAGCGGCGCCGCGCGCCTCCTGCTAGCTACCGGGGTGCTGGTGGTGCCGATTGGGCTCGTCGGCACCGGCGACGTGCTCCCGAAGAGGGCCCTGGTCCCGCGCCGGGGGCCGGTGGTCGTGCGCTTCGGCGCGCCCTCGCGGCGACCTTCGACGGTTTCTCCACGCCTTCTAACGGCGGCGCTGGCGTGGGAGGTAGCGCGGCTGGCCAAAAGGGTGTCTAATATGGAGACAGGTAGGGGCGGCTCGACGACGAGCCGGCCGTTCGGAGAGGGGACGATGGTGTCCACGAGCCGACGCTCCGCGTCCGAATGCGCCGAGATCCACCGGCGGCTGGCGCGCGCCGTCCAGCGGCACGACCGTGAGGGCGCCCGGCGCATCTACTACACCCAGGTGCTGCCCAACCCGGCGTTCGACCGGTTCGAGACCGAGCGGCTGTCGTACCGGGTTGGCGCGATCGACGAGGGCGACCAGGCGCTCGCGGCTCGGCGGGACCTCTAGCCGGGCGCGGTTGCGGGCTCGGGCGGATCGCCCGACCCAGCTCCTCAGGGTAGTCCCCGCCGCGTTCGCGGCGGCGGCTGTGAGCGGGTCGGCGGGCAGCACGACCTGGTTACCCGGAGGGCCGGCCCGGCATCGTCGACCCCGGCGTCGGGAGCCGTGCCATGATACCGGCCACTTCGGAGGTGACCGGTGTCCGCGACCGTCCGCACCCTCGCGCCGCACGACGTGCCCCGGCTGCTCGACCTGATCGACGGGCTGGCCGACTACGAGAAGCTGCCGAGGCCGGACGCGGCGGCGCGCGAGCGGCTGGCGATGGACGCGTCCGGGCCGTCGCCGCGCTTCCGGACGCTGCTGGCCGAGGTCGAGGGCACGGTGGTCGGCTACGCGATCTACTTCTTCACGTACTCGACGTTCCTGGCGCGCCCCACGCTTTACCTCGAGGATATCTTCGTGCTGCCGGAGTTCCGGGGCCGTGGGGCGGGGAAGGCGCTCTTCCGTGCCTGCGCCGCCGAGGCGGTACGCGAGGGCTGCGGGCGGATGGAGTGGCAGGTGCTCGACTGGAACAAGCCGTCGATCGACTTCTACGAGCGCGCTGGCGCGCGGCTGATGAAGGAGTGGGTTCCGTGCCGGCTGACGGGCGAGGCGCTCGCGGCACTCGCGCGGGAATGAGCTACCGCTGGCCGGGCATGACCTCGCGGGCGGTCCTGGTCGCGGGGTCGAAGTAGAGGCGCGGCTTGCCGCGCAGGTTGGCGCCGAAGAGGACGAGCTCGTGGACGGTCTGGCCGTCGGCGCCCTGCTGGGCGTGGATGTCCTGCGGGGGCGGCGGGAGGACGATCGTGTCGCCAGGCTCGAGGATGCGCTCCTCGACTAGCTCGACGTCGGCGTGGCCGGGGCGCGCGTCCGCCGCCGGGTCGCGACGGCGCCAGACCTGGTACCTGTCGCGTCCGCGGTAGACGCCGACGACGCCCCAGGCGCCGTGGTTGTGGATCGGCGTCATCTCCTCGGGTCCGAAGCGGGCGCGCATCAGCGTCAGCCCGCTCTCGTCGGCGTAGACGGGACCGCTGCTCGGTCCGCCGACGTGCACGTTGCTGGTCGCCTCGGCCGCCTGGATCTCGGGGTTCTTGATCAGCTCGGCCATGCGTTCGGCGATCCGCCCCAGTCCGCGCTCGCTCGGGCCGTCCTCGGCCAGGATCGCCTTCACGTCGCCGATGAACTCCGGCACGCCGTAGCCCGCCATCGCAGCGCCTCCAGGCTGGGTGAGAACATTGTACGGAGGTGGCGTGTCTCTGTCCTTGAAGCACCGTGCCCCGCTAGAGCTTATGATGGCGCGGTGCGGTTCCTCCGGCTGGACCACGTCTCGCTGAGCGTCCGCGACGCCGAGCGGTCGCTCCGGTTCTACCGTGACCTGCTCGGCTTCCCGCTCGTCCAGGTGGCGGAGCTAAGCGGCGGTGGGAAGCTGTACTACCTCGACGCCGGCACCGGACGGATCGAGCTGCTCCACCGGCCAGCGACCGAGGCGGATTACCAGCCGGCGCCGCCGACCCAGGCCGACATCGCTCATTTCTGCATCCAGGTCGAGGACCTCGACGCCTGCCTCGCGCACCTCGAGGCCGCCGGTGTTCGCTTCCAGGGGCCGAAGCGCACCTCGTCGAGCGGCCGGGGCACCATCCAGTACGTGCTCGACCCCGACGGGTTCCCGATCGAGATGATGGAGCCGTTCCGGAGGTAGCAGCGTTGCCCGGCGAACTGCGGAACCCGCGCGGCACGCGTCTTGCGGCAGACACTCCAGGCGCCTCCCTGCCCCCTGGGGGCGCGCACCGCCTCGAGGAGCAGAATATGCGCCGCCCCACCCACCGGCCGATCGGCCGGTCCGCCGCCCTCGCGCTGCTGGCGCTCGTGCCCGCCGTCGCCAGCCCGCTGCCAGCGGCTGCCCAGAGCGCCGGTTGCGCCCAGCTCGTCCGCCAGGCCGAGACGTGGGTCGCCACGCCGGAGCAGTACATGCCGGCGCCCAGGCCCGGCGACACCAGCAAGAACGAGCCGACCACCGTCTACGCCGAGGTCGATCACTTCGACGTCGCCATGCAGACGGACGCCGACGGCGCGCCAGTGGCGCAGGAGGAGGTGCCGGTCTACCGGGCGATGTCGCTGGGCGGCGTCCTCATCAGGCTCATGCATACGGGCGGCGTGGACCCGACTACCGTCGGGGAGGCCATCGGCGCGATCGGCGATGCCTGGGCCACCTGGGCCAACGGCGACGCGACCAAGCCCGTCCCGTTCGACGCCGCCCAGCAGATCCTGGCCGACGCCGAACAGCGCTGCCAGGCGCCGCCGAACGCCGCCTAAAGCTCGAGAGCGCGAGCGGCGAAGCGCGCCTCCGACCGCGGTCTTCCCGCCGGGCACGCGTGATGCACTGCTCTGCGCCGTGGCTCGCACGAGGGGCGCGCACGCGCCGGCCGATCTGGTCGAGCTGCGGGCGCGGATGAGCGCCTGGGACCGCAGCTTCGTCGCCGGTCGCGGCCGGCACCCCGACCGGCGGGAGTGGGCTGGTGCCGCCCGCGTCGTGGGCGGTCTCCCGTTCGACGAGGCCGAGGCGCTGGCTGAGGCGACCTACGCGGCCTATGGGCCGGTCGCGCCGAACGCGCCCGCCCGCGACGACTTCGAGCGGTTCGCCGAGCGCGTTATCGCGCTGCGGGCGCGGTCCAGGATCGCCACCGCCGGTGCGGCGTGCGTGCTGGACGACTGGCCGGTCCTGGCCCGCGGCCGGGCCAGCTTGACCGACCCGACGCCGATCGTGCGCGCCGCCGCGCCGATCGTGTTGGCCGGGCTGGCGATCGCGTGCTGGGTCGCGCACGCCCGGGCCTCGCGGCTCGCGGCCTGACCTAACCCGAGCTATCGGATCTCGAGCTGGTAGCGCTTGCCCTCGCGCGCACCCATGACGCCGAGGAGCGTGCGCAGCGCCTTGGCGTTGCGGCCTTCGCGCCCGATGATGCGGCCGGCGTCGCCCGGCGCGGCGGTGAGCTCGATGACCGTCGTGTCGCCGCCGGTCACCTCGCTCACACGTACAGATTCGGGCCGTTCGGCCAGGCTGCGGGCGACGTACTCGACGAGCTCCCTCGCGGTCATCGCGGTCACCGGGTCAAAGCTCCTCGCTGTTCGTGGTGCCAACCCGCGGCGCGTTCCGCGAACGCGCCGCACTCTGCCAGGAGCAATGGTACCTGGATCGCGCCGCGTCGTGCCGGCCGCCGGTAGCCGACCGCCTGGCACGACGCTTGCTAGAGCGGAGGCCAGGAGACGCATTGGAGCGACCAGCCGGGAGTTGCCCGCCGCACCACTGGACGGTCACGACCGTCCTGATCGGCGACGAGACGTTCTACCACCACACCTGCGCCCGTTGCGAGGCGCAGAAGGACCTACCGCTCTACGTCGCCTCGACGGGTTGGCGCCCCGAGCGCTACCGGGGGCTGGCGGCCGGACCGCGCACGAACGACGCCTAGCACGGCGCTCTAAGCGGCGACGGGCGGGCCGCCCACGAGGCTCGGGCTCCCTTCCATGAAGATCGCGCGCAGCTCCGCGCGGGCGCGTGCATCCTCGGGACGCCGCTCGCGGAGCCGGTGCAGGACGAGCACGAGCGCCGGACCGACCCGGCCGTCCGTGGTCTTGCGGGCCTCGGCTACCAGGTCCACCAAGCCGTTCGCCACTGGTGCACCTCCTCTCGTCGCGCGGCCTTATGGCAACCGCTGTGCCAACGGCCGAAGCCGTGGACGCAAGGCTCATCCAATCCACAACCATCCGCGTACGACAGGTCATTGGCGGTGCGGACATGTGTCGCCAAGGAGGATCGGCTATGGATGCGGAAGCAACCGCGACGCCCGAGCTGCGGGTGTTCATGCTCAGGCGGCTGGAGCGGTTTGCCGCGCTCGCCGCCTCGCCGACGGTGGCGGAGGTTGGCTCCGTCCAGCGGCTGGCGCGGCACGCCGTGCTATCGGCCTACCGCGACTGCGTCGCGCACGGGCTCGCCGAAGACGCGACTGCGGTCCTCGACCGGGTGCGCCGCCGGGCGCCGCAAGCGGCGTGACCCCGTTCGCCCCGCGTCTGCCGGCATCGGAGCGCACCTGAGGCGACGCGGCGATTCGAGCACACGACGTTCGGGCGCGCGGCCGCGGGTGTCGCGCCGCTTCGGCACGCCGAGCTCGTCGTCTAGTCAGGCGACACGACCCCGATGGTGAGCAGGACGTTAGCGTAGATACGCCGCTCGCCGGTCGCCACCGCAACGGCGACGACCGGGTCCGAGGCGGCCGCGTAGAACGCGTCGCGACCGAGCCGCGTCAGCTCGAGCTGCCTCGGACCACTGCCAGCCGCGGTCGTGGTGCGCGCAAGGATGCGGCGGAGCTCCTCGAAAACGGGCGGCTCGGGACCGCCGTCCGGCACCATCACCTCGGCGGCCTCGATCGGGATCGCGTCGACGAGCACGTCGAGCACCTCGGTGACCGTCAGGACGCCCGGCGCGAGGTTCAGGAAGACGCGCGCGGCGGTCGCCGGCGTGCGGGTGGATAGCGGGTAGTTGCCGTCGGCGAGCAGCACCTTGGCGCCGTGGCCGGCGGCGCCGAGCGCGCGCAGCAGCTCGGGATGGAGCAATCGGCCTCTTAGCACGGGCGTCCTCCTCTACCAGCCGTCCCAGTGGGCGAGCCGCTCGAGCGGCTCGCGCGGGCCGGGCCTGAAGTCGGTGCCCCGGGTGTGCGCGAGCGGGAGGAGTGCCACCTGGAGGACCCGCTCGTACGGGATGCCGAGCACCCGAGCGGCTTCCTCCTCGTAGCGCAAGTGGAGCGTCGTCCAGCAGGTGCCCAGGCCACGTGCGCGCGCCGCGAGGCAGAAGCTCCAGACCGCTGGCAGGATCGAGCCGAAGAGGCCAGCCTGCGCCGCGACCGGCGTCGGCTGGCGCAGGTGCTCGACGCAAGGCACGACCAGCACCGGCACCTCGTGCATGTGGTCGGCGAGGTACTGGGCGGAGTCGAGCACGCGGCGCTGGATGGCCTCGCGTCGTGGGTCGCCGGCGCCGATTCGGTCGGCCGCGCCGGGGCTGGCGCGGTACTGGCCCCACGAGCGGCGGTAGAGCCCGGCCAGCTCGGCGCGTTTCCGGGCGTCGGTCACGATCACGAAGTGCCAGCGCTGGCTGTTGGAGCCGCTCGGCGCCTGCTGCGCGAGCGCGAGGCACTCCTCGATCAGGTGGCGCGCGACCGGCCGGTCGAGGTCGAGCCGCTTGCGGACGGCGCGCGTGGTCGAGAGCAGCTCGTCGGGCGTCAGGCCCGGCAGGCGGCTCACGCGAGCAGCCGCGCGCGAAGCCGCTCGGCGTCGGCGTCGCCGAGGCCACCGCCGCGCAGGTAGGCGGCCGCGCCGCCGTGGCGGGCAGTCAGATGGTCGAGCACGCCGCGCATCGTCGAGGTACGCGTGTGCTGGAAGAGGCGCAGCCGTGCGTGCCGACGAGGGTCGTGGGCCACCTCCGCCAGCTCGGCCGCGTAATGCCGCACGAGCCGCCGGTCGGTCAGGGCGTAGTCACGCGCGATCGTCGCGCGTGGGACGCCCAGCAGCTCGAGGACGAGGGCGACGAGGATGCCGGTGCGGTCCTTGCCGGCGTGGCAGTGGACGATCACGCCGCCCGGCCGCGCCCGCGCGACCGCGCGCGCCGCCGCGGCGAAGCCGGCGGGGTAGCGGTCGACGATGATCCGGTAGACCTCGACGAGGTCGTCGGTGGCGTCCATCAGGCGGCCGGCCTCGGGGTCGTGGTCCGGCTGCACCGGCACGGGCAGGTACTCGACCTCCGGGTCGTTCGCGAACGGCGACGGCATGCGGACCAGCTCGCCGGGCGCGCGCAGGTCGACGACCGTTCGGACGCCGTGGGCGAGCACGGCTCGGTGGCCCGCGGCGGTCAGGCGCGTCAAGACGTCGGCGCGGACCAGCGCGCCCCAGCGGATGCGCCGGCCGTCGGCGCTGAGCAGACCGCCGAGGTCGCGTGCGTTCTGGCAGGCCGGCCAGTCGAGGTGCCTTCCTCTCCCCGTGGGGGAGGAACCCCGCGGGGCACGCGAGGACGTCGCCACAGCGGCAGGGTACACCGCCACGTCGGTAGTATGTCCTGGTGCGGATCGCGGTCGAAGCGCCGACGATGGTGGACGTACGGGCCGCGGCGGCGCGGATCGCGCCGTACGTGCGCCGCACGCCGGTCGTGGACGCGCGGCCGGTGCGGAGCGGCCCGGCGCCGGGTGCGCTCGCGCTGAAGCTCGAGTGCCTGCAAGCGTCCGGCTCGTTCAAGGCGCGCGGCGCGCTGAACGCGACGCTCTGTCTGCCGGTCGAGGCGCGCGGGCGAGGGCTCGTCACGGCGTCCGGCGGCAACCACGGGATGGGGGTCGCCTACGCGGGCTGGGTGGTCGGGGTACCGACCACCGTCTACCTACCGCGCAACACGCCGGCGGCCAAGGCGGCCAGGCTGCGCGACTGGGGCGCGCGGGTGGTCGTCGAGGGCGACGTCTGGGACGATGCGAACCGGCTGGCGGTCGAGGCGGCCGAGCGCGAGGGGCTGACCTACGTTCACCCGTTCGCCGACCCGGCCGTGATCGCCGGCCAGGGGACGGTCGCGATGGAGCTGGTCGAGGCGGTGCCGACGACGCGCACGATCGTCGCGGCGGTGGGCGGCGGCGGCCTTGTCAGCGGCGTCGCGCTGGCTGCCAAAGCCCTCGACCCGTCGGTCCGAGTTGTCGGGGTGGAGCCGACCGGGGCGCCGACGCTGTACGAAAGCCTGCGCGCCGGGCGGCTGATCGAGCTTCCGGCGATCGAGACCGCCGCCAACACGCTGGCGCCCCGCCAGAGTGCCCAGCTCAACCTCGAGCTGATCGGCGCGTACGTCGACGAGATCGTGCTCGTGTCCGACGACGAGATGCGCGCCGCGGCCCGGTGGCTCTGGGCCGAGCTCTGCGTCCCCGCCGAGCTCAGCGGCGCCGCCAGCGTGGCCGCCGTCCTCGCGGGCCGCGTGCCGGCAAGCCCGGCGGCGCCGGTCTGCGCGATCGTGTCCGGGGCCGGGACGGACGGGATGGGCTAGTCTCCTGGAACGCCCGCGCGGAGAGGGCGGCGGGTGACCGCGGCGGGCGAGGACGCCGGGCCAGCCACGTGCCTGGCACGCTGCTTGCTTGGGCGGGGACCGCCTGGCCCGACACGCGACGAGGAGACCGGCATGGTGATCGCATTCGACGTCCCGGGCTTCAAGCTGCCCCGCCTCGACCCGAGCAAGCGCGTGGTGCTGGTCGTCGACGACGACGAGGCGATCCGCGACGTGCTCGCCGAGGCGCTTTCGTCGGAACCCGACCTCTTCGCCATCCACGCCGGCTCCGGCGAGGCGGCGGTCACGCTGGCGCGCTCGGTCCACGTCGACTTGCTGGTGCTCGACCTGGGGATGCCTGGCCTGGACGGCTTCGCGGTCGCACGCCAGCTCCGCGGCGACGAGGCGACGCGCCGCCTCCCGATCCTTGCCGTCAGCGCGCTGCCGCGCACCGCCGTCTCTCCGAGCGCCCACGCGGCCGGCTGCGACCGGTTCCTCGCCAAGCCGTTCGACGTGGACGATCTGCTCGGGGCCGTGCGTGAGCTGCTGACCGAGACGGAGGCGGCGAGGACTTAGCCAGGTTGGCGGTCGCCGCTCGTGGACGACGCGGCGCTGGTCGAGCCCATGTAGCATCGGTGGCGATGCTGTCCCCCGCCGAGCGCGAGCGCCTGGAGACGTGGGCGCTGCTTGCGCGGCTGGCACAGCTCCGCGGCGCGCCGTCCGGGCAGCCGGGCAGCTTCCCGCCGGACGTCGAGGCGGAGTACCAGGCGCTGCGCGGTGAGATCGAGGCCCTGCGGTCTGCCGACGCTGCCGGCCAGGTGCCGAGGGAGACGCACGAGCGGCTGCGTGCCAGGGCCCGCGCGCTGCTCCGCCGCCTGAACCAGCCCGAATAGGACGCACCCCGGAGAGCAGGCGACGTTCGGGCTAACGCCGGCCGGCCGCCGCGCGGCTCGTCAGGCCGCCGGGTCGTAGCCGACGCGGAGCGTCCCCAGCCTGCCGGTGAAGGACATCACCGGTACGTAGATCGCCCGCTCGCCGACCACGATCTCGGGGCTCGCCATCGCCTCCCGATCGGCCTGGTCCTCGACCGTCGTGCGCAGCATCTTGCGATCGGTGGCGACCTCCACGATGCCGTCCGCGTCGAAGAAGCTGAGCGACGTCAGGCCGGGCTCCTGCACCAGGTCGTCGAACGCCGCCTGCACGGCGTCGTAGTGCCCAGCGGCGAGCGGGTCGCGGCTCAGGACCGCGACGGTCCGGGCGATGCTCCGCGCCGCGCGCACCCCGAGCGCGGCCCGTGCCGCCGCCGTGTCGCGCTCCAGGTCGGCGAGGGCGTTCCGGTGGCTTTCCTCCTGCTGCGCGAGCTGCGTCTGCCGCTCGGCCATCTCGTCCTGGAGGCGAGCAACGGTCCGAGCGCGGTCAGCTTCGGCCGCCGCCAGCGCCTGTCGGCCGCGCGACCACAACACACCGACGATGACCAGCAGCGCCAGCACCACCAGGAAGAGCAGCCAGGACCACGACGCCCAGAACAAGGCAGCGGCGGAGAACAGGTCGGCCACGGGCTGCCTCCTCCCGAGGAGCGTACCAGACGGCCTGCCGCGCGTGGCGGCAAAGCTAGACGTCGGCCCGGCGGTCGGTAGCCACGCGCACCGGCCCGACGAAGCCCCACGAGGCCAGGAGGCAGACGCCCGCCACGAGGGGTGTACTGCTCTCTCGAGAGGCGTTCTGAGCAGCATGCCGAGCGCGCCAGGATGGGTGGCCGGCGGGAGGGCAGCGTGCGCCAGCGGTGGCCCGGGCCCTATGCTCACCGGAGCGCGGCCGGCCCCTCGGACCGGTCGCGGTGGGAGCACCGGGAGCCACAGGGGATGCCGGACCGCCGCGTGCCGCCCGCCCGGCGGCGGGATCCCAGGCGGGTCGACCCGCACGTCGGCACGCGCGTCGAAGCTTTCGTCCAGGGCGCCGACCTCGGCCGCGTGGCCGCGATCCTGGCCGCCAGCCGGGATGAGGTGCTGCGGCGCTGGCTCGAGGCTGCCCGTCTCCAGCCGTTCCACGCCCTCCACCCCGACCGTGCCGTGGCCGACAGCATTCCACCCTTGTTCGACGCGCTTGTCGCCTTCCTGGAGAAGGCTGCGCCCCGGTCGGTCGACCCCGATGCGCCGCTCGACGACCCGGCCGTGCGCGCGGCCGCCCAGGACCACGCGCGCGCCCGCTTCGAGCAGGGACTCGGCCCGGCCGACGTGCTGTCCGAGTTCCGCCTGCTCCGCCAGGAGATCGGCCGCGTGCTGCGCGCGGGGTTGAGTGGGGCCGGCACCGCCGACGTCGTCGGCGCCGAGCTGCTGGTCCACGACGCCCTCGACGGGGCGGCGACGCTGGGGCTCGCGGCATTGGAGGCGCAGGAGGACGAACGTCGCCGCCTGGCCGCCGAGGTCGTGCGGCTCGCCGCCGAGAAGGAGCAGGCCCTGGAGGCGGCGCGCTTCCTGGCCGAGGCCGGAGCCCTACTGGCCGGTTCGCTCGACCCGGACGCGACGCTGGCGAGCGTGGCCCAGTTGGCCGTCCCGCGCCTTGCCGACTGGTGCGTCGCCTACCTCGTCGATGCGCCGGAGGGTCAGGAGCCGGTCGTCCGCCGGGTCACGGCTGTGCACGCCGACCCGGCCAAGGATGCCGCGCTGCGGGAGCTGCTGCGGCTGCCGCTCAGCTCGGACCCGTCCCACCCGGTGCGCCGCGCTCTCGCCGAGCGCCGGACGTACGTCTCGGAGCCGGTCCCCCGCGAGCAGGCCGATCGTCACCCGACCGAGGCCGAGCACGCCCGCACCCTCCGCGCGTTGGGGACGACCTCGGCAACGGTGGTGCCACTGGTCGCGCGCGGCAGGGCGATCGGCGCGCTCTCCTTCGGCCGTGCGGACGACGCGCCCGTCGACCGTGCGCTGGCCGAGGAGCTCGCCGCGCGGGCCGCGCTCGCGGTCGACAACGCCTGGCTTTATGAACAGGCGCAGGAGGCGCTCCGGGAACGTGAGCGCCTGCTCACCGTCGTGGCCCACGATCTGAAGGCCCCTCTGACCACGATCAAGGGCAACGCCGACCTGCTGCGGCGGCGGGCGATGGCCGGCCACGTCGACGCCGAGCGCGTCGCCGGGCACGCCGGGGCGATCGCCGTCGCGGCCGAGGCCATGGCGGCGCAGGTGGGCGAGCTGCTCGATGCGGCCCGGCTGCGAGCCGGTCAGCCGCTCGATCTGGTCCGCCGCCCGACCGACCTGGTGGCGCTGGTCTATCGGGTCGTGGCACGGGTCCTGGCAACAAGCGGCGAGCACCAGATCGAGGTCGACGCGGCCGAGCCCGAGCTGGTCGGTGCGTGGGACGCCTTCCGGCTGGAGCGCGTCCTCGGCAACCTGCTGTCGAACGCGGTCAAGTACAGCCCAGCCGGCCGCGAGGTGCGCGTCGGGGTGTGGCGCGAGGAACGCGACGGCCAGCCGTGGGCGTGCCTGGCGGTGCGCGACCAGGGGATCGGCATCCCGGCGGCCGACCTGCCGCACGTGTTCGAGCCGTACCGTCGCGGCAGCAACGTCGGGGCGGTCGAGGGAGAGGGGCTCGGCCTGGCCGGCGCCCGTCAGATCGTCGAGCAGCACGGCGGTGCGATCGACGCCGAAAGCCGCGAGGGGGAGGGCGCGACGTTCACCGTCCGCCTCCCGCTCCCGGCGCCGGACGACTAGCCCGACTGAGGGGTGGTCGCCGACCGGCAAGCCCACCGCACGCGCCCAGGCGACCTTCTAGACTGCCGTCGTGAGGCACGCCATCCATGTCCACACCCACGGGGCCTACGCCGACCCGCGCCTCGTGGCGGAGCTCGCTGGGGAGGCCGAGGCGGCCGGCTGGGATGGGGTCTTCGTCTCCGACCACCTGCAGCAGCGGCTCGGCGGCGCGCCGAGCCCGATCGCCGACCCGTGGGTGACGCTCGCGGCCGTGGCGGTCGCGACCGAACGGGTGCGGATCGGGCCGATGGTGACGCCGCTGCCCCGGCGCCGGCCCTGGCAGCTCGCCGGCGAGGTCGTGACGCTCGACCGGCTGTCGAACGGTCGGGTCGTGCTCGGCGTCGGTTCGGGCATCGCGACGTCGTTCGCGCCGTTCGGCGAACAGGAGGACGCGCGGGTGCGCGGGCGGATGCTCGAGGAGTCGCTGGACGTGCTGGTGGGGCTGTGGCACGGCGAGCCGTTCACCTACCGCGGCGAGCACTACCGCGTGTCCGGCGCGACGTTCCTGCCGCGGCCGGTCCAGCGGCCGCGGGTGCCCATCTGGGTGGCCGGGCACTGGCCGCACCGGGTGCCGTTCCGGCGGGCGGCGCGCTGGGATGGCTTGTTCGTCGACGGGCCTAACGTCGACTGGACGAAGGGCGAGTCGATCGCGGTCGACGACCTCCGGGCGGCGGTGGCGTTCACGCTGGCGGAGCGACGCGCCCTGGGCCTGGACGGGCCGTTCGAGGTCGCCATCGGTGGGCGGACGGGCGACCGCGCCGCGCAGGCCGAGCGCCTTGCGGCGTGGGCCGAGGCCGGGGCGACCTGGTGGGTCGAGGCGATCTACGAGGGCTTCGACGCGCCGGACGCGGCGCGCGAGCGGATCAGGCGGGGGCCGGTGGCTCGCTAGCCAGCGCTCCCGCGTCCTCAGTCCTCCTCCGGCCCGAAGGTGCGCTTCTCGCGTGCGTGCCACAATGGTCGATCAGGCGGCCCGCGTCCACGTCGGCCAGCGCCCGAAGCGTCATGCGGTGGCGCTCCTCTTCCAGGTCGACCCACCCGGCGAGCCTGCTTGATCACCAGCCGCGCGGACGTTCGAGCCGGGCAGCCGCCGCTTCCACCTTCTCGGCCAGCTCCAGCGGCACGTGCGCCGTCATCACTTTGGTCTCAGCCATCACACGTGCCTCCAATCAAGATGATTAAATTCCAATCGGATGGCCGCGGGCCGGCAGCACGGCCTCATCCTGGCGGCCCGGGCCGACACGGACGCGCTCGTGGTCGCGGCGCGCCGACCATGGCAGGAGCCACCCTCGGCCAAGGTGGCTCCTGGTCACGAGCGGCCGCTGGCCCGGCGTCGTCTACGCCAGCAGCTCGCGCAGGCGACCGGCGACGACGGCGTCGTCCTCGGGTCGGACCGTCGAGGGGTTGACCGTGATCGCCGTCGCGTCGGAGCCCACGAGGACCATCGGGTTGCCGGCGCGCAGGCCGGCGACGACGGCAGCCGCGTCGCGCCGGGCGCTAGCCGGATCGATCTCGATCCGCAGCAGGCGCGGTGCGTTGCCCTCGCGGCGCAGCAGCTCGAACCGGAGCCCCGGCGCGCCGTCGAGCGCCCGCCGCAGGGCGTCGAGCCGCCGCTCGAGCTCGGCGACCCGTTTCTCGTGGTCCATCGAGAACCACTCCTCGACCGCCGTGATCACGCCCACGATCTCCTGGCGGTCGAGCTTGAGGGGGCGGCCGAAGCTCTTGCGTTCGGCCACCGTCTCGAAGCCGATGAAGCCCTGCGGCACGGCTGCGTCGACGAGCGCCTTCTTGCCGCAGAGGATGCCGGACGAGTGCACCGAGCCGATGTACTTGGCGCCGAAGGCGACGAGGTCGGCCCCCCGCTTCGTGTAGCTGCGCATCCGGTCGAGCGGGTAGACCTGCCCGGCCGCGTCGGTTAGCACAGGGACGCCCTTTCGGTGCGCGATCTCGAGCACCTGGTCGAACGAGAGCGCGCCGGGCCGGCTCTCCAGGTGGGCGACGTAGAGCACGCAGGCCGTGCGCGGCCCGATCGCCGCCGCGAGCTGCTCGGGGGTCGCGCCGTTCTCGTCCCCGACCTCGACCAGCCTGGTGCCGACGATCGTCGTCGCCCGCTGGTAGGAGTAGCGCTGGCAGGCCTGCATGACGACCTCGTTCTTCATGCCGGTGGTGTCCGGCAGGCGGGCCATCTTGTCGAGGTCGTCGCCTGTGATGCAGGCCGCCGTCCCAAGGGCGAGCGCGGCCGCCGCGCCGGGGGTGATGTAGGCCGCTTCGCAGCCGATCTTCTCGGCGATGATCTCCCCGCCCTTCTGGAGCAGGTCCTTCATCTCGACGTAGTAGCGCTCGGCCTCCTCCATCGCCTGCTTGACCCGCGGCGACGGGGTCGAGCCGCCCAGCACGGTCATAAACCCGCGGGCGTTGATGACCGGCTTGACGCCGATCCGCTCGTAGACGCTCGTCAAAGTCGCGCTCTGGGTCACGGTCCTTGCCTCCTTCTTCGCGCCGCGCCCGTCGACGCCACCTGGCGGCGCGGCGAGTCGATCGTACAGCGCGGCGCCGACGGCCGCGGCAGGGCGAGGCGGCCGGCCGAGGCTAGCGGCCCTCGGTTGGCGTGGCCCGCTTCGGGTCGACGAGCTGGAGGCGCCAGCCGTCCGGGTCGCGGAAGTTGACGATCGTGCGGCCGGAGGCGGGGACGAGGTGCGGCTCACCGTCGAGCCTAACGCCGGCGTCCGTGAGCTGGTGGTGGGTGGTGGCGACGTCGTCGCAGCGGAAGGCGATGTGGTTGACGCCGGGGTTCTCCTCGCCCTGCACGGCGTGCAGCTCGAACGTGACCTGTCCCTCGCCCGGCAGCCGCACCTCGGCCGAGCCGCCATGGTGCGGCGTGCGCGTCAACAGCTCGAACCCGAGCCGCTGGAAGAAGCGGACCGACTCGTCCACGTCGCGGACGATCAGCTCGATGTGGTCGATGCCCGTCAGCATGGTGTCCCTCCGAATCACGATCCACGGCCGGCTAAGCGTCGGCTTCGACGATCACGGCCTCCCGGTACGCGTTCTCGTCCTGTGCTCCGCGGACGACGAGCGCTCACCTGCTCGGCTCACGTCTTGACTTCGAACGCCGCCCGGTTGGCCCAGGCGATCGGGCGGGGTGTGCCGCCGCCGAGCACCGCCATGACCTCCTCGAAGGCGAGGCGCGGGATGCGATCCACCACCTCGTCGGAGAAGCCTGCCGCGTGGGGCGTGACGACCGCGTTGGGGAGCCGGAGGATCGGGTCGGCCGGGTCGGGCGGCTCCTGCTCGAGGACGTCGAGCCCGGCGCCCATGATCCAGCCCTCGCGCAGCGCGCGCGTCAGCGCCACCTGGTCCACGACTTTGCCGCGCGAGGTGTTGACGAAGAGCGCGCTTGGCTTCATCCGTCGGAACTGCGCCTCGCCCATCAGGTGGTACGTGGACGCCACGTGCGGTAAGTGGCAGGAGACGAAGTCGGACGTGGCGAGCAGGTCGTCGAGCTCGAGCAGCTCGGCGCCGCGCTCGTGGGCGACCTCGGCCGTGAGGTACGGGTCGTAGGCGACGACGCGCAGGCCGAAGCCGCGGCAGCGCTCGCCCATCGCCTGGCCGATCCGTCCGAAGCCGAGCAGCCCGATCGTCTTGCCGCGCAGCCGCGGCATCGGCTCGAGCAGAACGCGGTCCCAGGTGCCGTCCTTCACCCGCTCGGCAAGCCGCGGCACTTTCCGGTTGCAGGCGAGCAGCAGCGCCATCGCGTGGTCGGCGACCTCGTCGGTGCAGAGGTCTGGCATGTTGCAGACCATGACGCCGCGCTCGCTGGCCGCCGCCAGGTCCACGCGGTCGAGC
>DASRFH010000219.1:0-4369 GCA_035651675.1 Chloroflexota bacterium | reverse complement strand
TACGCGAGCGACTACCCGCACTGGGACTTCGACAACCCGAAGATCGCGTTCAAGGACGTGCCGCCGGCGATGCGCGAGCGCATCTTCGTCGGCAACGCGCTCGACCTCTACGGCGACCGGCTGCTCGCGGCTAACCGGTAGCGCGCCGCCCCTCGGGCGCCGCACTCTCGGCGTTCGGGCACCGGAGGCCGAGCCGGTCCACCGCAGTTACGAGACGCGCCGCGCGTGCGATCGAGCGTACCGGCCGAGGTTCCTCGTCGCTCCCGCGCGGAGCGGCAGCACACCTGGCTTCGCCCGTCTGCCGCGAAGCGTAGAACCGGCTGGTGGCGGCCGCTCTCGGTCGCGACGCTCATCGCGCTGCCCGACCTGCTCGTCGAGCTGAGCTCGATCTTCCTCACGATCGTGTGGGTGGCTGCTCGGCCACCTTCGTGTTGGATATGAGGCGGGTGATCGGGTCGTGGTGACGGGTCGTGCCGTGGGCTAGGATCAACTCGTCCGCGAGCCGGTCTGGCGAGCAACGATCGTGTGCTGGAGGGGATATGAAGACACAGACGATCGACGTCCCCGAGGAGCTCCTCGACCTCCTGCAGCGATCGCGGCTTGGGTCCCGCGGGAGTGCCGACCCGGTTCGGGCGGCGTTGGCGACCCACCTCTTCCTGGAGGGGCTGCTCTCGATCGGTAAGGCGGCCGAGCTGGCTGGGGTCCCGCTGGTCGAGTTCGAGTTGCTGCTGGCCGAGATGGGGCTGCCGACGGTCCGCTACGACCTAGCCGATTACGAGCAGGACCTTGGCGGACTCGCTGAAGCGGAGCGGCGCAGCGGCGCCGCGTGAGGGCGGTCACCAACGCCGGCCCGCTCATCCACCTGTCCTGGATCGAGTCCTTGGATCTCCTGCGGGTCTTGTTCGAGGAGGTCGTCGCACCGACGGCGGTGCGGGATGAGGTCTTTCGGCCCGGTTCCGACGTTCCTGGTGTCGCGGCGATCCGCGGCGCGTTCGCCGCTGGATCCGTGGTGGTGCGGCCCGTTGCCGATCGCGCCGCTGTGGCGAGGCTCCTGACCGAGCTCGATCGAGGCGAGGCCGAAGCGATCGTGCTCATGCGCGAGGCGGGGGCCGACGTGCTCTTGCTCGACGATCGCCGGGCCCGGACGCACGCTCAGCACGAGGGGCTGCCGATCAGCGGAACCATCGGCGTCCTGCGGCTGGCCCGTGACCGAGGTCTCGTCCCGGCGGTTGCGCCACTGCTCGACGAGCTACGGCGGCGTGGGTTCCGGATCGGCGCCGATCTCGTGGACCAGATCGGCCGCGAGGAGGCGGGCCGCCGTTCGGGGTAGGTGAGGATCGCGTCGGACATCCCAGCCAGCGCCGCCTCCAACTCCCGGAACGTTTCGTCGAGCGACTTGGACAGGTCGCCCGCTCCCAGATCACGTCGCCCCCGTCCAGCGCGCGGATCGATCCGGGACGCCACCGCTGTTCGGGTCCAAGACCCACTGACCTCTGTCGCCGGGCTCAGCGCGGAGCTTCACCAGCGCGGCGGGCTTCCGGTCGAAGGTACCCGGCCGACCAGGGCGCGCACGGCCGCCCACGGGGGGCCGCGCCAGCGACGCAGTCGGCGGCGAGCTCACGCGCCCAGCGCTCCGGGCTCGTCGCCTCTGGGTGGACGTGCCGCCGGCGATGCGACGAGCGCATCTTCGTCGGCAACGCGCTCGACCTCTACGGCGACCGGCTGCTCGCGGCTAACCGGTAGGCGCAGCCCCCGGCGCCTCAGGCGCCGCGCCGGCGGGCGTCGCCCCGGCGCGACCCGACGACGCGCGTGCGCGGCCCGTATGGCGTCGACCCCGACGCCGCGCTTCCGTGGGTCGACCGTCCACGATCGGGCCGGCGGCCAGGAGCGGGGCGGCGTCGGGCACGGCGCGCCTTCTGGCTTGGCGATGGCAGCCTGCCGTGGGCGTAGAATCGGCTGGTGGCAGCCGCGCTCGGCCGGACTATCCCCCGCCTGCCGAGCCGCTACGTGTTCTTCGCCGTCGCCGCGCTCAGCGTGATGATGTTCTCGATCGACGGCACGATCGTGGCGGTCGCGCTGCCGGCGATGATGCGTGACCTCGGCACGTCGATCTCGCTGATCGGCTGGACGCTCACCGCCTACCAACTCACGCAGACGGTGATGATGCCGCTGGCTGGCAAGCTGAGCGAGAACTTCGGCCGCACGCGCGTCTTCTTCGCCTGCGTGCTGGTCTTCACGGTCGGCTCGCTGCTCTGCGCGGTCGCGCCGAACATCTACTTCCTGATCCTGTTTCGCGTGCTGCAGGCGCTCGGCGGTGGTGGGCTGATGCCGTCGGCGGTCGGGATCATCGCCGAGGAGTTCCCGGACACGCGGCCGCGGATGATCGGGCTCTTCATGAGCATCTTCCCGGTCGGCGGGATCGTCGGGCCGAACGTCGGCGGTTTCATCATCGAGCACGCGACGTGGCGCGACATTTTCGTCATCAACCTGCCGATCGGCGTCGTCGTGGTCGCCGTGTTGCTCCGGCGGCTGCGGCTGGCCGAGCCGATGGTGCGCCGGCCGCTCGACGTGGTCGGCGCGGGCGTTTTCGCGATGGCGATCGTCTCGCTGCTGACGGCGCTGACGTTCCTGGGCGAGGACGTCGAGACGGTGCGGACGCCGCTCTTCTGGGGGCTGATCGGGGCGGCCGTGGTGCTGGTGGTTCTGTTCGCCCGGCACGAGCGTCGGACCAAGGACCCGGTGATCGACCCGAGCCTGGTCGCGCGCAACCCGTTCCTGGCGGTGAACGTCTACAACTTCCTCTACGGCATCTGCGTCTGGGGCTTCTTCTCGTTCATCCCGTATTACGCGCTGGTGCAGTTCGGGATGAGCCCGATCGAGAGCGGCGCGGTGCTCACGCCACGGTCGCTCGCGATGATGGGCACGGCGACGGTTTCGAGCTTCCTGCTGATGCGCTACGGCTACCGGGTGCCGATGCTGGCCGGGATGGGGCTGACCGTCGTGACGCTGCTCCTGCTGAGCCGCGGCTACACGGCGCTCACGCTCGCCGGCCTCTCGATCGGCTCGTTCTGGCTGCTGGCCGGCGAGGTGGCGCTCGGCGGCGTGGGGATGGGGTTGGCCGGGCCCGCCTCGAACAACGCGGCGCTGGACCTGGTCCCCGGCCGCGCGGCCACGATCAGCGGTATCCGCGGGCTGTTCCGCTCGACCGGCGGCGTGATCGGCACCGCCGCGATCGTCGTCGTGCTGTCGCTCTCGCCGGACAAGGCCGCCGGCCTGCGCACGATTTTCACCGTGATGGGGGTGGTGCTGCTCTCGACCGCGCCGCTCGTCTTCCTTATCCCCGACACCGCCCGCGAGAAGCGCAAGCAGGCGCAGCAGGTCAGCGCGGCAGCCCCGGCGCGCGCCACGTCCGAGGCGGGGTAGGGGCAATACGGTTCACTTAGGGTCGCTGATCGCGCGGTCCGGCCCCGCCCACGTCCCCTCTCCCTCTGGGAGAGGGCCAGGGTGAGGGCGTCCCCCGCGGCCGCCGGTGGTTAAGTGAACCGCATTGGGGCTAGGAGCCTGTCCGGTCGCGCCTGGTTCCGGTGCCAGACGAACTCGGCGTCGGCCGGGTCGCTCTTGCCGCCGCTGGTGCGCGCCCGGTCGCGGTAGCGCTCCACGCTCTTGGCGTTGAGCGCGTAGACGGCGTCGCCCGCCCCGAGCAGGCTCCCACCCACCGCCGTCGTCGTGAACGGGATTTCGAGGCCGAGCACGGCGAGCCAGGGCCCAAGGAGCCCGCGGCGCCCGAACGCCATCAGGAGCGCCGCGCCAGCGACGGCGGGCGGCAGCACGATTGGTAGATCGGTCTGCCCCACAGCTGCTTGCCGGGGAATCGCGCCGCGCCAACACGCATGCCATCGGCGTTCCGGCCAGGATCGCCAACGCCAGCGTGGCCGCGGTCGTGAGAAGGCTGAGCGGGAGCGCGGCAACGGCCCGATGGTCGCCCAGGTACGGCCCGACCATCCCCATCGGCGAGCGCCCGCGCGAGCAGCGTCGCGAGCGGCAGACCGGCCAGGGGCACGAACGCCGTCCCGCTGGCCGCGACCGGGCCCACGCGACTGCGCCGGCCCGGCGCCCGCGCGCTCGGCGGGGTCGCCGCGGGGGCGTCCTCGGGCTCGGCCGCCCGCCTAGAGCGCCGGCCCAGTAATCAGGCGGCTGCTGGCGTTGGGTAGAGTCGATCGATGACGAGGAGGTTGTGGACGGCGGGGGTGCGGGGGCGGTCGAGGAGGTTCGTGCGCGCGCCGCGGTAGCGGGCGCGGTCGCCCTGCCAGCGGCGGGCGTGGGCCGGGTCGTGCTCGACGGCGACGCGCTCGCGGAGGGCGGCGCGCCC
>DASRFH010000218.1:0-6127 GCA_035651675.1 Chloroflexota bacterium | reverse complement strand
TCCATCTCGGCGCAGGAGGAGCATGCCCCGGACGTCGCCCGCGCCGGGCAGTGGGTGGCCGATCGGCTGGGCGCGATCGGGATCGCCAACGTCGAGGTGCTGCCAACCGGCGGGCATCCCGTCGTCTACGGCGAGTGGCTCGGCGCACCCGGCAAGCCGACAGTCCTCGTCTACGGCCACTTCGACGTGCAACCGGTGGACCCGCTCGATCTCTGGACGACGCCGCCGTTCGAGCCCGCGGTCCGCGACGACGCCGTCTACGCGCGCGGCGCCTCGGACAACAAGGGCAACCTATTCGTGGCGCTGATGGCGATCGAGGCGCTCCTGAAGACGGACGGCCTGCCGTTGAACCTCAAGTTCCTCGTCGAAGGCCAGGAGGAGATCGGCTCGCCGCAGCTCGCGCCGTTCATCGCCGCCAACAAGGATCGCTTCGCCGCCGACCTCGTGCTCTCGACCGACGGCGGCGCGGGCGGCGCCGACCCGCCCCAGGTCGTGATCGGCTGCCGCGGCAGCACTGCGCTCGAGATCGACGTGCGCGGCGCCAGCTCCGACCTCCACTCCGGCCAGTACGGCGGCGCGGTCGCCAACCCGATCCACGCGCTCGTCTACATCCTCGACTCGATGCGCTCGCCGGAGGGCAAGGTGCTGGTTGAGGGCTTCTCCGACGACGTCGTCTTTGACGAGGAGGACCGGCGCCGGATCGCGGCCGTGCCGTTCGACGAGGCGGCGTTCAAGCGGCGGCTCGGGGTGGAGGCGCTCTACGGCGAGCCGGGCTACACCACGCGCGAGCGCATCTGGGCGCGGCCGACGCTCGAGGTCAACGGCATCTGGGGCGGCTACCAGGGCGAGGGTACCAAGACGGTGCTGCCGAACGAGGCGCACGCCAAGATCACCTGCCGGCTCGTGCCCAACCAGGAGCCCGGAAAGATCCGCGACCTCGTCGCCGAGCACGTCAGGAAGCACACGCCACCTGGCGTGCGCGCCGAGGCACACCCTGGGCGCGTCAGCGAGGGTGCCCGCCCGTACCTGATGCGCGCCGACCACCCGGCGAACCGCGCGGCGTTCGACGTGCTCGAGGAGGTGCGCGGCCAGCGACCTTACTACGCGCGGATGGGCGGCACCGTTCCGATCTACGACCTGCTGGTCCGGAACCTCGGCGTCCAGTGCGTTTCGTTCGGTCAGGGTGCCGGCGACGAGCGCGCCCACGCGCCGGACGAGTTCTTCCGTCTCGAGACGCTCGACCGTGGGCCGCGCGCCTACGGGCTGCTGCTCGAGCGGCTCAGCCGGGAAAGCGGCGAGGTCCTGCGCCAGCCGTAGGGGCGTGCGGTGTGTGTTCGAGGAACACACACCGCGGCAACCTGCCTAAACCGTCTTCACGGTCGACGCCGGCGCGCCGGCCGCGCTGCGCTGCTTCTCGTAGAAGCTGCGGCAGGCCGGGCACCAATACACGAGCTTCCGCGAATCGGCCGCGTTGACGATCCGCGTCGGCACCGTGCACTTCGGACAAAGCATCATCGCTTTGCACCTCCAACTCCTGGAACGGTAGCAGGTCTCGGTTGACCGGGAGTAACAAGACGGTGAGAAATTGGGGCTATCTGTGGCCGATCGCACAGTCCTACAGGTGCTCGCGCGTCGGTAGGACCGCCGGATGCGCGCCCGCCCGCGGAGGAGTAGGCTAGGTGGCGAGGCGAGCTCAGGAGGGGTAGGGACCATGCAGAACGTGACGATGCCCCGGGGCGAGGGCGAGCGCACGCCGCTCCCCGCGCAGGAGACGATGCTCTTGATCGTCTACCCGCGCGACCTCGAAGAGACGGTCTTGCGGACGATCCGGGAGGCGGGGGTCGGCGGCTACACGTTCGCCGGCGGTTGGCACGGCGCCGGCCACTCGGGGCCGGTGCTCGGCTCGTCGATCTGGCCGGGCCAGAACGACGTCCTGATCGCCGCGGTCACCCCCGAGCAGACGCAGCGGATCGTCGAGGCGGTGCGCGCGGTGCACGACCACCGGCGCGCGATCCTGCCGGGCACGGGGATGGCGATCTTCGCGTTCCCCTGCACGCAGCTGCTGTAGAGCGGTCAGCCGCAGGCGACCCGGTACATCGCCGGCGCCCAGGCGCGGTTGGCGAGCGCCGTCGGCACCGGCGTCTGGCCGGTCGCGGCGGGCGTGGCGCACGCCGCTGGCGTCGCGGTCGGCAGACTGGTCGCGGTCGGCGTGGCGCCCGACTGCGCGGCGATGCTCCACCCCATGTCGGCGAACATGCCGCGCACGATCGGGCCGGGGTCGTGGCGCGACTCGCCGCGGCTGATCGCGTGGGTCATCAGCGCGTTCGGGTTGCCCGCGGGGTATGTGGCGTCGTCCAGGTGCGAGTAGCTGGACCCCTTCTGCCAGGTGCTCGGCGCGTAGAGCTTCGGCTTCTGCCCGTTGTTGTTGGCGATCGCCAGCGGGCCGTTCCAGTAGAGGTTGTTGCTCGTGTAGATGGAGAGCAGCAGAGCGGAATTGCCGGCGAGGAGGTACGGCTGGTTGCCGTTCCCGTCGACGACGAACCGGTCGTAGACCACCGGCGCGGACGAGCCGCCCAGGCCGATCGTCGCGTCACCGCCCTTGACCTCGGCCGACCCAGCGAAGCCGAGGCCGTGGCCGACCTCGTGGAGCACGACCGACTCGAAGTCGGTCTTGTCCGGCGGCGTCTCCCCGTCTGTGCCGAAGTACCAGTTGGCGACGCTGCTGAAGTTGGCGTCGATCATCGGCTCGTTGACGCCGTTGCTGGTGTTCAGGTCCCGCCCGGCGAGGGCGCTGCCGAGCGTGACCGGGTAGAACGTGTTCCGGACCGGCGCGCCGGCGAAGTTGCCCCAGGACTCGGTCGCGCCGGCCGAGCCGAGGACGTTCTGGCCGAGGTCGGAACGGAACTGGGCGTTGACGGTGATCGGCACCGTCGCGTTGAGCTGGCTCGACCAGATGTCGATCGCGGCCTGGAACGCCGCCTTGGCGGCCGGGTTGGCGTCGAAGTTGGCGTCGTAGGTGACCTGGAACGTCGCCGACTGCGCCGTGCGCGCTGCGTGGGGTGGCGCAGGCACGCGCGAGACGCGCGAGACGCCGGTGTCGACGATCTGGACCTGGCGGCCAGGCAGCGCGTCGCCGCCCGAGGCAGCCGGCGCGCTGGTCGCCACCGCCGAGCCGAACGCGGCCGCCGCGAACACCGCGGCGGCGAGGCCGAGCGCGCGCACGGGGCCGGGGCGCGGTCGTGGAACCTTCAAGGGCGCAGTGAAGGTAACAGTCCACCGCCCCACCGGTCACCCTTTGGCCGATGGCCAATTCGGGCTACTCGCTACGCTCGTCGACGTGGCGCGCGCGTGGCGGATCTGGCCCGGCCGGACGAGCTCACCGCCGATCAGTCGATCGTCTTACCGGGGCCCACGTCTCGTTCGCCTACCTGCCGCTGCTGCGCGTTCAGCTCGCCAGGTAGCGCTCGACCAGCCGCACGAATATGTCGACGCCGACCGGCAGCGCGGCCTCGTCGTCGATGTCGAAGCGCGGGTGGTGGTGGCCCCAGACCAGGCCCTTCGCCTCGTTGCGCGTGCCGACGTTGAAGAAGCAGCCGGGGCGCTGCTCCAGGAAGTAGGCGAAGTCCTCGCCGCCCATCGACGGCTCGCGCGCGGCGATCCGGTCGGCGCCCACCACCTCCCGGGCAACGTCGAGCACCAGGTCGGTCATCGCCGGCTCGTTGACGACGGCCGGGTAGCCCCACTCGTAGGTGCAGGTGCAGTCGGCGCGCATCGCGCGCGAGACGCCGACCGCCACCTCCTCGACGCGCCGGGCGAGCTGCTGGCGCAGCTTCTTGTCGAACGTGCG
Source organism: Chloroflexota bacterium (assembly GCA_035651675.1). Taxonomy (GTDB): domain Bacteria; phylum Chloroflexota; class UBA6077; order FW602-bin22; family FW602-bin22; genus DASRFH01. Next base: position 2,280 of record DASRFH010000218.1, on the reverse strand, counting down.
GACCGTGCCGCGCAGGAGCGCCGTGTCCGGGATGACGTTCGGCGCCGAGCCGGCCGCGATCTGGCCGACGGTGATGACGGCCGGCTCGATCGGCTTCACCTCCCGCGCGACGATCGCGTGGAGGGCGACGAGCACCTGCGCGGCGACGAGCGCGGCGTCGACGCACTCGTGCGGGTAGGCGGCGTGGCCGCCCTTGCCACGGATCTCGAGCCGGAACATGTCGGCCGCGGCCATAACCGGGCCGGGCCGCGCCGCGACCGTGCCGGCCGGCAGCTCCTGCGCCAGGTGCAGCCCGAAGACGGCGTCGACGCGCGGGTCCTCGAGCACGCCCGCCTCGATCATCGGCCTGGCGCCCCCCGGCGGCCGCTCCTCGCACGGCTGGAACACGAACTTGACCGTCCCGGCCAGCGCGTCGCGCCGCTCGGCGAGCGCGCGCGCCGCCGCCAGCAGGATGGCGGTGTGGCCGTCGTGCCCGCAGGCGTGCATCACGCCCGGCACAGCGGACCGGTACGGGACGTCGTTCTCCTCGTCGATCGGCAGAGCGTCCATGTCGGCCCGCAGCAGGACCGTCTTGCCCGGCCTGGCCCCCCGCAGCGTGCCGACCACGCCCGTCCCGGCGATGCCGGTCTGGACCAGCAGGCCGTGGGCGCGCAACCGCTCGGCGACGAACGCGGCGGTCTCGTGCTCCTGGAACCCCAGCTCGGGGTGCTGGTGGAGCCGCCGCCGGTCGAGCACGACCTGCGTCGCGACGTCCTTCAGGTCGAGGGTGAGCGTCTCCATCTCCTGGTGCCTCCTTTCGCGCGCTCTGGGCATATGTTCGCGGATATTCGACCCGACCTGTCGGCGGCACCGTTGTTGTGGGCTCCGCGACTCTCTTCGCCGTCGTGCTCGGCGTCGTCCACTTCGGGGTGCCGGTGCCCTTCGACTTCAGCGGCGCGATCGCGGCGGGGGGCCCGGCCACGCGGCCGCGCCGGCTACTGGCGATCTCGTACGCGACGCGGCGGAGCGACGTGCGCGGGCTGGTCTGGGTGATGACCGCGCCGCTCGGCGTGGCGCTGGCGGGCGCCACCCGCCCCGCGCTCAGCGCGGTGCGCCGCTCCTGCTCGCGGCCAGCGCGCGCTCCAGGTCGGCGACCACGTCGGCCGCGTCCTCGATCCCGACCGACAGGCGGATCAGCCCCTCGGTCACCCCGATCGCGCGCCGCTCCTCGGGCGGGAGCGCGCGGTGCGACGTGCCGGCCGGGTACGAGACGGTCGTGCGCACGTCGGCCAGCGACGGCGAGAACGGGATCCCGGCCTTGCCGACCGCGCCGAGGAAGGCGCGCGCCGCGGCGGCCGAGCCGAGGTCGAAGGCGAGCATGCCGCCGAAGCCGTCGGCGAAATAGCGGGCAGCGGTCGCGTGGTCGGGGTGGCTGGCGAGGCCGGGGTAGTAGACGCGCGCCACGTCGGCGCGCGCCTCCAGCGCCTGGGCGACGGCCAGGCCGTTGGCGGCGTGGGCGCGCATGCGCAGGCCAAGCGTCTTGATGCCGTGCACCGCGAGCCAGGCGTCCATCGCGCCGATCGTGCCGCCCCAGTGCACCAGGCCTTCGCGCGCCTTCGCGACCAGCTCCGCCCGGCCAACCAGGACGCCGCCGACGGCGAGCGAGTGCCCGCCCAGGTACTTGGCGAGCGAGTGGCTGACGAGGTCGGCGCCGTGCTCGATCGGCCGGAGCAGCGCCGGGCTGGCGAACGTGTTGTCGACCGAGAAGACGGCGCCGTGGCGGTGCGCCAGCGCGGCCAGCGCGGCCAGGTCCGGGCAGCGCAGCAGCGGGTTCGAGAGCGATTCGACGTGCACGACTTTTGTGTTCGGGCGGATGGCGGCTTCGACCGCGGCGGGGTCGGTCGACTCGACGAACGTGGTCTCGATCCCGAGGCGGGCGAGGTCCTGCCGCAGCAGGACGACCGTGCCGCCGTAGAGGTTGCGGTCCGCGACGACGTGGTCGCCGGCCCGAAGCACCGCCAGCAGCGCCGCGGCGATCGCGGCCATGCCCGACGCGGCGGCCGCGCCGGCCTCGGCGCCCTCGAAGTCGGCGACCGCCTGCTCGAGGGCCACGGTGTTCGGGCTGCCGTTGCGGTAGTAGAGGAAGGTGTCGGTCGAGCGGCCCTCGTACCAGTCGTCGACCGACGCGAGGTCGTCGAACGCCCAGACGGTGGTCTGGTAGAGCGGATCGGCGAGCGGGCGCGACCGCCCGACCCGCGCGGCCGGCTCCCCCACCCGCGCCGCGCGCGTCGCGAAGCCCGA
>DASRFH010000217.1:0-4317 GCA_035651675.1 Chloroflexota bacterium | reverse complement strand
GGGCCTGCGCCGGCGAGCGGTATTGGGAGGCGGACGACGCCGAGCTCCCCGTCCGGCCGGAGCGCCCAGCGCTCGCGGGATGAAACCGCGCCTTTTAGGTGAGGTTCGCCGGGATCAGCCGCTCGACGATGACGCAGTCGCGCCAGACGCCGCCGAGCTTGCCGTGCTTCTCGTACACGCCGACCTCGCGGAAGCCCATCGCGCGGCAGAGGGCGCGGCTCGGCGCGTTCTCCGGGAAGACCCGCGAGACGAGCTTCCAGAAGCCCAGCCGCTCCGCCTCGGCGATCAGCGCTGCGAGCAGCGCCCGCCCGACGCCGCGGCCGCGGTGGGAGCGCGCCACGTAGACCGAGAACTCGCCGATGCCCCGGTAGCAGGGTCGGCTCCGGTACGCTCCGGCGCTGGCGAACCCGACGACCGCGTCGCCGTCCAGCGCCACGACGAACGGGTAGCGCCCGCGCGCCGCGGCGATCGCCGCGCGCCGGTCCTCGGCGCTCCGGGGCTCGGTCTCGAACGTCGCGACGCGGTCGTCGATCCCCTCGTTGTAGATCCGCGCGACGGCGTCTGCGTCCTCCTCCACCGCCACGCGCGTCCAGACCGTCGCCTCAGCCACTGCCTGCCATCCGCGGGCAGCATAGCCCAGCGGCGCGCCGCGCCGCGCCCTGTTCCTACGGGGTTTGCCCCGATGCCCTCCGGCTCGTCGCCGCCTAGGCTGTTGCCGGAGGAGGGGCGATGAGCAATCGGGCGCTAGAGCACCAGGCAGAGCTGTACCGCGCACCGGTTGCGAACCGGCGCATCCTCGTGCCGCTCGACGGCTCGCCCGAGGCGGAGGCCGTCCTGCCCCACGCCGAGCAGATCGCGCGCCGCTGCGGCGCGAAGCTCGAGTTGGTGCGGTCGTACGCGCCTTCGCCGGCGCTGGTGGCCGCGGCCGTCGCCGCCGCGATGCCAGGCACGGGCCCGCTGCTCGACACGTCCCCGTACGGGGCCGCCGGCCGGGAGGACGCCGACGCGTACCTCGAGGGGATCGAGGGGCGGCTGCGCGGTGCAGGAGTCGAGGTGGAGCACCGCCGCCTCGAGGGCTCGGCCGGCGAGGCCATCGTCGCGGAGGCGGAGCGCTGGGGCGCCGATCTGGTCGCGATGACCACGCACGGCCGCGGCGGTTTCGATCGGCTGGTGCACGGCAGCGTCGCATCGTACGTCGCCAACCACGCGCCCTGCCCCGTCTTGTTGGTCCGTCCGGACACCGACCCGCCCCCCACCAAGCCCACCTACTCCGAGCACGCCGACGTCGTCTAGCGAAGCACCCGTATCCAGGCCACCGGCGCGCTTCGGCCAGCTCGGCCGAGCTCGGGGGAGTGCCGGCGCGTGCCCTCCATCGGGGCGGCCCCGATTGCTCGCGCGGAGAAGAAGTCGCGGCGCCTCCGCCGGCGCCTGGTTGGCTTCGCTCGGGCAGCCCGCGGGGGCTGGGCGGCGCGTGGCCCGCCGCGTCAGCAGTTCTCCCCGATTCGCGTGGCTCCTCGGACCCGTACGATCGGACGTCGACGAGGAGGGTCGCACGTGAACACGATGCCCGCCGGACCACCAGCGGACGTCCGCGCGCAGGAGCTGCAGCGTTCGGCGGTTGTGCTGGACGGTCGTGGCCGCGCCTCGGCGGCGCAGGTCATCGCCGCGCTGCGCGAGCTGCCCGGCATGGCCGCGGTCGAGTACGATGCCCACGCCGGCACGGTCGCTCTGCGCTACGACGCGGCCGTCCTCTCGGTCGGCGACCTCGAGCGGACGGTCGGCCGCCTCGGCGGCTCGTTGCGCATCTCGCCCGAGCGGCCGACCCCGCTGGCGCCCGAGCTCGGCGCTCTGGCGCACCTGCCGCTGATGGCGCGGCTGACCGCCGCGTGCCTCACCGGGGTGGTGCTCGGGTCGGCGCTGGAGGCCTGGTGGCCGACGCTGCCCTGGGGCGTGCCGCACGCCTTCTACGCGCTCGCCTACCTCACCGGCGGCTACTTCTCGGTGCGCGAGGCGTGGCAGGCGCTGCGCGCCCACCAGTTCGACGTCAACTTCCTGATGGTCGCGGCCGCGCTCGGTGCCGCGTCGATCGGCTACGAGCGCGAGGGCGCCGTCCTGATGTTCCTGTTCTCACTGGCCGGGACGCTGGAGACCTACGCGCTGGGCCGCACGCACCAGTCGATCCAGGCGCTCCTGGATATGGCGCCGAAGGAGGCGACGGTCGAGCGCGACGGCCGCGAGCTGCGCGTCCCGGTCGAGGAGCTGCGGGTCGGCGACGTGGTGGTCGTCCGTCCGGGCGGGCAGATCCCGGCCGACGGCCGGGTCGTCCGCGGCGCGTCGTCGGTGAACGAGGCGAGCATCACCGGCGAGAGCCTGCCGGTCGACAAGACGCCGGGCGACCGGGTCTTCGCCGGCACGCTCAACGGACAGGGGCTACTCGCCGTCGAGGTCTCCGTGCCGGTCCACGACTCGACGCTGGCCCGGATCGTCGAATTGATGCGCACCGCCCGCGAGCAGAAGGCCCGTGCCCAGGACTTCACCGACCGCGTCGTGGGTCGCTACTACGCCTACGCTGTCGTGGGCATCACGCTGGTCGCGATCCTCCTGCCGCCGTTCGCGCTGGGGTGGAGCTGGACGGCGGCGTTCTACCGCGCGATGACGCTGATGGTCGTGGCCTCGCCCTGCGCGCTGGTGATCTCGATCCCGGCCGCCGTCCTCTCGGCGCTGGCGCGCAGCGGGCGCGATGGCGCGCTCTTCAAGGGCGGGGTGCACCTGGAGACGGCCGCGCGCATCCGGGTGGTCGTGTTCGACAAGACCGGCACGCTCACCACCGGCCGCTTCCGCGTCGCCCGCGTCGTTCCGTTCGGCGACCGGACCGAGCGCGAGGTGCTGCGGGCGGCCGCGGCCGTCGAGCAGGGGTCGGAGCACCCGTTGGCGGCGGCCATCACGGCGCACGCGCGCGCGCTGGGGCTGGTGCTGCCTGCCGTGGAGGAGTTCGAGGCGATGGCCGGCGTCGGCGCGCGTGGGCGCGTCGACGGCGTCCAGCTTCTGGTGGCCAAGCCGGCCCGCCAGACGCTCGGGCCGGCCGCGCTCGACGCGCTCGACGCGCTCGAGGCCGACGCGCACACGGTCGTCGTCGTGTCCGGATCGGAGCCCTGGGGGATGGTCGCGCTGGCCGACACCGTCCGCCCGGCCGCGGCCGGGGCGGTCGCGGCGCTGAAGGAACGGGGCTACGCGGTCGCGCTCCTGACCGGCGACAACGCGCGCGCCGGCGCCGCGCTCGGGCGCCGGCTCGGGATCGACGAGGTCCGTGCCGGGCTCCTGCCGGACGGCAAGGTCGCGGCGATCGGGGAGTTGCGCGCCCGGTACGGGCCGGTCGCGATGGTCGGCGACGGCGTCAACGACGCGCCGGCGCTGGCGGCCGCCGACCTGGGGATCGCGATGGGCGCGGCCGGCACCGACGCGGCGATCGAGAGCGCTGACGTGCTGCTGATGAGCGACGACGTGGCGCGCATCCCGCCGATGCTCGCGCTCGCCGGCGCGGCCCGGAAGGTGATCCGCCAGAACCTGGTCGTCGCCGCGGCGGTGGTGTTGGTCGCGATGGTGCTGGCGCTGGTCGGCATCCTGCCGCTCAGCCTCGGCGTCGTCGTGCACGAAGGCAGCACGCTCGTCGTCGTCGCGAACGGGCTGCGGCTGCTGGCGTGGCGCTAGCGCGCGCTTAGCGCGCGACGGGCATGGGCGCCTTCAGCCAGGCCAACCAGTCGTCCATGCCGTCCTCGAGCTGGTAGCGCGGCTCGTAGCCCAGCTCCGTCCGGGCGCGGTCGAGCACCGATGGCCCGCGCAGGTGGGCGCGCGGCGGAATGCCCGGGCCGAGCCTGATCCTGGCCCCGGGGATCCGCCGGCGCACCGCGTCGGCGACTTGCGCCCGCGTGACCTGGACACCGCTGGTGATGTTGAAGATGCGGTGCACGATCGGCCGCACCGTCATCGCCCGGTAGATCCCGTCGGCCAGGTCGCGCACGTAGGTGAGGTCCATCGGCAGCTCGGCGCCCTGCGGCTGGTCGATGGCCTCGCCGGCGTAGACCTGGTCCATGAAGTAGCCGCCGGTCGAGGAGCCGGGCCCGAAGACGTAGCCCGGCCGGACCGCGACCGTGTCGAGTCCGTACACCTTGTGGTAGGTGATGACCATCGTCTCGGCCATCAGCTTGGTGGTGTCGTAGATGCCGACCGGCTCGGGGCGCGCATCCTCGGCGAGCGGGTGCAGGTCCGGGTGGATGCCGTAGAGGGTCGCGGTCGCGACGTAGACGACGCGCGAGCCGA
>DASRFH010000216.1:0-7084 GCA_035651675.1 Chloroflexota bacterium | reverse complement strand
GGCGCGGTGCATCGCGTCGAGCTGGTCGTCGAAGGCGCCGAGGATGTTCGCGGCGACGCGCGGCTGGCCCCGATCGATCGCCGCCTGGGCGGCGCGCAGCTTCGCGAGCAGGCCCTCGTAGCTCTTGCCCGGCACCTCCTCGTCGTTCGCGAGGTTGGCGACGTCCGACCGCAGGTCGGCCATCACGGTCGGAACGCCGGCGGTCGCGACGGCCGTTGCCGTGGCGGCCGTCGTCGTCGACGTGGGAACGGCGGTGTTGGTCGGCGCCGTGGTCGCCGTGGGGGCGACGGTGTTCGTCGGCGCCGGCGTGGCGGTCGGCGGGGTGGTCTCTGTCGGCACGGCGGTCGCGGTCGCCGTCTCGTCGTCGAACTCCACCCGCCGAGCCGGGACGGCGAAGGCGCCCTGCACGGCCTGGACCTGGATCTTGACGGGGTAGAGCGCATCCCCCGGGTGGGCGTTCTGCGAGGCGACCGCGACCCCGCCCGTGCCCGCGAGGAGCAGGAGAACGACGAGCACCGCTGGCATGGCGAACCTCCTGGTGGCGAACGCCGGCCTCGTCGAGCCGGCGATCGCCCCCCAGAAACGCGCCAGTGGCCCGGACGTTACAGCCGGCCCGGCGTGCATCGCCTCGACCAGCGCGGCGCGGGCGCGGACGCGGAACGCCGGGTCGACGTCCACCGCGGGCGGCGGCGCGATCGCGGCCGCGAGCTCCACCAGCGCCGCGACCTCGGGGTCCGGTGCCGGGTCCGCGGTTCGGCGGTCGAGCGCGTCCGCCAGCGCGGTCGCGCGTTCGGTCCCGCTCATGGGTTCACCTCCCGATCGAGCATCCTCTTCAGCTCCCCGAGCGCTCGATGCTGCATGACCCTCACGTTGGCCTCGCTCTTCCCGATCACCGCGCCGACGTCCCTGGCCGACAGCCCTTCGACGAACCGGAGGATGACGACCTGCTGGAAGTCGGGTTTCAGCCGCAGGATCGCGCGGCGCACGGCCGCGCGCTCGTACGTCGCCAGCACCTCGGACTGCGGGTCGCTCCAGCGCGCACCCGCCTCTGGCTCGAGATCGAGCGGCGTGGCGTCCCTGGCGCGGCGGTGGAACTGAACGGCCAGGTTGTGCGCGATCGTGAAGAGCCAGGCCACGAAGGGTGCGCCGGTCGGTCGGAAGCGTCTGATCGCGCGCCACGCCTGCAAGAACACCTGTTGGGTCAGGTCTTCGGCGTCGCTCCGGTTCCCGACTCGGTAGTAGACGTGCCGGTAGACGCGCACGAGGTGGCGGTCGTAGAGCGCCGCGAACGCCGACGTGTCCCCGGCCACCGCTGCCTCGACGAGCGCGTCGTCGGCTGCCTGCGCCGGGCTCTCCAGCTCGAGCCGCCACGTCGTTTCCACGCGCCCCCTGATAACGCGGGACCCGCGAAGACGTTACAACCTAGAACGCCGGCCCACTACTGTCATCCCGAGGAGGGACGACGAGGGATCTCGGCCGGCGCGCCGTCCCCGGCTCCCCCGGGGCGCCGGCGCACGGCGCGCCGGCCGACGTTCCTCGCTCCGCCCGGAACCACAGCCGAGGCCGGGCCGGCGAACACCGGGCCGGCGTTCTAGACGTAGGTGCGCGGTGGCGGTGGGCCGAGGCGGCGGATCTGGAAGAGGGCGGTCGGGGTCGTGACCCAGGCGCGGCCGTCCCTGGCGACGAGCAGCGAGGTCGGCGCGTCCAGGCCCTGGGTGATCGTCGTGCGCCGGGCCGGGCTCCTCGGGTCGAGGCGGAGCAGCCGACCGGTGGCGTGCTCGAGGACGAGCAGCGTGCCGGTCGGCTCCCAGCCGAGGCCGATCGGCTGGTCGAAGCCATCGGCGACCGGCGTGACGGCACCGTCCATGCCGATCCGGACGACCCGGCCGGCGCCGAAGAGGGCGGCGTAGAGCGCGCCGTCGGGTCCGAGCGCCAGGCCGCGAGGCGAGGCGTCGGGTCCCAGGCTGGCGAGCGTCGTCGGCGTGGCCGCGCCGCCGTCCAGGCCGATGCGCCAGATCGCGCCGGTGGCCTCGTCCGAGACGAACGCGGCGCCGCCGTCGGCGGCGACGGCCAGCCCCCACGGGTCGCCCCCTTCCAGGTCGGCGAGCCTGGTCAGGTGGCCGCCGCGGTCGAGCGCGTGGAGCGCTCGGCAGCCGGGCGCCCCGCACGCGCCGATCAGCACGAGGATGCGGGTATCGGGCAGCGGCGCGAGCGCCGCGAGGCCCGAGACCTGGTCGCGCGCGCCCGAGTACTCGCCGGGCAGCCCGTCGTAGAGCGTGCCGCGGCTGTCCTCGGCGATCCAGGTGAGGCGCGCCGTCCCGATCGGCCGCGTGCTCCTGTCGCGCGGGCCAGCCGCGTCGGGTAGGCCGGCCTCGGCCACGACGAGCCCGTCGTCAGGCATCAGCGCGACGCCGCGCGGGCTACGGAGGCCCGCCGCGACGAGCCGCTCGGTCTGCCGCCACTGCCGGCTGACCACGAGCCCGGCCACGACCAGGCCGAAGACGGCCATCATCAGCAGCACGAGGAGGATCGCCCGACGCCCGCTCATGGTGCGCACCGGGCGGCGCGCGGCGACGGGCGGCACGGCGGCGTGCCCGTTCGGCGAGGGCGGCAGCGCGGTCTGCACGACTACGCGCGCCCTACCACGCCGAGCGCGGCCCGGGGGCGCGGCCAGGCCGTGGCCGCTGGCGTCGCGGGCGCCCGGGTCGGTCGAGGTTCCTCGTCGCTGCCCTCCTGGGAAAGGCGGGTCGGCGTAAGCCTAGCTGAGCGCCGCGTTGCGCGGTCCTACCGGGAAGCGGGTGCGGAGCCAGCCGGGCAGCGGCGTCGGGACTGGCGTCGAGCCGCCGGTCTCGACGAGGAAGCGCGGCTTGCCGCCGACGATGTAGTCGGTCGCGACGTTCGCGAACGAGCGGTTGTCGGTGGCGGCGGCCAGGTCGACGCGGTACTGGCCGTTCGTCGGGAAGACGGTCGTCGCCGTGCCGTCCAGCTCGACCAGGCTCGCCACCCCGCCGCGCGCGTCGACGATGGCCGTCTCGGGTGTGCCGCCGCGCGCCCAGAGCACTGTCGTCCGGCCGCGAGGCGTCGTCACGGCGATCTGCTCGACGTTGCCGATCGTCGTGCGCACCGCCTTCGTCGCGCCGGCGAGGAGCGCGGCGGCGGAGCCGTAGGCCGTGTAGGCCGGCCGGGCGGTCCCGTCGTTGCGGTAGAGCCCGAACGGCTCCGAGTTCCCGTCGTCCTGGAATTGGAACTGGAAGACGTGGTCGGCCCCGGCCGCCAGCGCGTAGGCGAGCGCCTGGACGACGAACGCGGCCTGTTCGTCGATCGTCGCGGTGCCGGGCTCGTAGTACGGGCCGCCGGGGCTACAGGAGTGGTCGATCGGCCGCGGCTCGCCGCAGGCTGGCGCGTTCGCCTCGTTCACCCACTGCGCCTTGCCGGCGATTCCCCGCGAGGCGAGCAGCGCCGCCGCGGCGACCGTCTTGTCGTAGACGTCCGAGGAGCGGCTGTACCAGTGCCAGGGGATCGCGTCGAAGTAGTAGCCGTTGGCCGGCGCGGCGGGGTCCCGGGCGAGCTCGTCGAGGAACGCCTTCAGCCAGGCATGGTCGCCGTACTGGTTGGCCCACTGCCAGTACATCATCCCGCCGACCAGGATCCTGGCGCTCGGGTCGACCGAGCGGGCGGCGAGGTAGGCGACCTTCAGCAGCCGGGCGTAGTCGGCGACGGAGCCGTTCCAGAAGAACGAGAAGTCCGGCTCGTTCCACACCTCCCAGTGGTGGACGCGATCCTTGTAGCGCGCGACCGCCGCCGCGACGAAGCGCGCCCACGGGTTGTTCGGGTTGATCGCCTTGCCGGGAGCCAGCGCGTCGGTGCCGTCGGCGAACACGGGGCTGCCCAGGCCGATCGGCGGGCTGCCGGGCGGGCCGGCGGCGCGCCGGAGCGGCTCGCCGCGCATCACCGCGAGCGCCGGCCCCTTGTCTTCCAGGCGCGGCGGCGGCTCGTTCGACTGCGCAGCCGCGCTGGGGCTGTAGAACGTCGGCGTGTTGAGCAGGACCGGGTCGATCTGGAAGCCGTTGGCGGTGTCGGCGTCGACGTTGGCGTCGACGTTGGACCAGTTGTACTGGCCGGGGCTCGTCTCGACGTCGGTCCAGTAGAGCGCCCAGCGGTCCCAGGCGGCCCCGATGGCCGCGGCCCTGGCGTAGCGGTCGTCCGAGCGCGGCCCGGCCGGGTACGACACGTGGACGACCCCGAAGTGGTCGTCGCGGACGACCGCCGACGCGGCCGGGGAGATCAGCGCTGCGATGGCGGCGAGCGCGAGCAGCGCACCGCCCATGCCCAGGAGGCGGGGTATGGTCAGGCTCCAGGTTACCTGGCCAGTCTAGCGAACGGCCACCGCGCCGGCCCATTAGCGGCCGCCGAGCCGCCGCGCGACGAGCGGGCGCACCTCGGCGATCCGGGCGAAGTCGCCGTCGACGTGGACGACGCCGAGGTTGTGGAAGAGCGCGGTCTCGGCGATCAGCAGGTCGGGGATCGGCGTGCGGTGCCACATCCCGTGGTGGTGCGCCAGGTCGCGCTGCAACCGCAAGGCCCGGTCGAACACGTCCGGCGGAGCGCCGACGATTCCGAGGCTGGCGTGCAGCGACGCCTTGAGGGCATCGTAGTCGGACGCCGAGCGCGCGGAGTAGAGCTGCTCCAGCTCGCCTATGGGGCACACGAACAAGCTGCCCGCCAGCGTTGCCAGCTCGGCGCGGACCGCGGGGTCGCCGACCCGCGCGGCCGCGCTGTTGTCCAGGACCCAGCCGGCTACCGCCACATCTCGTCCGACGCCAGCACGTCCAGGTCAGCGTGGTCGCCGAGCACCTCCAGGTAGCAGCGCTGCGCCTCGGCCCGGCGGGCCCGCTCGTCCTCGGCGGCTTGCGCGGCCCGGCGCAGTGCCTCTTCGACGGTCCAGCGCGTGGTCGAGCCACCCAACGCCCGCTTGGCGCGCGCTAGCAGCTCCTCGTCGATCTCGATCGTCGTTCGTTTGACCATACGTACATACTACGGCGATGAGGCGTACGCATCAACGCGGATGCCAGAGCTCAGGATTCGAGCGCCTGACGCAGGTCCGCGATCAGGTCGGCCTTGTTCTCGATGCCGACCGACAGCCGCACCATCGACCGCGACGGCTCGAGCGCGGTGCCGGCCTGGGCGGCGCCGGAGCCCATGTACGGGTAGGAGATCAGCGACTCGACGCCGCCCAGGCCGCCGGCGAGCTGGAAGATGCGGGTCGCGCCGACGATCCGCCGCGCGGCCGCCGGGCCGTCGACGGCGTGGAACGTCACCATGCCGGAGAAGCCGCTCATCTGCTTCCTGGCGACGGCGTGGCCGGGGTCGCTCGGCAGGCCGGGGTAGCGCACGTTGGTCGCCTTCGGGTGGTCCTCGAGGAACCGGGCGATGGCCATGGCGTTCTCCTGGTGCCGCTCCATGCGCAGCGCCAGCGTCTTCATCCCGCGCAGCAGTAGGTAGCAGTCGAAGGGGCTCGGGACGGCGCCGCCGACGTACTGGATCTGGTGGAGCTGCTCGGCCAGCGCGTCGTCGTTCGTCAGCACCGCGCCGCCCATCAAGTCGTCGTGCCCGTTGAGGTACTTGGTCGTCGACTCCATCACGAGCGTCGCGCCGAGCGCGAGCGGCCGCTGGAAGTAGGGCGAGGCGTACGAGTTGTCGACCGCGACCGGCACACCCTTCGCCCTGGCGCGCTCGGCGACCGCGGCGATGTCGATCACCTTCATCGACGGGTTCGTCGGCGACTCGAGCCAGACCAGCGCGGCCGGCTCGGCCAGCGCGCGCTCGACCTGGTCCAGGTCGGTCATGTCGACGAAGTCGGGCACGATCTTGTTCTTCGGCAGCATCGAGGTGTAGAGACGGAAGGTGTTGGTGTAGACGTCGTCGGGGAGGATCACGCGGGCGCCGGCTTCGAGCAGCATCGCGACGGCTGTGACCGCGGCGATGCCGGAGCCGAAGGCGAAGGCGTGCCTCGCGCCGTGCAGGGCGGCGAGCGCTGCCTCGAGCGCGGCGCGGGTGGGGTTGCCGCGGCGCGAGTAGCCGAAGCGGGGCGTCTCGTCGAGCGAGGCGCGCGCGAAGGCGGCGGCCGGGTGGATCGGCGGCACCAGCGCACCGGTCGTGTCGGTCGTGTCGCGGCCGAGGTGGACGACGCGCGTCTCGATCGCGAGGTCGCCGAGGTCGACGTGCTTGCGCGGCACAGGAGGACTCCTCCGAGGGGGTGCGAGCTTAGCCTCTCCGAGGGGGAGAGGGATCAGACCCGGGGGCCCGCCTCCTTGATCGACGCGTCGACGTCGTCGAAGTGGCGGAAGTTCTCGATGAACATGCCGGCCAGGCGGCGGGCCTGGCGGTCGTAGGCGTCCTTGTCGGCCCAGGTGGCGCGCGGGTCGAGCTGGTCGGCCGGGACGCCCGGGCAGGCGGTCGGCACGTGCAGCCCGAAGAACGGCTCCCGGCGCGTCGGCACGCCGGCCAGGCGGCCGTCGAGGGCGGCGCGCACCAGCTCGCGGGTGAGCTGGATCGGCATCCGCGACCCGACGCCGTATGGCCCGCCGGCCCAGCCGGTGTTGACGAGGTAGCACTGCACGCCGTGCCGCGCGATCTTCTCGCCGAACAGCCGGGCGTAGACCGTCGGCGGCAGGGGAAGGAACGGGTGGGCGAAGCAGGTGGAGAACGTCGCCTCAGGCTCGGAGCCGAGCCCCTTTTCCGTCCCGGCGACCTTCGCCGTGTAGCCGGCCAAGAAGTGGTACATCGCCTGCTCGGGCGTGAGCCGCGCGATCGGCGGGAGCACGCCGAAGGCGTCGGCGGCCAGCAGCAGGATCGTGCGCGGGTGCCCGGCGACCGGCGGGATGAGCGCGTTGGGGATGAAGTCGATCGGGTAGGCGGCGCGGGTGTTCTCGGTCAGCGTCTCGTCGTCGAGGTCGGGCTCGCGCGTCGCGGGATCGACGACGACGTTCTCGAGCACCGTGCCGAAGCGGCGCGTCGTCGCGTAGATCTCCGGCTCCGCGGTCGGCGAGAGGCGGATCACCTTGGCGTAGCAGCCGCCCTCGAA
>DASRFH010000215.1:0-8579 GCA_035651675.1 Chloroflexota bacterium | reverse complement strand
CTCGGAGCGCTCGGCGCGCGCCGCCGCCGCGCGGCAGCCGAACCGGTACGGCTTCCTGCGCGACCAGCAGGGACCGGTCGTCGACCCCCTCTACGCCTTCGGGCTGCCCGATTGGTGGGTCTACCCGGCGCACGCGCTCGGGCCGCTCGTCGACGACGCGCCAGCGACCTCGCCCAAAGCCGCCGACGCGCTGGCGAAGGGGCAATTCGCGCGCCAGCCGGTCGGCGCGGGGCCGTTCAGGCTGGCGAGCTGGGCGGCCGGTGATCGGCTGACCCTCGCCGCGCGATCCGACTACCACGGCGGGGCCCCACGGGCGAAGACGCTCGTGCTGAAGCTCGGGACGACCGACGCGCTGCGCGCTGGCCTCCGCGACGGGGACGTGGACCTCCTGCTCGGCGACGCCGCGACCGGCGCCGAGCCGTCGTCGGGGGTGCGGATCGAGAGCGCCCCGGATACCGCCTGGGAGCACCTCGACCTGAACCTCGACGACCAGGCGCTGCGGGATCCGGCGGTGCGGAGCGCGCTGATGGCGGCGATCGACCGGGAGGCGCTGGCGCGCGCGGCTGGCGGGACGGCGCTGGATGGCGTGCCGGGTGGGCGACCTCCCGTCGCGCCAGCCCGCGCGGCGCCCACGGGGACCCCGGCGGGCGTCCCCTCACCCTGTTCCTCCCGCGGGGCGAGAGGGGGCGATTGTGGGCCCGATCCGGCCGCGGCGGGGCGCGCGTTGGACGCGGCCGGATGGGCGATCGGCGCGGACGGCGTGCGCACAAAGAGCGGGCATCGGCTGCAGCTCCGGCTGCTGACGACCGACTCGCCCCTGCGCGCGCGGCTGGCCGGCGCGATCGCGCAGCAGCTCGCGCAGGTCGGCGTCGAGGTGCGGGTCGAGGCGCGGCCGGCCGCCGAGCTGTTCGACCGCCCGGCCGGGCGGCTCGCGCAGCGTGACTTCGACCTCGCGCTCTTCGCCTCGGTCGGCGGGCCCGATCCGCTGAGCGACCTCGCCGACTTGTACGGCTCGGCCGCTATTCCAGGCCGCGGCAACGCGTTCACAGGCGAGAACGTCGCCGGGCTGCGCAGCGCCGAGCTCGACCGCGCCGTTGGCGAGGCGGCCGGCACGCTCGACGCGAATCGTCGGCTCGAGCTGCTGCGGACGATCCAGGAAGTCGTCGCGCGCGAGCTGCCGACTATCCCGCTCTTCGTCTACCCGCGGGCGATCGCCGTCGAGGAGCGGCTGCTGGGGGCGCGGCCGGCGCCCCGGGTCGTCGGCGAGACCTGGAACGCGGCGTCCTGGAGCATCGCGCCTTAAGGTCCCTCTACCCCAGACTGGAGGAGGGGCTCCTGGGAACGGGAGCTACTTCCCCTGGCAAGAGCGCCTTGGTATGATTCGCGCCAACTCGAGCCGGACCAGAAGGGAAGGCCACCCCACATGAGCGACCGAACGAACGGATCCACCGCCGCCGGTGCGCGCGCGACGACCGAGCCGATGCTGCGCGTCAGGGGGCTGAAGACGCACTTCTTCACGGCCGACGGCGTGGTGCGGGCGGTCGACGGGGTGGACTTCGAGATCCGGCGCGGGCAGACGATGGGGCTGGTCGGCGAATCGGGCTCGGGCAAGTCTGTGACGTCGCTCTCGATTATGCGGCTGATCGCGCCGCCGGGGCGGATCGTCGAGGGCGAGATCGACCTCGACGGCACCGACCTCGTCCACCTGGACGAGGACGAGATGTACAACGTCCGCGGCAACCGCATCTCGATGATCTTCCAGGAGCCGATGACGTCGCTGAACCCGGTGTTCACGGTCGGCGACCAGATCAGCGAGGCGGTGCTCGTCCACCAGAAAGTGTCGAAGGAGCAGGCCAAGAAGCGGGCGATCGAGATGCTCGGCCTGGTCGGCATCCCGCAGCCCGCCGCGCGGTACAAGGCGTACCCGCACGAGATGTCGGGCGGTATGCGCCAGCGCGTGATGATCGCGATGGCGTTGGCCTGCTCGCCGGAGCTGCTGATCGCCGACGAGCCCACCACGGCGCTCGACGTGACGATCCAGGCGCAGATCCTCGAGCTGATGAAGGACTTGCAGCAGCGCAACCGCACGGGCCTGCTGCTGATCACCCACGACCTGGGTGTCGTCGCCGAGATGGCCGACGAAGTCTGCGTGATGTATGCCGGCCAGATCGTCGAGCAAGCCGACGTCGTCAAGCTGTTCCAGGACCCGAAGCACCCCTACACGCAGGGGCTGCTCGCGTCGATCCCGAAGCTGGCGATGGACCCGAGCCAGCGGCTGAACGTGATCCAGGGGACGGTCCCGAACCTGCTGCGCATCCCACCCGGGTGCCGCTTCGCGCCGCGCTGCCCGTACGCGATGCCGATCTGCCGCGAGGTCGACCCGCTGCTTGGAACCCTGGACGACGGCCGCAAGGTGCGCTGCCACCTCTACCCGGTGTCGACGCCGCCCGAGTTCGCGGCCGCTGTGCGGGTTGAGGGTTGAGTTTGGTTGAGGGTTGAGGGTTGAGGGTTGAGAGAGGGTCCGTGCGGGCAGCCGCTGGGTGCACTGTGCGGGTTGAGGGTTGAGGGTTGAGGGTTGAGAGAGGGTCCGTGCGGGCAGCCGCTGGGTGCATGTGACGAGCGGCGAGGAGAGAGCTAGATGAGCGACCAGGCCCCGGCCAGTCCGTCCCTCAACCCTCAACCCTCAACCCTCAACCAGACTCACCCCGCCAACGGCCATCTGCTCGACGTCCGGAACCTGGTCAAGTACTACCCCGTCCGCGGCGGGCTGCTCTACCGGACGGTCGCCGAGGTCAAGGCGGTCGACAACGTCTCGTTCGCGATCAAGCCGGGGGAGACGTTCGGCCTCGTCGGCGAGTCGGGCTGCGGCAAGACGACGGTTGGCCGGACGCTGCTGCGGCTCGTGCCCGCGACGGCCGGCAAGGTGACGTTCGAGGGCCGCGACGTCTTCAGCCTGGGCGGTGGCGAGCTGAAGCGGCTCCGCCGCGACATGCAGATCATCTTCCAGGACCCGTACTCGTCGCTCGATCCGCGCATGCCGGTCGGCGAGATCGTCGGCGAAGGTCTGCTCGTCCACGGCATCGGGTCGAAGAAGGAGCGCGAGGAGCGCGTGCGCGAGACGATGGCGCGCGTCGGCCTGCGCGGGCAGTACGCCCGGCGCTACCCGCACGAGTTCTCAGGCGGCCAGCGCCAGCGCATCGGCATCGCCCGCGCGCTCGTGTTGCGGCCGAAGTTCATCGTCTGCGACGAGCCCGTCTCGGCGCTCGACGTCTCGATCCAGAGCCAGATCCTGAACCTGCTGCGGGACCTGCAGGACGAGTTCGGCCTGACCTACCTCTTCATCGCGCACAACCTGGCGGTTGTGAAGTACATCTCCGACCGGATCGGCGTGATGTACCTCGGCTCGCTGGTCGAGCTGGCCGAGACGAAGGAGTTGTTCGACCACCCGCTCCACCCGTACACGCAGGCGCTGCTGTCGGCGATCCCCGAGCCGGACCCGACCCGCCGCCGCCAGCGGATCATCCTGACCGGCGACGTCCCCTCGCCGATCAACCCGCCGTCGGGCTGCCGCTTCCACACGCGCTGCCCGATCGCGCACCAGGTGTGCCGCGAGATCGCGCCGCCGTTCGCCGACGCTTCGCCCGGCCACCCGGTCGCCTGCCACGCCGTCTCCGGCCCCCACCAGGCCGAGTACGCGAGCTCCCCGCCGCTCAGCACTGGCGCGACGACGGTCGCCGTCGGCGGGGCGTGACTCCTGGCGGTCGGGCCCGTCCCGATCGACCCGACCGACGGTCCCTGCCGCGTCGGCCTCGCCGTCCGCGCCGACACCGCGCGTGCGCTCGCCCTCGGCGGTCCCGCGGCTGGACGCCGGCCTGGTCCCGTGCACGTCGCTGCCTCGGCTAGCGCCGGCTTCCCGCGGCTCGTACGATAGGGCCGTGGTCGCGACGAAGCACGACTTCAGGCTCGACGGCTTCCTCCGCCTTCCCGAGGCAGAGCCCCGGCTCGAACACGAGAATGGGAGGGTCACCCAGACGGTGTCGCCGCGGGGCAAACGCGGCGCCACCCGGGCCCACCTGGCCGATCTCGTCCTGCCGGGCTTCGAACCGGCGCTCGATGGGGTGTTCGCCGCGTTGAGGGTCGACTGAGCCCGCGCATCGACGCGCACACGCACGTCTTCACGCCCGAGGTGGTGAGCGGGCGCGAACGGCTGTTCGCGCGCGACCGGTACTTCCGCGAGCTGTACGAAAACCCCCGGGCGCGTCTCGCGACGGCCGACGACCTGGTCGCCGAGCTGGATCGAACGGGGTTCGACGTTGCGGTCGCGGTCGGCTGGGGCTGGACCGACCACGCGCTGTGCGTCGAACAGAACGACTACCTGATCGAGGCGGTCAAGACGTACCCGGACCGGCTGATCGGGTTCGCGGCGATCCAGCCGGCGGCGGGGGAGGCGGCGCTGCGCGAGGTCGAGCGGGCCGCCAGGGCCGGGCTCCGCGGCGTCGGCGAGCTGATGCCGCACGGCCAGGGCTACCGGCTCGACCAGGAACCGCTGCTCGCGCCGCTGGCCGAGCTGTGCGTCGCGCTCGGCCTGCCGCTGCTGACGCACACGAGCGAGCCGGTCGGCCACCGCTACCCCGGCAAGGGCGAGGTGACGGTGCAGACCGTCCTGCACCTGGCGACCGCCTTCCCCGAGCTGACGCTGGTCTGCGGCCACTGGGGCGGCGGGCTGCCGTTCTACGAGCTGATGCCCGAGGTGCGCGCCGCGACCCGAAACGTGTGGTACGACACCGCTGCGTCGCCGTTCCTCTACGACCCGCGCATCTACCGGGCGGCCAAGCTGCTGGTCGGCGCCGAGAAGGTGCTGTTCGGCAGCGACTTCCCTCTGCTCCACATCGACCGCTGCGCGCGCCAGGTCGTCGAGTCGGGCCTCCCGGTCGAGGACGTCGACGCGATCCTCGGCGGCAACGCGGCGCGGCTGCTCAGAGTAGCTACTTGAGCCGTTATAATAGCTACGTGGACGTGACGGCGAAGGAGCTGAAGCTGCGGCTGGGGAAGTACCTTGCGGCGGCGGCGTGCGGGGAGACAGTCCGTGTGACCCGGCGCGGCAAGGTCGTCGCCGAGCTCTGCCCACCCGCGCTGTCGGCGCGCGACAAGCTCGAGCGGTTGGCGGCGCAAGGCCTGGTCAGGCCGGGCCTTGGCGGGCCACTGCCCCCGTACGAACCGGCGCCGGGCGGACGCTCCGGCGCCGAGATCATCCTGGAGGAGCGCGCCACCGAAGGCGAGGGCCGGTGATCCTGTACGGGGACGCCAGCGCGCTGGTTAAGCGCTACCTCGTCGAGGTCCACAGCGAGCGCGTGCGCGCCTGGGTTGGCCTGGCCGAACGCGTCGCGTCGAGCCGCGTCGCCTACGTGGAGGTCGGACGGGCGGTCGGGATCAGCGGCGCCCCCGATCTTCGGACGCGCCAGGCCCGGTTCGACGCCGACTGGCAGCTCATGTGGGTGATCGACTGCGGCCCGGCCGTCTCCGAGACCGCCGCGCGGCTGGCCACCGCGCACCGACTTCGATCACTCGACGCCATTCACCTGGCCTCGGCGCTCTCGATCCGAGCGGCCGACCTCTACGTGGCGACTTTCGACGAGCGGCTGTGGCGCGCGGCGCGGGACGTGGGACTGAACACGTTCCCCGAGTCATGGCCGTGACCGGGAAGCCGCTGCGCACGTTCGTCGCGCTCGAGCTGCCGGAAGATGTGCGCGCGGCAATCGGGCGGACGATCGAGCGACTCAACAGTGAGCTGGGCGAGAGGAACCGCTGCCTCCGCTGGGTCGACGCCAGCGCCGCGCACCTGACGCTGAAGTTCCTGGGGGCGACGCCGGAGACGGCGGTGGCGGGCGTCGAGGCGGCGATGCGGGCGGCGGTCGGGGAGTGGGCGAAAGGCGAGCTGAGGCTGCAGACGAGCCACGTCGGGTTCTTCCCGGGACCGCGCGTGCCGAACGTGATCTGGCTCGGGCTGGACGGAGACGTCGAACGACTCGGCGCGCTGCGCGACGCGCTTGAGGGGACGATCGCGCCGCTCGGCTGGCCGACCGAGAAGCGGCCGTTCCAGCCGCACCTGACGCTGGCGCGCTTCCGGAAGGAGGCGACGCCGGCCGAGCGGGCCGGCGTCGCGCGCGTCCTGGGCCAGCTGTGGGCGCCGGAGCCGGTCCCCTTCCGCCTGTGCGAGGTCAGCCTCATGCAGAGCGTGCTGGGCCCGGCTGGCGCCCAGTACAGCCGCCTGGTGGCGGTGCCGCTCGGCTGAGCGCTCGTGCCTTCTCCCGCGGGGAGAGAGGGCGCTCGGCGCCCGGCTGCGCACCACGGCCGCCCTCATCCCTTCTCCCGCGGGGAGAGAGGACTACTCGCCCCAGACGAAGACGATCTTCCCCGTGGTCGCCGTGTCGGCGAGCTTGAAGGCGGCCGGGGCCTCGCTCAGGGGCACGCGGTGGGTGATGATCTGCTCGAGCGGCACCTTGCGCTTGCGCACGAACTCGATCACCTCGGGCAGCAGCCACTCCGGGTAGAGGTTCGAGGCGAACAGCGTGATCTGCTTCTTGAACAGATCGATCGGGTTCATGCTCGGCGTCCGCGGGCCGAGGCCGACGACCGCCGCGGTGCCCTCGACCCGCAGGTAGTCGTGCAGCCGGGCGTGCGCCGCGCCCGAACCGGAGGTCTCGACGACCGCGTCGGCGCCGCCCGGCACCAGCCGCTCGACCGCCGCGCCGGGGTCCTCGGCCGTCGGGTCGATCGTCGCGGCCGCGCCGAACCTGGCCGCGAGCTCGCGGCGCGGTGCCGAGGGGTCGATCCCGATCACCGTCGCGCCCATGGCGGTCGCCATCGCGGTCGTGCAGAGGCCGACCGGGCCGAGGCCCGAGACCACGATCGTGTCGCGGCCGCTCGCGCCCAGGCGGCGCAGCGGCGCGTAAGCCGTGCCCCCCTGGCAGGCGATCACGACGGCGGTGTCCCACGAGAGGTCCTCGGGGATCGGGAAGCAGTACTTGGCGTAGGCGGCGACGTAGTCGGCGTCGCAGCCCGGCCAAGGCGTGACCGGCGTACCGGAGCAGATGTTGGTGTTGCCGGTGCGGCACTGCTTGCAGACGCCGCAGCCGACGCGGTGGTAGACGAGCACGCGCTGGCCGACGCGCAGCGCGTCCACGCCCGGGCCAAGCGCTTCGACCACGCCGACCGGCTCGTGGCCGGGGATGCGCTTGAGCAGCGCCTCGCTCGGCTCGTGGCGGTAGGGGTGGAGGTCGCTGCCGCAGATCGCGGCGCGCACGAGCCGCACGACGACCTGGCCGGGGAGCGCGACCGGGTCCGGCCGGTCGACGACCTGGGACTCGCGGTTGCCGAGGAACTGGACTGCCCGCATTCGTCGATCTCCTTTAGGAGGCGCTTGAGGCCGCCACTATACTGCGGCGGGTGGGCAGGCTTGCGCGGCGGCGTTTCCTCGGGCTCACCGCGGCGGCCGTGGCCGGCACCGCCTGCGGCGCGATCAGCTTCGGCTCGGTCGGCGATCGCGCGCGGCTGGCGATCTCGCCCGGCAACCAGACGCTCTGGCGCTTCCTCGAGGCGCGGAACAAGGAGCTGCTCGCCGCCAAGGGCCACTCGGTCGAGTTCGTCAACGTTCAGGACGAGGACCAGCTGCGCGCCGGGCTCGTCGACGACAGGTTCCAGGCGATCGCGACGCTCGTCCCGGCGGTCGCCGACCTGGTCGAGCGCGGCGTCGCGGCGAGGTTCTTCCTGCCGATCGGGTGGCTCAGCGAGGGCTACCCGCTGGTCGTACCGGACGGCTCGCCGATCACGACGGTCGACGACCTGCGGGGCAAGCGGGTCGCCACCTTCCCGCTCGACCACCCGGGCTTCCTCTACTGGCGCGTCTTCCTGTCGAAGCACCACGGCCTGCGCGGCGAGCAGATCGCGACGGTGCAGACCCTCGCGACGCAGGACGCGCTCGCGGCCGGGCAGGTCGACGCCGCGTTCGTGAGCGGCAGCGCGTGGATCACCCTGAGAGCGGCTGGCGGCTTCCGCAAAGTCGCCGACTTGCAGAGCGAGTTCAGGTGGCTGACCGGCGACGACCGGCTGTGCGTGTTCGCCGGGTTCATCGCGAAGTCGAGCTGGCTCGACGCGCACCGGCAGCTCGTCTCGGACCTCATCGGCGCCGTGCGGCTCGGGCTCGAGCAGTACAGGTCGAACCGGGACGCGTTCCTCGACGTCGTGACGAGCGAGCCGAGCTGGGCGACGCTGAGCAGGGACGAGAACGCCCAGATCGCGACCTACCTGGGCATGGACGGCGTGACGCCCGACCGCGCCGCGCTGAGCCAGGCTGACGTGGAGGACTTCCGCCGGTTCTTCCCGCTGATGACCGACGCGGGGATACTGAAAACGCCCCCGCGAGACGCGGGGGCGTTGTTCTGGGTGCCGAGCTAGGAAGTCCTCACCCCAACCCTCTCCCAGAGGAGGGGGAGGCGACTCAACCGATGAACAACGGCGCCAGCACGAGCGTGATCGTGCTGAGCAGCTTCACCAGGACGTGCAGCGACGGGCCGGCGGTG
>DASRFH010000214.1:0-20877 GCA_035651675.1 Chloroflexota bacterium | reverse complement strand
GGAAGAAGTCGCGGTCGGCCGCGGTCGCGAAGCCGAAGAGGCGCAGCTCGTCCTCGCGCACATGTAAATGAGTGTGCAGCGTCACCGTCTCGCCCGGGCCGCCGATCTGCCCGAGCGTGGAGGCGGGCGTCTCGACGCGCACGCCGACGCCGCCGACCGCGACGACGACGCCGGTGCCGTCGCGCGACTCGATCGTGCCGCGGACGAAGGCGATCACCGCCGGCTACCCCTCGTTGCCTCGGCGGCGGATGGCGCGAGGGCGCCGCCGGGGCGCCCCGTCACGCACCGGCCATGTGGGAGTACACCTTACCGACGCCGGGAACCCCGCCGTCTCCGCTGACGGGCGCCCCGTCACGCACCGGCCATCTGCGCGTACACCCGGTCGCCGTGGCGCATGTGCACGTGGCAGATCGCGATCGCGGCGGCGTCGGCCGCGTCGTCCGGCCGCAGGACGGTCGGCAGGCCGAGCAGGACGCGCACCATCTCCTGGACCTGTTCCTTGCGGGCGTTGCCGTACTGCGTGACCGCTTGCTTCACCTCGGCCGGCGAGTACTCGCGGACGGGCAGCCCGCACTGCGCCGCGGCCAGCACGGCGACGCCGCGCGCCTGGCCGACCATCACCGCCGAGGTGGTGTTCTTGCCGAAGAAGAGCTTCTCGACGGCCACCTCGGTCGGGGCGTGGCGCCCGATCACCTCGGCGACGCCGAGGTGCAGCGCGCGCAGCCGCTCGCCCAACTCCTGCCGCGGCGACGTGCGGACCGCGCCGTGGTCGACCAGCCGCAGCTTGCCGCCGACGTCCTCGACGACCGCGTAGCCGAGCGTCGCCGTGCCTGGGTCGAGACCGAGAACGACGAGGCCCACGGCCGGCATTCTAATCGGCGACCCCGCGGTGCGCTTCGTAGGAGCGCGGCGCGCCGCGCCTGCGGCAGCCCCAATGCGTACGGTTCACCTAAGCAGCGGCGCCGGGGCGCCACGCCCTCACCCTGGCCCTCTCCCAGGGGGAGAGGGGACGCGGACGGTGCCGCCCCGCGCGACCGGCGGCCTTGAATGAACCAAATTAGCTCCAGTGGGCGGTCCGGCGGTGCGCTTCGGAGGAACGCACAGCCCCGCCAGGGTCACAGCCCTAGCTATAGCTAGTTTCCTGTGCAAAACCCGGGCGATCAGCCGGTTTCGCGATGTGCCGACACGAGTACCACAAGATCTTGTGTGCTTCGGAGCACGGCGCCCACAACCTACAGTGGGTGCGGCTCCAGAGGTCTGGTGGCAACGGAGTTTTGCACCGGAAACTAGCTAGCCCACCCCTGCCAGGACCGCGTCGGAGAACTCGACGTTCGAGAAGACGCGCTGGACGTCGTCGAGGTCCTCGAGCCGCTCGATCAGCTTGAGCACCTGGGTCGCCTGCTCGTCGTTCAGCTCGATCGTCGTCGAGGGCAGGTAGGTCTGCTCGGCGTGCTCGACCGCGACGTTCTGGGCCAGCAGCGCCTCGCGCACGCGCTCGAGCGCGTTCGGCTGCGTGTAGATCTCGACCGTGCCGTCCTCGGTCTTGACGTCCTCGGCGCCGGCGTCGATGGCGGTCAGCGCGATCTCGTCCGGGTCGCGGTCGCCGGGGTTGACGACGATCAGGCCGCGCGGCTCGAACAGCCACGCCACCGAGCCCGACTCGCCGAGCGACCCGCCGCCGCGGGTGAACGCCGAGCGCACGTCGCTCACCGTGCGGTTCCGGTTGTCGGTGAGCGCCTGGACCAGGATGGCCGCGCCGCCCGGCCCGTAGCCCTCGTAGGTGATCTCCTGGAGCTGCTCGCCGCCGCCGCCGCCGGTCGCCCGCTCGATCGAGCGCTTGATGTTCTCGGCCGGCATGTTGTTGTCGCGCGCCTTCTGGATCGCCAGGCGCAGGCGGAAGTTCATGTCGGGGTCACCGCCGCCCTCGCGCGCCGCGACCTGGATCTCGCGGGCGAGCTTGGTGAACATCGCGCCACGCTTGGCGTCGTTGGCGCCCTTCTGGCGCTTGATCTGCGCCCATTTGCTGTGGCCGGACATGCCGCTGCTCCCCGTGGGACTAGCGCGAATTATACGGCCGGGCCAACGGCTCTAACTGGACCATAAGGAAGCCGCCGGTACGGTCGCTCCCGTCCCCAATCCCCCCAGGGAGCGACCCCTTTGGCGATCGACCTCGACTTCGCCGGCCAGAAGACCGCCTACGCCAGCCACGGCCTGCACTCCTTCGCCGCCAAGTTCCCGCCGCAGCTCGCGCGCTGGGGCATCGAGAGCTTCTCGCGGCCGGGCGAGGTCGTCCTCGACCCGATGGCCGGCTCGGGCACGACGCTGGTCGAGGCGCGCCTGCTCGGCCGCCACGCGCTGGGCGTCGACATCGACCCGCTGGCGCGGCTGATCGCGCGCGTCAAGGCGACGCCGATCGCCGCCGGGCGGATCGAGCGCGCCGCGGCGACGCTGCTGGCCGAGCTCGAGCTGGACTTCGCCAGGCTGGCGCGCGCCCGCGAGCACGGCGTGCCGTTCGCCGAGGCGTTCCCGCGCGTCGCCATCCCCGACTTCCCGAACCGCGACTACTGGTTCCTGCCGGCCGTCTCCGAGGAGCTCGCGGTGCTGAAGCGCCGGATCGACGGCGTCGAGCCCGACGACCTGCGCGATTTCTTCTACGTCGTCTTCTCGGCGCTCATTATCACCAAGAGCGCCAGCTCGGTCGCCAACGTGCGCGACCTGGCCCACTCGCGGCCGCACTTCGCGCCGCCGCGCGCCAAGCCCGACGTGCTGAAGGCGTTCCGCCAGCGGCTGAGCCGCCTGGCCCGCGGGATCGCCGAGTTCGCCGAGCGGCACGACCCCGACTCGTCGGCGCGGATCGTCGGCGACGACGCCCGCCGGCTGCCGCTGCCCGACGCGTCGGTCGACCTCGCGTTCACCTCGCCGCCGTACGTGAACGCGATCGACTACCCCCGCGCGCACAAGTTCTCGCTCTTCTGGCTCGGCGAGGCGCTGGGCGTGACGCCGGAGCAGTACCGCGAGCTCGGCCGCAGCTACATCGGCACCGACCGCGTGCCGATCGCGACCTGCCTCGAGCTGGCGACCGCGCCGACCGGGCTGGCGCAGCTCGACGACACGCTCGGCGCGCTGGCCGAGGCCGACCCCCGCCGGGCCGGCGTCGCCCGGCGCTACTTCGACGACATGGCCGCGGTGCTGGCCGAGATCGGGCGCGTGCTGCGGCCGGGCCGCCACGGCGTCGTGGTCGTCTGCCCCTCGAACATCGCCGGCGTGGCGGTCGCGACGCACGCGCTGCTGGCCGCCGTCGCCGAGCGCGCGACCGCCGGCGCGCTGCGGCACGTCGAGACGCACGAACGGACGCTCGACGACGCGAAGCGCCAGCTCCCGGTCATGCGCGGGCGCTTCGGGCCGGGCATGCGCACCGAGTACGTGGTGGTGCTCCGCAAGGGCTAAAGCCCGCGCCCGCCCGTCCGACCATGGACGCTAGGGGGCGTCCCCCAGGCCGGCGGACGGTTTCAGTTCGGTTGCAGCTTCGCGCATGTGACCGGAATGTGACCGATTCCTCAGGGTAATCCCTTAAGGGTTCGTTAAGATGCCGGCCAGGCGTACTAGCCCAGATGGCGGTGTCAGCTCTGGCCCCTTCGTCCGTCCCGACGCCGAGCGCCGTTCGGAGGGGCCGGTGGCCGGCCATCGCGGTCGTGCTGCTGCTCCTCCTCCTGCTGGCACTGCCCGGCCGGGCGGCCGCCGAGGGCGGCGACGAGATCGCCGACGAGGTGCTCGTCGGGCTGACGCCGCAGGGGCAGCAGCAGGCGGCCGAGGTCCACGCCCGCGCCGGCGGGGTGCTCGAGCGGCAGATCGCCAGGAAGCCGGTACAGGTCGTCAAGGTGAACCCGAGCGGCGAGGCGGCCGTGCGCGCCGCCTACGCCAGCGACCCGCGCGTGCGCTTCGTCGAGCACAACGCGCGCGTCAGCATCGCCGCCACGCCGAACGACCCCGGCTTCGCCCAGCAGTGGGCGCTGGCGCGGATCCAGGCGCCGGCGGCCTGGGACGCGGCGACCGGCGGCGGCCTGGTCGCCGTCATCGACACCGGCGTCGACCCGACCCACCCGGACCTCAAGGGCCAGATCGCGGCGGTGGCCAACTTCACCTCCGCGGCCGACGCCTACGACCACAACGGCCACGGCACGCACGTCGCCGGCCTGATCGCCGCGCGGATGAACGACGGCATCGGCGGCGTCGGCGTCGCGCCGGGCGCGCACCTGCTCGTCGCCAAGGCGCTCGACGACAAAGGGAACGGTACCTACGCGACGGTGATCGAAGCGCTCGAGTGGTCGGTGAACCACGGCGCCACGATCGTGAACATGTCGTTCGCCGGCACGGTGCCGTCGCAAGCGTTGGCCGACGCGGTCGCCTCGGCGCAGGCGCGCGGCGTGCTGGTCGTCGCGGCGGCCGGCAACGGCGGCAACGGCGCGCCGACCTACCCGGCCGCGCTGCCCGGCGTCCTCTCGGTGGCGGCGACCGACCGCAACGACGCGGTCGCCTCCTTCTCGACCTCGGGGCCGTGGGTGAGCGTCGGCGCGCCGGGCGTGGACGCCTACTCGACGCTGCCGGGCGGGCGGTACGGGAGCATGTCCGGCACGTCGATGGCGGCCGCCGAGGCGGCCGGGGTGGCCGCGCTCGCCGCGGCGGCCGCGCCGAACGCCTCGGGCGCGGCGCTGCGCGACTTCGTCGTGGACGGCTCGGACAAGGTGGCCGCCAGCGGGCGCGCCTTCGCGGCCGGCCGGATCGACGCGCGCCGCGCCGTCGAGCTGGCCGCCCAGCGCGGCGCGACACTGCCGACGCCGACGCCGACGCCGACCCCCGCGATCAGGAGCTGGCGCGTCACGGCCGACGGCGTGCTGAAGGGCACCGTGCTCCGCTTCTTCAACGCCAACTTGCTGGCGCAGGACGGCCAGGCGCCGGCCGGCGCGCTGGTCTACCAGGACAAGGCGGCGAAGCTGGCGCTGCGGGCCGAGCAGATCGACTCGCTGACCGTCTCCGGCGGCGCCGCCACCATCACGGGCTCGGCGAACGTCAACGGCGAGGGCGCCTACCGCTTCCACGTCGTCGCGCGCGAGCGGAGCGGCGCGCATCCGGCGTCGGTGTCGATCGACGTCTCGGGGCCGGCGTTCCCGGCCTACCACTTCGACGCGCCGCTTACGACCGGGCGCGTGCGGCTGGTCGAGGCCACGCCGAGCCAGGCGCTCGTGCCGGTCGCACCGCACGCCGGTCCCCTTACCGGGGTGCAGGCGGCCGCGGCGACGCCGACCTGGACCGCCACGCCGACCCGCACCCGCACGCCGACCCGCACGGCGACCCCGACACGGACCGCCACCCGGACGCCGACCCGCACGCCGACCCGCACCGTGACGCCGACGCGGACGCCGACCCGGACGGCGACCGTCACGCGGACGGCGACGGTTACCCCGACGCGCACGCCGACCCGCACCGCCACCCGGACGCCGACGGCCACCCCCACGCGCACCGTCACACCAACCGGTACGCCCACCCCCACCCGCACCGTCACGCGGACGCCGACCGTGACGCCGACGCGCACCGTGACGCCGACCGCCACCATCACGCCGTCGTACACCCCGACACCTACCCTCACCCCGGTGTGGACGCCGACCGACACGCCCACCCCGACGGCCACCGGGACCGTCACCCCGACCGGTACCGTGACGCCGACCGCCACGGCCACGGTCACGCCCACCCCGGCGTGGACGCACACCAACACCCCGACCGCGACCGACACGGCGACGGTGACGCCGACCGGCACGGTCACGCCGACCGCGACCCCGTCGCCGACGCCCAGCCCGGGCTGGACGGCGACGCACACGCCGACCATCTCGCCGACCCCGACGGTGACGCCGACCGCCACGCCGACGAGCTGCCCCGGCACGGTGATCTGCGACACGTTCAACCGGGCCGACCCCGGCAACGGCACGCTCGGCACCGCGCCGAACGGCAACGCCTGGAGCAACCGGCCGAACAACGGCACCTGGCAGATCTGCGGCAACGCCGCCTGCGCCAGGACGATGGCCGGCGACGGCGCCTACACCGCGTTCGACAACGGCTTCGCCAGCGGCAACCACGTCGCGAGCGTGAACATCGGCTACGGCTCGTCGCTAGGCTCGAGCGGTGTCATCGTACGGGCGCGCCCCGACTGGTCGCGCATGGTCGTGACCGAGGTGAGCCAGATCGGCACGCTGACGATCTGGCTGTACGACAACGGCCACTGGTACTCGCTGGGCTCGACGACCGTCTCGATCGTCCCCAGCTCGACCCACAACCTGGCCGTGACCGCCTACAACTCGACCATCGCGGTCAAGTGGGACGGCAACCCGATCGCCGGCTTCGGCTCGGTCACCGACGTCGCCGACACGACCGCGACCATGGCTGGCATCTACGTCGGGAGCTACGGCACGTCGGCCAACTGGCCGTCGTTCGACAGCTTCCAGGTGCAGCAGTCGACGAGCGCGCCGCCGCCGCCGACCGCGACGGCCACCTGGACGGCCACGCCGACCAGCTCGGTCGCGACGCCGACGCCCTGGTCCAGCGGCGTGAGCGACAGCTTCAACCGCTCGGACAACGTCACCCTCGGCCAGGCGTCGGCGAGCAACCAGGCCTGGCTGACCGACGGCAGCACGTGGGGCATCTGCTCGCAGCAGGCCTGCAACAAGGGGCCGCCGAACAGCGGCAACTACGCCCGCATCGACGCGCACCAGGCGAACGGGACGCTGACGGTCGACATCCCGGCCCGACCCAGCGCGAATGGCCAGGCCGGCGTCTTCGTGAACATGACCGCGGACTGGCAGACGATGACGTTCGTCGGGCTCGACACGAACGGCACGATCGAGGTCTGGACGCTCGACCCGACCAACGGCTGGCAGGAGCCGACCACCGTCTCGACGTCGCAGAGCTCGGCGGCCGCGCGCTCGATGACGGTCACCTACAGCGCCGGGTCGCTCAGCGTGGCGGTCGGGCCGACCGGCGGCAGCCAGACGACCTACATCAGCGGTCTGAACCTCAGCTCGACTTACGACCCCAGCGGCACGAACGTCGGCATCTACGCCGACACGGTCGACGACGCGTCGTCGAGCAACTGGGCGAAGTACGACAACTTCGTCTTTAGCTAGCGGGGTGCTCGCCGACCCGCCCGTATAATCCCGGTGAGTTGAAGCGGCGCGTCGTCGTGACCGGCCTGGGGCTGGTGACGCCGCTGGGGAACGACGTCGAGTCGACCTGGCGGGGGCTGGTGGAGGGGCGGTCGGGGATCGGCCCGATCACGCGGTTCGACGCCTCCGAGCTGGAGACGCGCTTCGCCGGCGAAGTCAGGGGCTTCGACGTCGAGCTGTACGTCGAGCGCAAAGAGGCGCGCCGGATGGACCGCTTCGCGCACTTCGCGCTGGCCGCGGCGAAGCAGGCGCTCCGCCAGTCGGGCCTGGCGATCGGCGACGCCAACCGCCAGCGCGTCGGCGCGATCGTCGGCAGCGCCTTCGGCGGGCTGGAGACGCTCTCGGCCCAGTTCGTCACGCTGCACGAGCGCGGCGTCGGGCGGCTCTCGCCGTTCCTCTCGACGATGATGCTGGCGAACATGGCGGCCGGGCAGGTCGGCATCGAGCTGGGCTGCCAGGGGCCGAGCTACGCGGCCGTCTCGGCCTGCGCGAGCGCTGCCCACGCGATCGGCGAAGCGGCCGAGGTAATCCGCCGCGGCGACGCCGACGCCATGCTGGCCGGCGGCGCCGAGGCGGCGATCTGCCCGATCGGCGTCGGGATGTTCGGCGCGATGCGCGCGCTCTCGACGCGCAACGACTGCCCCCAGCGGGCCAGCCGGCCGTTCGATCGGGACCGCGACGGCTTCGTGATCGCCGAGGGCGGGGGCATGCTGGTGCTGGAGGAGCGCGAGCGGGCGCTGGCGCGCGGGGCGCGGCCGCTGGCCGAGGTGGTCGGCTACGGCGCCTCGGCCGACGCGCACCACGTCTCCTCGCCGCCGGACTCGGGCGAGGGCGCGGCGCGGGCGATGGCGCTGGCGCTCGAGGCGGCCGGCCTGCGGCCGGAGGACGTCGGGTACCTGAACGCGCACGCCACGTCGACCGGCGCCGGCGACGTGGCCGAGACGAACGCGATCAAGGCGGTCTTCGGCGCGCACGCGTACCGGCTGCCGGTGAGCTCGACGAAGTCGTCGACCGGCCACCTGCTGGGCGCGGCCGGCGCGGTCGAGGCGATCGCCTGCGTGCTGGCGATGCAGCACGGCTGTCTGCCGCCGACGCTCAACCTCGAGCACCCCGACCCGGCCTGCGACCTCGACTACGTCGCGAACCAGACGCGCCGGGCCGACGTGGCGGTCGCGCTGAACAACTCGTTCGGCTTCGGCGGCCAGAACGCCAGCCTCGTGCTGCGGAGGACCGACTAGGCCGATGGTCGAGGCGCCGGCGCTGGAGGACCTACAGGCGCAGCTCGGCTACCGCTTCGCCGACGAGGGGCTGCTCCGCCGCGCGCTGACGCACAGCTCGTTCGTCAACGAGGCGCCCGAGCCGAGGCCCGAGTCGAACGAGCGGCTCGAGTTCCTGGGCGACGCCGTGCTCGAACTGATCGTCGCCGAGCGGCTCTACCGGGACCGGCCGGGCCTCTCGGAGGGCGACCTGACGACGCTGCGGGCGGCGCTGGTGCGGCTCGAGACGCTCGGGCGGCTCGCGCTGGAGCTCGGGATCGGCCGCTGGCTGCGGGTCGGCAAAGGCGAGGCGGCGACGGGTGGGCGCGAGCGCGCCTCGGTCGCCGGCCGCGCGCTGGAGGCGATCCTCGGCGCGGCGTACCTCGACGGTGGGCTCGAGGCGGCGCGCGTCGTGGCGCTGCGGCTGATGGACGCCGAGATCGCGCGGCTGGCCGAGACGCAGCGGCTGAAGGACGACAAGTCGCGGCTGCAGGAGCTGTCGCAGGGCGAGCTGGGCGTCGCGCCGACCTACCGCACCGTCGCGGCGGTCGGCCCGGACCACGCCAAGGAGTTCACGGTCGAGGTGAGCGTCGGCGACGCGATCGTCGGCCGCGGCACCGGCCGCACGAAGCAGTCGGCCGCCCAGGCCGCCGCCCACGACGCCCTCTCCCGCTGGCCGCCGGGCGACCTCAAGGCGCGGCGCGACAAGCCTTGATCACGTCGATCAGCATCGCCACGTCGGCTCGGCCCTCCTCGCCGTTGGTGAGCGGCTCGCGGTCCTCGACGACGCAGCGGTGGAACGCCTTCCACTCGCGCTTGAACGCCTCGTCGTACGAGGCGACGACGTTCTTCTCGACGAAGGCGCCGTCCTCCATCCGCCGGACGTTGACGACCGTCTCGCCGTTGTGGAGGTAGGGGTAGGGGAAGCGCACCTCGACGAATTGGTCGGCGCCGTAGGCGCTGAGCGTCTCGTCCCAGGGGACGGTCTTGCGCGAGTAGCCGCTCTCCCAGACGCAGCGGCAGCCCTCGCCGTAGTCGAGCACCGCGACGACGAACGGGCCGGCGTAGACGTCGGCGAAGAGCACGCCGCGCGGGTCGCCGAAGGCGCCGCGCAGGATGGTCGCGTCGTGGGTGCAGAGGTGGAGCAAGCCGTTGTAGGCCGGGAGCATGGCCGGGCGGTCGGCGCCGATCGCCTGGAGCTGGGCGGCGCGGGCGCGCTCGGCCTCCTCGGCGGCGACCGCGGCGGGCAGGTCGGGCGCGGGGAAGAGGTCGTAGATCTGGTCGTTGATGCCGAACTCGCCGCCCAGGTCGTGGACGCGGATCAGCCGCCGGTCGCGCATGGCCTTGAAGACGGGCACCGCCCACTCGTACGAAGGGTCGTACCGTTTCATGTAGGCGACCTGGAGCTTGACCTTGTTCGCCCTGGCCGCGGCGATGACGGCGTCGGCATCTTCCAGGTTGAAGGCGATCGGCTTCTCGGTCATCACGTGCTTGCCGGCGTTCGCGGCGGCGATGGCGACCGGGGCGTGGTCGCGCGTGGTGACGAGCACGGCGTCGAGGTCGGGCAGGTCGAGCAGGCGGCGGTAGTCGGTGAAGCGGCGGTCGACGCCGTAGTGGCGGCCAACGGCGTCGACCCGCGCGGCGGAGATGTCGCACACGGCGCCGATCTGGAAGGTGGGCAGCTCGTGCAGGTAGGGCAGGTGCATGATCTGGGCGATCTGGCCGCAGCCGACCACCCCGACGCGGAGGACGCGCTCGCTCACCGTTCTCTCCCGGTGGTTTGGTTCAGCGCGCACAGGCTAGCACGCGGATCGGCGCGCATCGCCCAGGTGCGGCCCCGGCCGGGCGTGGCGTAGCCACGCGGGGCACGCCGGGGGTCGAATGCCTCAATGCTTGCGAACTATTCGTCCAGGGCTTACTTTTGGGGGTGGGCCAGCAGTTATGTTGGTTCACTCCTCCTGAGTGCGCGGCCGGTGGTCCTCGGTTCGAGCGATGGACCCGGGTAAGGACCTCAAAGGGCGCGAGGCGGTGACGGACGTGACCGCAGGGCGCGCCCAGGCCGCCGCCCTGCTCGGCGCCGGTTGAGGCGCCGAGCCCGACCGGTGCCAGCAGAGCCGTGCCGGGCTGCCACGCCAGCACCGCGCCCGACGGCGTGACCGCGGATCGCCCGTCCGACCGAGGGCGGGTCGGTCGGACGGCTCGGCGCTCGCAGCCCGGCCGTCGAACGCGCGCGAGGGGGTGGGGGCCGCCGCGTCAGGCGGAGGCGCGGACGCGGGGCAGCACCTCGCGCGCCAGCAGCTCGACCCGCTCGACGTAACGATCGGGGCGCGGGTTCAGGTTCGTGACGCACACGAAGTGCTGGACGCCGCGCTCGACCATCGCGCGCATCTTGGCGGCGATCTGGTCGGGGGTTCCGATCGCCTGGCGGAGGTCGATCAGGGCGGGGTCGGCCTTCTGCTCGGCCGCGATCGTGCCGAGGATCTCGCGCGCCTCCGCCGCGTCGGCGGCGACGCCGAGGAACGACAGGTGCTGGACCTCGAGCGTGGCCGGGTCGCGTCCGACCCGGCGGCACGCGGCCATCATCGCGTCGTGGCGCGACTCGAACGCCTCGACGTCGTAGCCGGGGCCGCCGGCGACGTTCCACGCCTCGGCGTAGCGGGCGGTCAGCTCGAACATCTGCTCGCGGCCGGCCGCGATCATCAGCGGCACGGGCGGCAGCGGCGTGCGCAGGCTGGCGCCGCGCAGCGTGTAGTGGCGGCCCTCGCGCGTGACCGTCTCGCCGCGCAGCAGCGCGGTGAGGATCTCGACGTACTCCTTGAAACGCCCGACGCGCCGCTCGAAGCCGAGGTCGAAGGCGTTGTGCTCGTGCGCCTGGTTGCCGGCGCCGAGGCCGAGCACGAGCCGACCGTCGACCAGCTCCTGGAGCGAGCCGGCCATCTTGGCGAGCAGCGCCGGGTGACGGAAGCCGGCCGCCACCACCATCGTGCCGATGCGGACGCGCTCGGTCGTCATCCCGATCGCGGTGAGCAGCGTCCAGCAGTCGGGGAAGGTCTCGAGCCTGGTGGGGCGCTCCATGTAGAAGTGGTCGGGCACCCAGACGGCGTCGAAGCCGAGCCGCTCGGCGGCCTGCGCGTCGCGGAGCATGGCCTTGTGGCTTGGCTGGGGTTGGCCGGGCTCGTTGCCCGCGCGCGGTTGCGTGAAGTACCCGAACGTCGGTTGCGTGGCCATGGGGGCTCCTCCGGAGGGCGCGGTGTGTCTCGTGGGAAGGCGCCGCGGGTCGAACGTCGAGCGCGCGGCGGATTCTACGCGGCCCGTGCTACCGTCCGAAGGCGATGACCGACCATGGCCGTCCGCCCGGCATCCCCGACGAGGCCTGGCGCCGCTGGACCCAGCGCACCAAGCCGGGCGCGCCGCCCCCGACCGCGCCCGGCGGCCCCGACCTCCGCCGGGTGGCCGTCGGCGACGGCGACGCCGCCGGCGGGCCGTGCGACCTCTGCGGCGGCACGGCGCCGCCCTTCAGCCGCCTGACCGTCGACGGCCTGCCCGCCTACGTCGTCTGCGCGGCCTGCCGCGCCACCCTCGCCCGCCTGGCACGCCTCACCGCCGGCAGCCCGGTGCGGTTGGAGCTCCGCTGAGCACCCTCGCCCACCGGGCGAGCGTGGCCGAGGCGGGGTGACGGCGCGGTCCGCCGGTCGTCCCTCCGCCGCACCCACGCGGGCTGCCGGCGCCGCGGCCCGCGCCCCGGCCCACCGCCCCGACCTTTTCGACGTTGCTGGCCGTCAGGCGGCGCACGGACGGCGGACGTTGCCGTAGATCGCCGGGCCCTTCTCGACCGCTACCGCCAGTACAGCCGGCCGGCAACGGGCTCGTGCTGGTGCCGCGTCCGCGGGACCGCGACCCGCGCCGAGCCGCCTCCCTGCCGTCCGGCCGGGCGGCGGCGCCGCGACGGCGGTCGCACGGTCGTCGTCGAGCAGCATCGTGCCGGCCGTCGCCTCGGCGACCTCGGCGCGGGCAGCGCCCATCGCGACGCCGATGTCGGCCGGCTCAAGCGCGGGCGCGCCCTTGACGCCGTTACCCGCCATCGTCGCGGGGCGACCGCGCCGCTGAAGACTATTGAGGACCGCGAGCTTGTGCTCGAGGGACACCGCGGGCGTTAGACATCGACCTCCTCTGCGTCGCCGACGGTTCGGCACGCCGCCCCGCGGCGCTTCGCGCCTGCCGGCCAGGCGCCGAGGCAGCGTCGCCGCACCGGCACTCGAGCGGCCCACGCGCGCCCGCCGGCCGTCCGTGTGGGTGCGGTAGCGTGGAAAGAACCGTTGGGTCTCGCCCTCCACCAGGACCTCCCGCCCCCCGACCCGCTGCAGCGGTGCGGTAGCGTGGAAGGAACCGTTGGGCCTCGCCCCGCTCTAGTACCAACGCCCCATCCGCCGGTCCCACGCCAGTTGCTCAACCCCGCTCCTAGAATGCGAGCCGTGGCCGTGTCGTTCGCTCCGCGTCCGGCGCTCGACTTCGGTCCGAGGCCAGAGCCCGGCGACTCGTTCGACCTGGTCGGCCGGCTGCGCTCGTTCACCTTCTCCGACGTCCTTCAGCTCCTCGCGCTCTCGGGCCAGACGGGGACGCTGACGCTCGCGCAGGGCTGGAACTCGCGCTCGCTCGTCTTCGAGCGCGGCCGGATCGCCTACATCGCGGCCGCGACGCGGCTGGCCGGGGTCGGCCAGCTCTTGCTCGCGGCCGGCCGGATCAGCCCCGAGCAGCTCGACGCGGCGCTGGCGCTCGGCCGCGCCGACGACCTGCCGCTCGAAGACGCACTGCTGCAGACCGGGGCGGTCGACGCGGCCGACCTGCGCCGCTGCCGCGACCAGCAGCTCGAGGAGACGATCTACAGCCTGTTCCTCTGGCGCAACTGCCGCTTCACGTTCGAGGGTGGGCGCATCGAGCGCGAGGAGGGCGGCATCGCGGTCGACCTGGCCAGCGAGCGGCTGATCATGGACGGGACCCGCCGGGTCGACGAGTGGATCGCGATCAGCCCGTCGGTCCCCTCCGTGCGGCTGATCTTCGTGCCGACGGGCCGGGGCGTGCCCGAGGACGAGGCCGACGCGCGCGTCCTCGTGCTGCTCGACGGCAAGCGCGACGTCGCCGCGGTCGCCGCCGCGGCCGGGACGACGCAGTTCGACGTCGCCCGCTCGCTGCACCGCCTCGTCGGCGCCGGCCTGGCGCGGGCGATGGCGCCGGACAAGGTGAAGATCATCGAGCTGTTCAGCTTCCTGGTCGAGGCGATCCACCTGAAGCTGATGATGTTCGGGTACTCGGCCAACGCGTTCGAGTTCGAGCGCGAGCTCAACCGCTTCGCCGCCGAGAACGGGCTGAAGGTCCGCATGCGCGGCGGCCACGTCGCCCTCTCCGACCTCGACACCCCCATCGCCTCGACCGCGCTCATCGACCTGTACCGCCTGTTCATCGCCATCCAGAACAACCACTTCGCCCGCCGCTTCGACCCCGAGATCGTCCACGGCCTCGTCCAAGGCCTGTACATGCACGTCGGCCCCGAGCTGCAGGAGATGATGCGCATGTACGAGTTCGTGCAGATCGAGGGGTTGCTCGGGGTTTCGGGGGCGAGCTGAACTCAGGCCCCGCCACGCAGCGCCGCTCGGCGCCACACACAGGAACGCGCCTCCTCGGCGAGCCGACGTACGTAGTCCAATTCCGTAAACGGGCCAAGCTCTCGGACGACATCAGCGCCCACTCGCTGCGCCATGGCTTCGCCGACGGGGCCGACGAGGCCGGCGTGAGCGTGCGCGATCTCGCCGGCCTTGTTGGAGAAGCAGCATGGAGGCACGATCAAGAGGTGAGCGATCAACTGGAGCCGGCCGAGGCTCTCTTCCCTCTTCACCCAATTCCGCCACCGTCCGACCGGGATAGGGAGATCTTCGCGGACATCTGGCCGGACCTCCCGCCAGATGAGCAGGAGGCTAGGTGGGGTCAGAGCCGACGGGATGCAGCGGCGCGTACGATGCTCGACTAGCGTCGCTACGTCTCGCGCCCCGACTACGAGGTCGTCCACATCGGCCCGGACGGGGAGCCTGAATGCTCGTGCGACCGCGACCACTGCGGCCACCTCGAATGGGCGGTGGAACAGCACTCGGAGTGGCTCGACAAGGTCATCGCCGAGGACCCGGAGGAAGTCGCGCGCCTACGGGAGGCCGTTGCCTGGGAGGAAGAACCCGGCGCGTTCGTCGCGCGGATGCGCCAACTCGCGGCGGCGCAACTCGCCTCGCCGCGCTATGCGGTCAGCGAGGTGCGCCGCCTGTTCGGTGTGAAGACTGACGAGCAGGCTGAGGAGCTGCGCCGGGCGGCGGCGCGCCGCGGCGTCCGTATCTACGAGGTGCCGGACGGCAACCAACTGCGCTTGGTCGCGGTCGAAGTGGACGGCACGCCCGCGTGCTCGTGCGGACGCAGCGGATTCTGGTCGGACGGGGTGGTCCACGGGACCTGCGCCCACCAGGTCGAGGCGTTGCGGCTTCACCGCGCCTGGCTGGAGGCCGTGGTGTCCGAGGACGCGGCCGCCCTCGACGCTCTGGCAGCTGAAGCGGCGCAGCTCTGGGGGAACGAACGTCCACGGCGACGCAGCTTCATCGACCCATCGCCGGAGCGCTTCGCCGAGGATGTGGCGACGATCGCGGAGCGGCAGCTCGCCGTGGTCGTCCTACATGCCTTCGTCCGGGCACTCGAGGACGACGCCAACCTGGGGCGACCGCTCGACGCGATCCTGGCGGAATCGGTCTGGCGTCGGACGCGCAGCGCAAGGCCCTGCGCGAAGCGGTGTCGCAGTGTGCGGCCGCGGTCGCCGCGGTCATGTCGCTCCAGCGCGAGGCGGGTCGGTCCTAAGTGCTCGTTTTCCTGCCGGATCCCCGTCTACCGCCGATGTGAATCGCACGCTGCTTGTCCCAAATAGGGGGACGACCTACATGCGAATCGCACGCCAGCGACGCTTGGCTTCGCGCCGCTGGCGACGCTGAGCCGGGCGCCTTGTTAAGATGGTGCATCGTAGATCACAATATCAGTGATTTAAGCGCTATGGAATTAACAAAGACCAGGAGCCTTAGCCCCCGCGAGCTGGCGCTCGTCGAGGCCTGGGAAGCCGACCGGCGGCGCGCTCTTACGCTCGACGACGTCCAGCGCGACATGGGTCCGGGCACGACCAGGCACGCGGCCGCGGTCACGGCCGCCCGCCTGCGCGCCAAGGGATTCCTGACACCGCTGGGCAAGGGGCTCTACGCGCTGGTGCCGGTCGCGAGCATGGGAGTCGCCGCCGGCGACGTCGCCGCCTACCTCGACGGACTCCGCCAGCGCGGCGTCCGCTTCTACCTCGGCTTCGACACTGCGGCCGGCCACTACGGCTGGTACCCCGAGGCATACGGCCGCGTGACGCTCGGGGTGCAGGCGCTGATGCGGCGGGCACTGCGCACGCTCGACGGCGGCACCTTCGTCCGCACGTTCCAGGCGGACCTGTCGGTCTTCGACGACGGCGTGGTGGCCCAGACCTGGCACGGGGTCCGCCTGCCGGTCTCGACGCCCGAGCAGACGGTGCTCGACCTGGTCCGCCACCCCGAGCTGGTCGATGGCTACCCCGGGCTGCTGCGCGTGCTCGAGCGCGCCCGCGACCGGGCCGACGTCCACCGGCTCGCCGAGATCGCCGCGGAGCGGGCGAGCGTGCGGACCCAGAAGCGGCTCGGCTGGCTGACCGAGCGCGCCGGATGGACCTGGCGGGAGGAGGACCGGGAGCGCCTCGTCGCCGGCTGGTCACCCAACCACCGCGCCGCGCTCGGCGATGGGCGCGGCGCCGCACCGCACCGCTGGGACGAGCGCTGGCGCCTGGTCATCGACGTCCCCGAGCGCGAACTGGAGCCGGAGGTCGGCGTCCGGTGATCCGCATGGCCGACGTCCTCCGCTTCGCCGGTCAGTCGCGCGTCGACGTGCAGGTGGGGGTGCAGGAGGTGGTTCTGACGATCCTCCTTCACCGCGTCTACAGCTCCCCGCTGCGCGACCGCCTCGCGTTCAAGGGCGGCACGGCCCTGCGCAAGCTCGTCTTCGGCAGCGCCGGCCGCTTCTCCGAGGACCTCGACTTCGTCGTGGTCGGCGGCGACGATGAGCTGGCGCAACTCGAGCTCGAGGAGCTGCTGACCGCCGACGCCGACGATGAGGTGAGCGTCCGGGTCCTCGGCTCCGAGGTGGCCGGCCCGGGCACCATGCAGGCTAGCTGCGCGTTCGCGTCGCCGATCGGAGGGGGCCGTTTCGAGCTCGACGTCGCCTCCAGCGAGCGCCCGCTTCTGCTCGGCGCCACCACGCAGCGTCTCGCGCAGCAGTCCTACTTCCCAACGCTCGGCTTCGCGCCGGCCGACGTGCTCGCCATGCGCTCGTGCGAGATGGCGGCCGAGAAGCTGTGCGCGCTCCACCGCCGGAGCAGCAACCGCAACCCGAAGGATGTCTGGGATCTCTGGAAGTGGTTCGGCCAGGCCCAGCCTGGGGAGGCCGACGTCGTGCGCTTGCTCTGGCCAGCGCGGCTGTGGCACGACGGGGTGCAGTGGCGCGGACCGGGGTGGCTCGAGGGCCTGGACGCCAAGCAGTTCAACTGGGACCGCCTCCGCCCGCTGGTGCCCGGCGGGCGGATCGAGCCCGACCGTATCCTCGCGGAGCTCAAGGCGCGCGTCCGGCCCTGGATCGACGCCGATGAGGACGGCATCCTCGCCGACGCCGGCGACCTGCGCTTCCGTGCCCGGCCCTTGGTCGAGCAGCGGGTCGAGGATGCCCGCCGGCGCCTCGGTGCGTAGCGCCGATCTCGTCGGCGTACGCGCGGGTTAGGTCGTCACCGAAAGGGACTGTGAAAGGGACAGTATCCCGCCCGGCGACCACTTCTGTAATGTTTTCGAACTGAAACTACTCGGTGGACAGCGTCCTCAGACAGCCTGGCGGCGGATGTACGAGTTCGTGCAGATCGAGGGGTTGCTCGGGGTTTCGGGGGCGAGCTGAACTCAGGCCCCGCCACGCAGCGCCGCTCGGCGCCACACACAGGGACGCGACGTTGCGCGTCAGCACAACGTCGCGTGCACAGCACGTGGTGCCAGCTTGACAATGGGTTATCGTTGCTGCCGGCTGTCTTGGCGCGTCCAACTCGTCGCGGCACCGCGCGTATGGCGCAGCACCGCGTGGACGTCGTCTTCGGTGGTGTCGGAGTAGCGCGTGGTCGCTGCGACGTCCTCGCGCTCCGCGCGCCT
This sequence comes from Chloroflexota bacterium, assembly GCA_035651675.1. Lineage (GTDB taxonomy): Bacteria > Chloroflexota > UBA6077 > FW602-bin22 > FW602-bin22 > DASRFH01. The sequence continues at coordinate 3,138 of DASRFH010000214.1, read as the reverse complement.
AGTCATGACGACGTCGATGCCCGACGACGTCTGACGTTCAGCGCCGCGTGGCGACGGCGGCGCGGATCGCCTGCAGGTCCGGCATCGTCGACGTGTACACGCCACTCTTGGATGCGAGGTCCCGCGCGGCCTGCTCGAAGCCGTAGTAGGAGACGAACCAACTCTTCCCGTCCGCCCCATCAAGGGGCCCGCGTTGAGGATGTCCTGGAGGAGCCGCACGCTCGAGCCGGTCACCACCCAGCCGACGCGCCTGGCAGCCTCGATGTGCGCGCGGACGACCGCGAGCAAGCGGTTGCGCGCGTCCTCGGCCGGCAGTTTACGGCCCGCGTCGAAGGGTGGGTATACGGCGAGGTCGACAACGTGCTGGAACTCGTCGGCGACGACGAGCAAAGGCTGATCGAGGTCGTTGGCGACCGCCTCCGGGAAGGCGAGCGCGCTCTCGAAGAGGTGTTGGTTGTCGGGTCTCCGCTGTGTCGCCGACGCTTGCGCTTGGAGCACGCGCTCCGTCAGCTGCGCGTCGAGCCTTGCGGCGAGCGCGACGACGGCCCGGTCGTTGGCCGTCTTGTCGGTCTCGGGCTGCACGAGATCCTGCAAGTCGCGATGGGCTGGGCCGACGTCCACTTGCACCAGTTCGAGGTCGGCGGCCGGCAGATCGGCGTGCCGGGCGACGGCGGCTGGGGCGAGGTCGAGGACGAGCGGCGGGTCCGGCTGAGCGAGGTCGCGCCGGGCGAACGGGCGCGCTTCACCTACGAGTACGACTTCGGCGACAGCTGGTGGCACCAGATCGTGGTCGAGAAGGTGCGGCCGGCCGAACCTGGCGCCGTCTACCCGGTGTGCCTGGCCGGGCGGCGCGCCGCGCCGCCGGAGGACGTCGGCGGCGTCTGGCGCTACGGGGTGTTCCTCGAAGCGGTCGCGGATCCTACCCACCCCGAGCACGACGAGATGATCGAGTGGATCGGGCGCGCGTTCGACCCGGCGGCGTTCCATCTCGAGGCGGTCAACGCCTCCTTGAGGCGGCTGCGATGAGGCCACAGTGGGCGCCCTTTTCACAGTCCCCGTCCCCATTTCGACGACCTGCTTTCCAAAGTCATCCACGACCTTCGGCTGCTGCGGGAGTTCGGCTTGGCGCTGCTCGCGGAGGGTCGGGTCAAGCGGCTCACGCCGGACGTGTTCGAGTTGCGGACGCGGCGCGGCTCGGACGTCAACCGCGTGCTGTTCGGCGTCCGCGGGGCCGCCTGATGGTGCTGTTGGCGAGCTTCGTGAAGAAGGCGCAGCGGCCGCCGCGGGCATCGATCGAGCTTGCTGAGCGGCGGCTTGCCGAGTGGAGCGAGGGCAATGAGTGACTGGAAGACCCTGGAGCAGTTCGAGACGGAGCCGCGGCGCGACCCAGCGCTGCGGGCGAAGCTGGAGGCGAGCGAGCCGAGCTACGAGCTGGCGCGCGAGGTCCTGGCCGCGCGCCTGGCGGCCAAGATGGCCCAGCCAGAGCTCGCCCGGGCCATCGGCACCAGCCAGAGCCGGGTCTCGCGGTGGGAGCGCGGGGAGGAGGCACCGCGGGTCGAGGCGCTGCGGCGCATCGCCAGGGCAACCGGCAGGCGTCTCGAGGTCCGCTTCGTCGCCTGATCGGCCGGGGTCGAGCGGGTGCCTGGGTCCTCGCCGCGGCGCGATCGATCGCGTCGTGTGCGAGCAGTCGTCTCGCACGGAGTAAACGGACAACAACGCGGATGAGATGACGAAGAGAGCGTGCCCACCGGCGGGCTCCCGTCGAAGCGACTGCCCCGCGTGCGGGACGTGCTCCTGAGGTGCCTCGACGCCGGCTTCGCCCCGGGCGCGCTCGCCGCCGTCGCCCGCCGCGGCGCGGTCCACGTCGATGCTGCGGGCACTCTCGCCTTCGAGGGCGCGGGCTCGATGACGGCAATGGCACCTGGCCGCTTCGGACGCTGAACGGTCGCGCTGGTCGGGTCCGCCCGCGTGCAGTGGGCTTCGGCGCTGCGTGGCGACTAGGCCGCTGCGCGGGCAACCTGGAAGAAGTCGGCCGGAATCTCCTGGTCGAGCTGCCAGGTGATCGCCATCGGCCGGTCGCCCCGGTGCTCGCGGTAGGTGGCGGTGCCGAGGAACAGGAACGGCATCGCCCTGCCCTGGGCGTCCTCGCCCGTCTCCCGGACGAACAGGCACACGCGCGAGCCGCGCTCGGCGTGGTGGATGTAGCGCTGGCCTGTCGGCGACCCCGCGGACGTGGTCGACTGCGATTCCCAGTGGAACAGGCTGCGCGAGATCGCGTAGTCGCGGTACATCGTCGTCGGCGAGAAATGGGCCGCCGTCTTGCGCAGCGTCACGAAGAACACGTCGACCGCGGCGGCTTCGACGTAGCGCACACCCTCGCGGGAGCTCGGCGGCCGGGCCACGTCCCACACCCCGAACGCCGCGAGCACCTCGCCGCGCGTGTAGCGGGCGTGGACCCACAGAGGGATGTCCTCGCCAAGCTCCGCCCGCGTGGGGATGCGCGGCGACTCGTCGTCGAGGAGCCGAAGGAGCTGCCGCAGCTCGTCCCGGATCGCGTCGTGCCGCCAGAAGCGCGCGAGCGACGCGGCCAGCGTACCGCTCGTCCTGTCGGCGCCCCAGAGATCCACGTGCAGCATCGTCAGCAGCCGGCGCTCACGCTCGGAAAGGGTCGCCGGGTCCGGGGGACGCCCCACCGCGAGCAGGCGCCCGTAGAACCCGATCCGCTCCGGGTCGTCGACGTGCCGCATGCGCCCGACGGCGCGGGCCAACACCTCGCCGTCCGGTCCGAGGTCGCCGACGAACCCCGCCATCTGGCGCAGCTTCGACCACCCCAGCCGGCCTCGGTAGATGCGGTCGAGCGGGTGGTTCTCGCGGACGAACCGGCCGAGCGGGACGTCGCCCTTCTGGCGCAGCTCCTGGGCGAGGCGCGCATCGGAGATCGCGGCGATCCCGTCCTTGACGTTCCGCAGGACCGTCTGCGCGGCGACGCGGTCGAGGTGGATCGAGCAGCCGGCCGGCAGGAACGGGAAGCCGGCTTCGATCTGGCGCGCGAGCTGGTGCCCCTGGGCGCCGGTCAGGGCGGCGAAGCGCGGCTCGAAGCGGAAGTGCTGGTGCGGCTGGCCGACGAAGTCCAGGACC
>DASRFH010000213.1:0-5963 GCA_035651675.1 Chloroflexota bacterium | reverse complement strand
AGACACCCGGCCCGACTTCATCGTCGCCGTGCCGACCGAGGACGACGAACGGCCCGTCGCGCTGCGTCGCTACGGGGATCTGGCGGAGGCTCTCCACGCCGTCCGAGATCTCTGCGAGTCGCGGCTCGCGACGTAGCGGGGCCGCCTCTCCAGTGTCGACCGGACAGCCGGGCCACGCGCGCGTCGCCGTCGCCGTCGAGGGCGTCGTCGGGGGTCGCACGCGGGTAGGCCGACCCCGCCGCGAGCAGGCAGCTCCTGACCCTGCGTCCGCGCGAGCACGACGAGGGCCAGGCGCAACCGCGCCGCGTCCACCCGTCGGCGCTCCCGCCGGGCAGGCTCACGGAAGTAAGGAAGAAGGTGCAGGATGGCGCCACGGACAGTGTTGTACGACGAGGACGACGACGTGCTCGTGGTCCGCTTCAGCGACGCGCCGTACGGCTGGGCAGCGGAGCTGGACGCCGACCGGCGGGTGTTCTACGCGCAGGACGGCAGCCCGCTCGCCGTCATCGTAGAACGGGCGTCCCGCGGGATCGACACGCGCGAGCTGCCCCACGCCGAAACCGTGCTGGCGGCGGCCGCACCCGCGCTCGCGCGCCGACCGAAGCAGGTCGACGATGGGGGAATGGGACGGCACGCCGCCTGAGGCACCGCCCACGCGGGTCAACCACGCGCGGGGACGGCGCGAGGCCCCGCGGCGTTCGTCCGCGGGCCCGCCTCGGCGCGCTGCCGGCGCGGTGGACCGTCCCGAGTCGAGGCCGACCGGCAGGCTAAGCGGCGCGCCCACCAGCCACGGGGCGCCGGCTGGTGATGGTCGCGTGCCGCCGCGGCGGAGGCGGCGAGCCGGCGTGACCAGCCTCCGCGCGGCAGGCGGCCCTGCCGCTCGTCGGCAAGACCGGTCGCGCGCTCGTAGTAGCGTGCTGAGAACGCCTGCTCCACGGCAAGCGTTCGATCGGCTGGGTGCAGGACGTTGCGCCGAAGGCGAGCGACCGACCAGACCCCGTGGCGGCCGCCGCGGCTCGATCGGGCCTTTTCATTGGCCTGCTGGACGGGAGGTGTCGGCCGGAACGCGGCCACGCGAGGCGCGGGCGAGCTCGACGAGGTCCTCCGGCGTGTCGACGTCCAACGCCACCCGCGGCAGATCGAGTCGGACCGCCCGCGCGCCGCGATGCTCTGCCAGCCGCAGGTGGCGTGCCGCGCTCGCGCCCTCGAACGCCGGGGCGATCGCGTCCGTTGGCCGCAAGAACAGCGCGTTCGTGCCCTCACCGCGCCGATCCGGCACGACGACCACGCACGGCTCGGCCTCGCCAGCCGCGACGATGGCGCGCAGGTCGTCGGCCTCCGTCAGCGGCACGTCGCCCGGCAGGACGAGCGTCGCCGCGGCGCCACGGCCCGCGACCCAGCCGAGGCCGGTCGCGACCGCCTGGTTCATCCCCGCGGGCTCGACGACGATCGCCCCGACGCCGAGCCCGCGCGCGGCCCGCGCACCGTCGTCGGTCGACACCACCGCCACCGTCGCCAGCCCGGCCCCACGGCAGGCCGCGAGAACCTCCCGCAGCATCTCTTCGGCCAGCGCCGCGCGCTCCTCCGGACCGAGAACCGTCGACAGCCGCTTCTTCGCGCTCGGGCCGGTCCGCGCGACGACGACCGCCCAGACCGACGCGGTCAACGCGCCGACGGCCGCCCGAGCGCCGCGCGCAGCACCACCCGCGCCAGCCGCGCCTCGCCCCGCCGGCCGCCCATCAGCGCCTTCGCCACGACCGGCCGCACGCCGAGCTCGCGCAACCGCGGCCCCAGCGCCGCGTCGACCGGGTCGATCACGTACAGGTCGAGCAGGTCGGCGTGGACGCTCGCCGCGCCGACGACCGACGGCTCGTAGCCGAGCTCGACCAGCATGCGCGCGGCGGGCCCCTTCACGGTCGCGCCGCCGATGATCGGGCTGACGCCGGCCACCACCGCGCCGCGGGCCCGCGCCGCGGCCACCGCCTCGCGCACGCCCGGCACCGCCAGCACGGGTGCGAGGCTGACGAAGGGGTTGCTCGGGCAGAACACGACGAGGTCGGCCTCGCCGATCGCCGCGAGCACGCCGGGCGCCGGCCGCGCCCGCTCGACGCCCTGGAAGCGAACGCCAAGGATCGCCGCGTCGGTGCGCCTCTTCACGAAGTACTCCTGGAAGTGCACCCACTGGCCGTCTTCGGCGAGCTGCACCCACGTTTCGACGGGGTCGTCGGTCATCGGCAGGACGGTGACGCCGGCGATGCCCAGCCGGCTCGCCAGCTCGGCCGTGACGGCGCTCGGCGCCCAGCCGCTCTGCAGCAGCTCCGTCCGCCGCAGGTGCACCGCGAGATCCGCGTCGCCCAGCCGAAACCACACCTCGCCGCCGAGCCGCCCCAGCGCGGCCATGCAGCGGTAGGAGTCGCCGCGCGGCCCCCATCCCCGCTTCTCGTCGACCAGGCCCGCGAGCGCGTACAGCACCGTGTCCACGTCCGGCGAGATGCGCAGGCCGTGCAGCGTCACGTCGTCGCCGGTGTTGACGACGGCCGTCAGCCGCGCCTCGGGAGCGGCCGCGCGTAACCCGCGCACGAAGCGGCTGCCCCCGACACCGCCGGCGAGCGCGACGATCCGCGCGTGCGCCCAGGACATCGGCGCAAGTATCGCTTGCGGCGAGCCCGCCGTGCTGGAGGCGCGGTGACGGCGCCGCCCGACCCTACGAAGCCGCTTCGTGGCGTCGGACGGCGCCGGGTTCACGGTCGCGGCTCAGGCGGTCGACCAGGCGAGGACCAGCGCCGACCCCAGCAGGAGGCCCGACGTGCGGTTGTCGGTGCCGTAGTACAGGCGGGACGGGTCGGCCTCCGGCTGGAACCGTGGGGCCTGGGCGGCTACCGAGGCGCGGTCACCGGCCGCGACGCTCGGCCAGCCCCCACCAGTCCGGCTGCCCCCCCCGTTCCGCCAGGAGCTCGAGCGTGCGGGCGGCGGTTTCCACCGCTGAGCCCGAGACGGCGCAGAACTTCCACAGCTCCTGCGCCGCGCGGTGCTAGCGGTGGACGAGCGCATCCAGATCGAACGCGTCCAAGCGGCCGGCGTCGTACTCGGCGAACCCGGCGCGCACGTGCTCGAGCAGCTCCGCGAGCCTGGCCTCGTGGTAGGCCGCCAGCATCGCCTGGTCCGCCCGGCGCCTCGCCTTGCGGCCTGGGGCCCGATCGGCTGGGTCCGTCGTCTCCCGCGCCGACCGCCGGTGCGTCTGCTCGTCGCCCACGCCGCGGATTATCCCACCATCCCCGCGCCGGCGCGTCGGTTCGGCGGCGACCCGGCGATTGCCGCGACCAGGCCGCCGATCGAGGTGGATCGACGCCGGCGGGGCCAGCCCTACCAGCCGGCGGGGCTGGCGCCCTCGGGCAGGCGGATGACCAGCGTCCGGAAGGTGAGCGCGGTCGAGCGCCCGAGCGTGGCGACGGCGTAGGAGGAGGTGTCGGGCAGCGTGGCGACCAGCAGCCCCGTGCCGCAGTCCAGCGAGGCGATCGGGTAGCGCGCCAGCGCCCCGTCGTCGCCCACGTGCAGCAGCGCGACCCGCGCCGGGTCCGCCCGGCAGACCGCCTTCTCGCCCTCGTCCAGCTGCACCGCGACCGTCAGCGGCGGGGCGTGGTGGTGGACCAGCGCCCCGGTCCCCAGGTCGTACACGTCGACCTGCACCACCTTGCCCACCGCCACGCCGGTGGGCAGCGCGAGCGCGGTCGGCACGGCCGTGGCCTGCTGGACGCGGACGAGCTGGCCGCCCCCGCCGTTGGCGGGCGGCGGCACCAGCAGCGTCATCGGGAACGGCGCCCCGTCGGTCCGGTCGACGACCACCGCCTGCGCCGTCGCGCCGGCGGCCTGGGTCGGGACCAGCACCACCTGCCCGCCCTGCGCGGGGTCCGGAGTGGGCACGAAGGTGGGCAGCTGGCCCGGGCCGAGCCGCACGGCCGTGGCTACGACCGTGGGCAGCACCAGCGGCGTGCGCGTCGGCGTCGGACCCGGCCCGCCCGCGCCGGTGGCGGTGGGCGTCGCGGTGGCGCCGGGCGTCTGCGTCGGGGTAGGGGTGTTCGCCGGGGTCGTGGTGCCCGTCGGCGTCGAGGTGCTGGTCACGGTCGGCGTCGCCGTCGGCGCGGCGACGTCCTGCGCTAGTGCCGACGACGTGCTGGCCAGGTTCTTGCCGTCGCCGCCGTAGACGGCGGTGATCTGGTGGCTGCCCACCGATAGCGACGCGGTCGCGCAGGTCGCGCTGCCACCGGAGATCGTCTGGGCGCCGCAGCCGGAGATCGTCGCGCCGTTGTCCTGGAACGCCACGGTGCCCGTCGGGCTCGCGCCGCTGACAGTCGCGGTGAACGTGACGGATTGCCCGGTCGCCGATGGGTTCTGCGAAGAGGCGACGACGGTGGTCGTGGCCGTCTTGGCGGTGAGCGTGACCCCCCGGCCGTTGACGTAGCTGACCACGAGGTTGTAGCTCGTACCGCCGAAGGAGGCGGTCAGCGTCGCCCCGTTGGGCGCGTTGGCGAAAGTGCCGGTGACGGCGCCGGCGCGCACGATGGCGAACGAATCCCCGGGGCTCGGCGCGTAGCCGAGCGTGATGGCGAGCGTTGGGTTGCCGCCCAGGACGACGGTGCCGGTGGAGCCGAGCTGGCCGACGGCGGTCCTGCTGTTGATGCGGGTTGCGAACGTCGAGCCGCTGCCGAACGTCGCTCCATTGAGAACGAGTGTGCCAGGCGTTCCGCCGCTGCCGGGCGACACCGTACCGGCGATGGTTGCGTTGTTGTTCACCCCTCCCGTGCCACTCAATGTGGCCCCGGCCGCGACGGTCACGGGGCCGGCCAACCCGGCGGTGGAGGCCAGCTCGAGCGTGCCCGCGCTGACCGTTGTCGATCCGGTGTACGCGCTGTTGGCGGTCAGCGTGAGGGTGCCCGTCCCAATCTTCGTCACCGATCCGGTTCCGGCGATGCTGCTCGACAGAGTCGCGGAGGCGGAAGGATCGATGGCGAGCGTCCCGGCGACCGTTATGGCCCCCGTGATCGCCGAGCCAGGCTGCATCGTCAGGGTGTTCGTCCCGCCGGTCAGCTCGACGGCGTACCCGTTCGAGCTGACGATGGTGCCGGCGTTCATGATCGCCAGGTCGGCGCCCTTCACGCCCGAGCCATCCGATCCGTCCGGGCTGCCGTTGCCCGACCCGCCGGCCCCGCCGGTGATGGTGCCCGAGTTGCTCAGCGTGCCGCCGCTCGCGAAGACGACGCCGGAGCCACCGTCGCCGCCGCCGAGAACGCCCGCCCCGCCGGCGCCCCCGGCGATCGTGCCGTCGTTGGTCAGCGTCCCACGGCCGGTGAAGTACACGCCGTGCCCACCAGAGCCAGGCGAGCCGGGAGTGCCGTTGGAGCCGGGGCTGCCACCGCGGCCGCCGTCGCCGCCCTGGATCGTCACGCCCGCGGCGTTCGTGTAGCTGATCCCGGTCCCGTCCACGACGGCGCCGTAGCCGCCGGCGCCACCACCACCGCCCGCACCACGGAAACCCCCGGACGCATCGCCCCCGCCGCCGCCGTTCCCACCGACGACCGCGACCGACTGCGTGGCGTCCGACGTCACGACCGCGCCGTGCGCGCCTCCACCGCCGCCGCCCGCGCCCGCGTTGGGCCCGACTGGCCTGGCGCCGTCGCCGCCGTTCGCCCCCGGACTCGCACCGCCCGCGCCACCCGCGCCGCCGACCGACCCGAAGGTGCCGTTGCCCGCGCCGCCCGCGCCGCCCCGCGTGCCAGCACCGCCGCCGCCGCCGCCGCCTTGCCCCGTGGCGGCCCCGCCATCGCCGCCCGGGGCGTTCAGCGCGGTAGAGCCCCCGGCACCCCCTCTGCCGCCACAGCAGTCGTCCCCGCCCGCTCCCCCGTCGGCGAGCGCCGTGCCCGTGTAGACCGCAAGCAGCGCGGTCACGACGACCGCGGCCGCCAAGG
>DASRFH010000212.1:0-50164 GCA_035651675.1 Chloroflexota bacterium | reverse complement strand
GCGACGTCTGCGAGAACGCCATCGCGACCGTCCAGATCCGGATGGGCGTGGACGTAGCGCAGAACCTGCGCGCCGAGGGCCTGCTGCTTCTGGCGTCGATCGAGCCCGAGCTGGGCGACTACCGCGCCGTCGAGCTGCTCGGCGATCCGCACACGTCCGCCTTCTCAGGCGAGCCGGCGGTGACCGCGGTCCGCGTGCTCGCCAGGCGCGGCCACTACCTGCCAATCTGGGGGCTCGCGCGGCGCGCCGGCGTCGCGCCAGACGTGCTCGCCCAGGCATTCGCGAGCCTGGCGCGCGCGGCACCCGGCGGGTACCAGACCGAGGCGCTGCTGGGCCAGCTCGCCGAGGCGCGCGCCCGCGGCGAGGAAGGGGAGGCCACGGCACTGGTCGCCGCCGAGGCGATCATCCTCAACCAGCTCGTCGACGGTTACAGCGCGGTGATGGAGCTCTTGGGCACGACGGCGAACCGGAACGTGCGGGACTACCTCGAGCTGACTGTTCGTCGCTCGCCCGACCCGAGGTTGGCGAAGGTCTACGAGCAGCTCGCAGCGCGGCGGAAATGATGGGAAACCGCCAGCCCAACAAGATCGTCGGCGTATGATCCTCCACCATGCAGACGAACCCGATGAAGACCGCACTCGCCGCGGGCAGGGTCCAGGTCGGCACGTGGATCAACCTCGTCCGGAACCCCGCGGTCCTGACGCTGATGAAGAGCGCCGGGCTCGACTACGCGCGGGTGGACATGGAGCACTCCTCCCCGTCGATCGAGACGGTCGCCGACTTCGCGGTGCTCGGCCGCGCGCTCGGCTTTCCGGTCGTCGTCCGCCCGCCCCAGGGCAGCCGCGAATGGATCACACGGCTGCTTGACTGCGGCGTGCAGGGGCTGCACGTCCCGCAGGTCGACAACCCGGAGATCGCCCAGCGCGTCGTCGAGGCGGCACGCTACGCGCCGGTCGGGATGCGGGGCATGGCCGGCTTCGGCCCCGGCAACGACTTCGCGCCGTCCGGCGACCCGCGCGCCGACCAGGCGGCGATCAACGAGCAGGTCCACGTGACGGTGATGCTCGAGTCCGCCGAGGCGTTCCGCCACCTCGACGAGATCGTCGGCATGCCCGGCGTCGACGCCGTCACGCTCGGACCGACCGACCTCGCCCAGGAGCTCGGCGTCTACGGCACGCCCGACCAGGGCCGCGTGCTCGACGAGCACCGGACCCGGCTGATCGAGGCGGCGAAGAGGCACGGGAAAGACGTCGCGATGCTCGTCGGCACGCTCGACGAGGCCGAGCGCTGGATCGCGGCCGGCGTCAAGATCATCGCCTACGCGTCCGACGCCGCCCTGCTGGCGGCCGCCCTCAGACAGGCCGCCCAGCGCCTGAAGTCTTAGGGAAGAAGGGAGGCACCTGGCGGCGTCACTGACGTTCGTCCGTCGGGCGTGGCGGCTGGCCAGCCCATACTGGTCCTCGGAGGAGCGCTGGCGCGCCCGGGCGCTGCTCGCCCTGGTCGCGGCGCTGACGCTCGGCCAGATCGGGCTGACTGTCCTCTACAACAACTGGAACCGCCGGTTCTTCGAGGCGATCCAGAACATGGACTTCGCCTCGTTCGGCCCGCTCCTGTTGCAGTTCGTCGTCCTGGCGGCGCTGTACATCGTCGCCGCGGTGTACGCGCTGTACTTCACGCAGATGCTGCAGATGCGCTGGCGGGTCTGGCTGACGCACCGCTTGCTCGGCGAGTGGCTAGCGAACCAGGCGTACTACCACCTGGAGATTACGGGGCGCCGCACCGATAACCCTGACCAGCGCATCTCGGAGGACCTGCGGCTATTCACGTCGAACACGCTCGGCCTCGGCCTCGGACTCCTCTCGTCGGTGGTCACCCTGCTCTCGTTCGTCACGATCCTGTGGGTCATCTCGGGCCCGCTGGCGTTCTCCCTTGGCTCGCTGAGCGTGACGATCCCCGGTTACATGGTCTGGGTCGCGCTCCTGTACGCGCTCGTCGGAAGCGTCCTGACCCACCTCGTCGGGCGCGCGCTGATCGGCCTCAACTTCCAGCAGCAGCGGTTCGAGGCCGACTTCCGCTTCGGCATGGCGCGGCTGCGGGAGAACGCCGAAAGCGTGGCGCTGTACCGCGGCGAGGCCGCCGAGCAGCGCGACCTGGTTCACCGGTTCGAGCGCATCCGCGCCAACTGGTGGCAGCTGATGCGCTACACGAAGTACCTCACCTTCCTGACCGCCGGCTACAACCAGGTGGCCGGCATCTTCCCGGTGCTGGTCGCGGCGCCGCGCTACTTCGCCGGCGCCATCACGCTGGGCGTGCTGACGCAGATCGCGGACGCCTTCGGCCGCGTGCAGGGATCGCTGTCGTGGTTCGTCTCCAGTTACGGGGACCTGGCGACGTGGAAGGCGACCGTCGACCGCTTGCTGACGTTCCAGGACGCCATGCGGCTGGTCGCGGCTCAGGTGGCCGGCGGCTCAGCGATCCAGGTCGTGGCCGATGGCGGCGCCGTCCGGGCGGAGCGGCTCGATCTGGCGCTGCCCGACGGTCGGACGATCCTCGCGGACGCCACCCTGGCGATCGCGCCTGGCGAGCGCGTCTTGATCACCGGGCCGAACGGGAGCGGCAAGACGACCCTCTTCCGCGCTCTCGCCGGCATCTGGCCGTTCGGCAGGGGGCGGGTCGAGGTTCCATCCCGCGCGCGGATCCTGTTCCTGCCGCAGCGGCCGTACTTCCCGATCGCCAGCCTGCGAGACGCGGTGAGCTACCCGGCCGCGGGCGGCGCCTTCGACGACGAGTCAGTGCGCGAGGCGCTGCGCGCAGTGGGCCTCCCCGCCTTCGGCGAGCGGCTGGACGAGGTGCAGAACTGGAGCCTTCAGCTGAGCGGCGGGGAGCAGCAGCGGATGGCCATCGCGCGCACCCTGCTGCACCGCCCCGATTGGCTCTTCCTGGACGAGGCTACCAGCGCCCTCGACGAAGCGGCCGAGGCCGAGCTGTACGCCCTGCTCCGCGAGCGGCTGCCCGACGCCGCCATCGTCAGCATCGCCCACCGCCCGAGCGTGGCCCCGTTCCACGACCGGCGGCTGGGCCTGGGCGCCGCCGGCCACGCCGGCGAGCTCGTGCCCTTGGCCGACCGGACGCCGTAGCGAGGGCCGTCGTCAGTCGAAGAAGCCCTTGTCCTCGTCGTCGAGGTGCTTCCGCGCTTCGTTCACCTTGAACGTCACGCCCAGGCCCGGCCGGTCCCAGACCTTGATGAACCCGTTCTCGACGATCGGGTCCGGTAGCCCCTCGACGATGTCGTACCACCAGCTCGGGCGCGCGACCGGGTACTCGAATGCGATGTAGTTGTCCGGCATCGTCGCGCAGACGTTGACGAGCGCGGCGACGCCGAAGACGCCGTCGAACACGCCGTGGGGCGCCATCAGCACGCCGTGCATGTCGGCGAATTCGGCGATCCATTTCAGCTCGGCGATGCCGCCGACGTCGGCCGGGTCGGGTCCCACGATCCGTACCGCGTTGTGCTCGATCAGGTCCTTGAAGTTGTTCCGCAGGTAGATCTGCTCGCCGGTGTGGGTTGGCGTCGAGGTGGCCAGCGTCACCTCGCGGTACGCCTCCCAGTTCACGTACGGCGTGTAGTCGCCGGTCAGGATGTCCTCGATCCACATCACGTTGAGCGGCTCGATCGCCTTCGCGAAGCGGATCGCGTCGGCGATCTGCCAGCCAGGCCCGCAGTCGAGCGCGAGCCCGACCTCCTCGCCGAGCACCTTCTTCATGGCCTCGACGCAGCGGATCGTGTGGTTCAGCCCCTGCTCGGTCATGAGACCACGGTTGCCGCCGTGGCCGCCCTGCGCCGGCACGCCGTAGAAGTAGTTGGGGATGTCCCGTGCCATCGCGCTGTGGAAGCCGACCGCCTGCTTGATGATGGTGAAGCCTTCCCTGGCCTCCTTCATCTTGCCCATCGCGTCGGCGTAGGCCTGGGGCGAGTGCCCCTCGATCGGGAAGCGCACACCCCCGTTGTAGACGCGGACGCGGTCGCGGACCTTGCCGCCGAGCAGTTTGTACACCGGCAGGCCGGCCGCCTGGCCAGCTACGTCCCAGAGCGCCATCTCGATCGCGCTCACGGCGCTGCCCCACGGCTTGAACGCCCCGCGCCGACGGATGCGCAGCATGCAGCGCTCGACGTCGGTCGGGTCCTGCCCGATCAGCGCGTCGCGGTAGTAGAGCACCTGCGGCTTGACGTACGGCTTCGTGTTCTCGATCTGTCCGTGGCCGGCGATGCCCTGATCGGTGACGATGCGGACGACCGGGTTCTCGCCGATGACCGCGCAGCGAACGTCGGTGATCTTCACAGGCAATCCCCTCTGGCTAATCGAGGGGATTGCGACGCAACCCCCTTCACTGATGGCTCTACGGATACCCCATCGCGCCGTCGGCCGCGATCGGGAACGCACGCGTCCACCGCTTGAACGGGTAGCGCTCGAACGCGTCGACGTTCAGATCGATGCCGAGGCCAGGCCTGGTCGGCAGCTCGAGGTATCCGTCGACCAGCTTCATCGGCTCGTCGACCAGGTCGCGCCGCGGCGACTCGTCGTCCGGGTGGTATTCGAGGATGAGGAAGTTCGGCGTACAGGCCGCGAAGTGGACGTTCACCGCCGTCGCGACCGGGCCCATCGGGTTGTGCGGCGCGACCACCACGTAGAACGACTCGGCCATCGCCGCGATCTTCTTCTGCTCGAGCAGGCCGCCGGCACAGCAGATGTCCGGCTGGATGATGTCGGCCGCCTGGCGCACGAGGAGATCGCGGAACTCGTACTTCGTGTAGAGCATCTCGCCGGTCGCGAGCGGCACGCCGAGCGCCGAGAAGGTCCGCCGCAGTTCGCCCATCGCGTCGATGTTCTCGGGCCGCAGCGGCTCCTCGACGAAGAACGGGTTGAACGGCTTGAGCGCTTCGGCCAGCTGGATCGCCCGGATCGGCTCGAAGATCTTGGCGTGCGGATCCACGCCGATCTCGACGTCGTCGCCGACCGCCTTGCGCAGCGCCTCCATCTTCCGCGCCGACTCGCGCACGACCTGGCTCCACGGCATCTTCTCGCTGCCGGCCGGCTGCGGCCCGATCTTCAGCGCGCCGTAGCCGTACCGTTCGATCAACGCCTGGGCACGCTCGGCCGTCTCTTCCGGCGACCGCCCGCCCGGGTTCTGGTAGACGCGGACCCGGTCACGCGCCTTCCCGCCGAGGAGCTGGTACACCGGCACGCCCAGCGCCTTGCCCTTGATGTCCCAGAGCGCGTGCTCGATGCCGCTGATCGCCGCGTTGGTGACGACGCCGCCGGGGAAGCGGCTCGCGTTGTACATGAGCTGCCAGCAGAACTCGACGTCCCGCGGGTCGCGCCCGACCAGCCAGGTCTCGAAGTCGGCGATGACCGCCGCTGTCGCATCGTCCGGCCCGGCCGAGTACGCCTCGCCGACGCCGTGGAGTCCTTCGTCGGTGTGGACGCGCACGAACACGTAGTTCCGGCGGTCCGGATGGACGAGGAACGTCTCGATCCGGGTGATCTTCACTAGCGCTTCTCCAACCGGTAGGTGATGGTCGTGCCGGGGGTGTAGTTGTACACCTGGACGAGGTACGACCCGGCTTCGTTCGTCGCCAGCGTCGTCGAATGCGTCGGCGGGTTCGGCCCGTTGTACCCGCTCTGCGTGTATTTGCGACCGAACGTTGGGCCGTACACGGCGAATCCGACCGCGTGCCCAGTGACCTGGTCCGCTGGCTGCACGTCCATCGCGATCGTCACGACGGAGTTATCGCCACGGTAGGTGAACTTGTAGAACTGGAACTTGCCGGCGGTCGAGCCGCCCAGAATGCCCTCGACCGGCCCGGTCAGCTCGATCGCCTGGTCCGGCGTCGTGTTCGTGCCGACCGGGATCGGCGTCGGCGACGGCGTCGCCGCGGGCGTCGGCACGGGCTCGACGCCGGTCGGGGTCGGGACAGGCGTGGGCGCGTTGGGCTGCGGCGGTAGACCGTCGGCCGTTAGCTCGAAGTGGATTGGCGTGACGTTGTAGTTGAACACCTGGATCAGGTACGTACCCGGCGTCGTCGAGCTGAACAGGGCCTCGTACGAGGGGTGCTTGCCCGTCTGCGCTCCCTGCGCGTACGGCTTGGTCGTGCCCGGGCCGTAGATGGCAAAGCCAGCGTGGGGTGCCGTCGCCGGATCGCCCGGCGACACGTCCACCCAGAAGGTGATCGTAGAGCCGTCGCCAGGGTACTGGAAGCTGTAGAAGGCGAACTTGCCGAGGCCGAGCGTCGGCGGGATGCCAGGTAAGTCGCCGCTCGCCGCGCCGCCGAACGGCAGCGCGCGACTAGGGTCGTCGTTGGTTGTGACCTGGTCGGCCTGCGCCGGCGCGAGCGGCAGGACGATCAGCGCGAGGACGAACAACAGCCGTCTGAGCATTGGTGCGCTCCCTGGGTGATCCGTCCAAGGTTACCGCCGCGCCTCGCCCGCCCGCCCGGCGCGGGGGTGCCGGCATCCGCGCCAGCAGCCACGCCCAGGCCACCACGCTGGCGAGCAGCCAGACGGCGAGTCCGCCGATCGGCCCAGCCAGCGCCGCGTTCGCCAGCCCGGCCATAAGCAAGCGCAGCACGGCTTCGAGGGTATCCGACGAACGCGCCGCCATCAGCGGCGCCTGGAGCAGCACGTTCATCGCCCACGCCCCGAGCGTGAGGAGCCCGGCCGACGCCATGGCGCGCCGTCGCGCGCCATGGCGCTGCGCCCGCGGCTGGCCGCTCGCGACCCATGCCGACGCGAGCACGATCGCGGCGGCGTCGATGATCGCAAAGAACTGGATCGCGGCGTCCGTGAACGCGCCGATGAGGGTGAAGCGGGCGACCAGCTTCAGGAAGAGGAGGATGCCGAGGACGAGCGTGAGTCGTCGGGCCACGGCCCGCGAGCATACGCGGCCGCGCTCTCCGGTGTCACGGTCCCGGTTTCGCCGGCCCTCGGTTGTAGCGCTCGACCAGCCCGCGCAGCCGTTCGGCGATCTGGGGCTGGAGCTGGTCGGGGTGGTACCGCCACGACCAGTTGCCGAGCCCTCGGCCTGGCGTGTTCATGCGCGCCTCGCTCTCGAGGCTCAGGACGTCCTGGAGCGGGACGATCGCCGTGTCAGCGACGGTCGACAGCGCCAGCCGAATGAGGTCCCACGCCGGATCGCTCATGTCCGTGCCGACGTACTCGCGCACCCGGTGCCGCTGCTCTTCCGGGAGCGTCGCGTACCAGCCAACGGTCGTGTCGTTGTCGTGGGTGCCGGTGTAGACCACCGCGTTCTGCTCGTAGTTGTGCGGCAGGTAGGGGTTGGCGGGCGTGTCGCCGAAGGCGAACTGCAGCACTTTCATGCCGGGGAAGCCGAGCTCCTCGCGCAGCGCGTGCACGTCCGGCGTGATGGTGCCGAGATCCTCGGCGACGATCGGCAGGTCTCCGACGGCGTCGCGGACTGCGTTGAAGAGCGCCGCGCCAGGGCCGGGGTCCCAGCGGCCGTTCACCGCGGTTTCCTCGCCGGCCGGCACGCTCCAATGCGCGGCGAAGCCGCGGAAGTGATCGATTCGCACCGCGTCGACCAGCTCGAAGAGGTGGCGGAACCGGTCGACCCACCAGCGGTATCCTCGCTCGGCCATCACGTCCCAGCGGTAGAGCGGGTTACCCCAGAGCTGCCCCGTCGGGCTGAAGTAGTCGGGCGGCACCCCGGCGATCTCGGTCGGCTGACCCCGCTCGTCGAGGCGGAAGAGATCGGGGTGCGCCCAGACGTCGGCGGAGTCGTGCGCGACGAAGATCGGCACGTCGCCCATGATCCGGACACCCCGCTCGTTCGCGTACTTCTTCAACGCGTGCCACTGCTCGTGGAACGCCTGCTGGACGAAGACATGGAAGTCGTACGCTTCGAGCTGCTCCTTGCGGAACACGGCCAGCGCATCCGGGTCGTGGCGCGCGAGCGGCTCCGGCCACTCGGTCCAGGCGGCACCGCCCTGCGCCTCCTTGATCGCGGTGAACAGCGCGAAGTCGTCGAGCCAGGCCGCGTTTTTCGCGGCGAAACGCTCGATCGCCTCGCGGCGCTCGCCGCGCAGCTCGCGGTGCGCCTTGCGTAGCCGCTCGGCCTTCTCGCGTCCGACGCGGCCGTAGTCGACGCGTATAGCGCCCGGCGTGTCGTCCCCCTGCCGCAGGACGGCGAGCGAGACGAGCAGCGGGCTGCCGGCGAACGCCGACGAGCCGGCGTACGGCGAGTCGCCGGGGCCGGGGGGCCCGAGCGGCAGCACTTGCCAGAGCGTCTGCCCGGCCGCGACCAGGAAGTCGACGAACCGGTACGCCTGACCGCCCAGATCGCCGATACCGTTCGGCCCTGGCAAGGAGGTCGGATGGAGCAGGATGCCAGAGGATCGTGGAAGCCTCACTCGGGTGAGCATAACTCTGACGGGGGTTTAAGCCAGCCGTGTTTATGTTCGTTGCCCGATGCGACGGCTCATCCCGCTGGTGCTCGCCGCCATCTTGCTCCTGCCCGTCGGCCCGACCGCGGTTCAAGCCGACGACCAGGGCGCGCCGCTGGTCGCGATCGACCCCGGCCACGACGCGAGCGACTGGGGCACGGCCGGCGTCGCCAACGGCAAACGGCTGGTCGAGAAGGATCTGACGCTGACAGTCGCCAGGGCGCTGAGCGATCTGCTCCAGGCGGCCGGCTACCGCACGCTCCTGACCCGCACCGACGACGCGGCGCCCAACGGCGGCGCCGACAAGACCGGCGACGGCAAGGTCGATCTCGCGGACGACCTGCAAGCGCGCGTCGACAAGGCGAACAACGCCGGCGCCGCCATCCTCGTCTCGATCCACTTCAACGGCTCGACCGATCACGGCCTGCGCGGGCCGGCGATCTACTACTCGGCCTCGCGCCCGTTCGCGGCCCAGAGCCGCAAGCTGGCCGACGCGGTGATGAGCGCGCTGACGGCGCGCATGGGCCAGGCCGGCCGGCCGATCACCCCCCTCGGCGTCCTGCGCGACTCGACGCTCGGGGGCTCGCTCTACCTCCTTGGTCCGGCCGGCGCTCGCATCGTCCGCGCCTCGAACATGCCGGGGATCCTGATCGAGGGCCTCTTCCTCACCAACGCCGACGACGCCGCGCTGCTCGCCGATCCAACCACGCTGCAGACGCTCGCGCGCGGCTACGCCGACGGGATCGCCGCCTACCTCGGCCCGCCGCCCAAGCCGCTGCCCAAGCGCGCCGTCGTGGTCGGGCCCGACGGCGCCTTCCTGCGCCCTTCACCGCTCATGGCCACGGACCCGCTCGCCTCGCTGCCCCCCGGCACGGTCGTGAACGTCGCCGAGGCGGCGAAAGGCGACGACGGCGGGGACGGGTCGACCGACTGGTACCGCGTCGACTACAAGGGGCAGGCCGGCTACGTGTTCGCCGAGCTGCTGCAGCCGACCACCGCCGGCGCGTCGGCATCCGGGGCGCCCACGCCGACCGCGCCCCCGCCCGCGCCGTCGGCGATCCGCAAGGTGACTGTCCACGACGACGGCGACGGCAAGGCCGCCCGCCTGCGTTCGAGCCCCAGCCGCGGTGGGGACATCGTCGACCGCGCCAAGGCGGGCGAGACGCTCGAGGTGCTCGATCAGGCCGACGGAGAGGCGGTTGACGGCAAGACGCCCACCTGGCTGAAGGTGCGGCACGGCACGACAGTCGGCTGGGTCTGGGCACCGCTGGTCGACAGTTGACGCCACTGCTGGGCCCGCACGCCATGCTTCTGTATAGTTGGCCCGCCCCTGCCCGGAGGTAGCTGCTGTCGTTTAGCCGTCTCGGCCTCCTGCTGATCCCGTTCGTCTGCGGGATCGCGATCGGCAGCGCCTCGCCAGGGCTCGCCCTCTCGCTGCCGTTCGTGGCGACCGCAACGCCCACCGCGGTCCCGACCCCGCGCGCCACCGCCACGCCGCTGCCCACCGCGACGCCGGCCGTCACCAGCACGCCGACCCAGACGCCCACGGCGACCGCCACCCCGACCAGCACCTCGACCACCACGCCGCCGACCCCGACGGTTACGCCGACCGTCGAGAAGCGCGCGTCGGTGCTCGACGACGGCACGATCCTGACCATCTACGGCCGCGCGTTCGGCACGGCGCCGATCCTCGGCCTGCTCGGCCAGTACAAGAGCTTCGACGCGATGCAGGCCGACGTCGAGAAGCGCTTCTACCCGGCCATTAAGGCGAACAACGGCGGCCGCCCGATCGTGCCGATGGTCCACGTCATCTACGCGCTCGCCACGCCGTGCTCGCCGAACGACGATTGCTTGCTCTACCTCGAGGGCGCGAAGGTCGACGTCGTCAAGGAATACATCGAGCCAGCCCAGAAGCGGGGCTGGGAGGTGGTCCTCGACTCCCAGATCGGCCGGTCGGACCCGGTCACCCAGGTCAAGCGGATGATCGACCGCGGCTACCTCCAGTACGAGAACGTCCACGTCGCGCTGGACCCCGAGTTCCACGCCGACCCCGGTAAGAAGATCGGCCAGATCGAGGCGGCGCAGCTCGACGAGGCGCAGAAGCTGCTCGACGACTACGTGCGCCAGCAGGGGCTGAAGCGGCGCAAGATGCTGATCGTCCACCAGTTCGGCGACCCCGAGGTGAACGACGGGGTGCCGTTCATGATCCTGAACAAGAAGAGCCTGAGGACCTTCCCGAACGTGGACCTGGTGCTCTGCGCCGACGGGTTCGGATCGCCTGACTCGAAGATCAGCAAGTACAACGCGATGCTGAACCCGGACGTCTACCCGTTCGTCAAGTACCGGGCGATCAAGCTGTTCACGCCCAACGCCGACGCGCCGAACATGTACGACAAGCCCCAGGTCGAATGGGAAGTGCTGGCCGGCAAGAAGAAGACCCCGGGCGGGGTGCAGATCCGCTGGCCCCCGAACGTCGTCGTCGTCGCCTGAAGCTGAGGATGGTCTCATCCCGAGGAACCGTCGAGGCGGGAAATCCGGGTGCCCTCTGGGCGCGCGGCGGCGTCGCCCGGCGCCGTTGACGGCGCGACGCGCGAGTTCCCTCGCCCCGCTCGGAACGGCCTGGCCGGGCTAGGCCTGTCCGTGAGCGCGCGCTGGCTCGACCTGGCCCTCGTCGCCGCGTTCGTCGCTCTCGCGCTCGGCCTGCGCCTGCACCAGCTCACCCAGCTCCCGGTGCCGAACGAGACGGCCGACGAATACGCCTTCCTCTGGGCAGGCTGGAGCTGGCTGCACGGCGGCGTACCGACGAGCTGGTCCTGGAAGCCGGCCTACGAAACAGGAACGAAGGTCTTCGCGCACGGCACGCTGTACCGGCTCGTGACGCCGTGGATGGACCACCCGCCGCTCTTCGCCTTGCTGGCCGGCGCGGCGGCGAGCCTCTCGTCGGCGCGCGAGCTGCTCGACGTGCCGCTGCGGGCCGGCCGGCTGCTCGCGGCACTGCTCGGCACCGCGTCCGTCGGCCTGCTCTACGCGCTCACCCGCCCACGCTACGGGCGCGGGGTCGCGGCGTTGGCCGCGCTCCTCCTCGCCGCGGTCCCGACGATCGTGCTCGCGAACCGCCTGGTCGTCGCCGAGGCGCTGCTCGTTCCATTGCTGCTGGTTGGGCTGTTCGCCGCCGAGCGGGCTGTGTGTGTCGCCCCAAGGGGCGAGGCGGCGAGGGCTCTCGGCCGGCGTGGCCAGCACGAAGCGGCGAGCGATCGATCGAGGGCCGCGGTTCCTCGGGGTGCTGGCGGCGCCGAGAACCGCAGCGGCGCAACATCCTGGCTCGTCGTCGCTCTGGCGGCGGCCGCGCTGGCGTCGCTGGCGAAGGTGCCCGGCGTGTTCGTCGGACTGGCGATCGGCGCCTTCCTTTTCTCCCGCGGCGCGCGGCGCGGCGCGGCGCTCGCCGCGGCGGCCGCCGTTCTCGGCCTCGTGCCGTACGTCGTCTACGGCCTCGCCGCCAGCCCCGCGACCTTCCTCGCGGTGATCTTCGACCAGTCAGGCCGCTCCAGCGGCGTCGAGGTGCTCTCCTTCCTCCTGACTGGGGCCTCGACCGGGCCGGTGTCGTGGCGCGACGCGTGGTTCCCGTTCCTGTGGCTGGCGCTCGCCTACGCAGCGTACCGTCGCGACGCGGTGGTCACCGCGCTGGTCGTCCCGTACCTCGTCGTGATGGTCGCCGTCGTCGACCAGAGCGTGCCCCGGGTCTGGTACCGCGAGCCGCTCTTCCCGGGCCTCTGCCTCGCGGGCGCCGTGTTCCTGAGGGAGGCGCTCGCCGCGCCCGACGGCATCAAGGCTGCGCTGGTCGTCTTCGGACTCCTCTTCGGCAAGCTCGCGGAAAGCATCAACGTGTGGCAGCAGATCGGGCCAGTCGGCCAGCGCCTCTTCCCGTTCGCCGTCCTGCTGCTGGCCGTCCCGATGCTGCTCGGTCGAGCGCGGCTGCTGCGCTTCGAGGTCGGCGCCGCCCTCGCCGCTGCGCTCGGCGCCAGCTGCGTCCAGGCCTGGAACGCCGACACGACCTACCCGAGGTACACGCCGCCGCCATACGAAGAGGTCGCCGTGCCGACCACCGCCGGCGCGTCGATCCTCCGCTACCGCGCCGCGCCGGACCTGCTCCGCCCGGGCGACACGGTTCACGTGTCGGCCGTCTGGAAGATCGAGCGGGACGGGACATACCAGACGCAGCTCGTCGGCGGCAGCGCCGCCCAGCTCGAGGGCAGGGCGGGCGACGAGACCGCCCGCGACTACACGCGTACGGCGCCCGCGCCCGGCGATCTCGACCTCACACTGCTGATCGACGGCGCCAGCGCCGACCTCGGCGTCGTGCGGGTAAGGTGACGCCTCGCCCCATCCTCCTCGGCGAGCCCCAAGGTCGTGGGCGCGCTGGCGCAGGCGAGCTGGGCCGGGTCCACGGAGACGGCGCGCGAAGCCAGGGCGAGGGCGTCAGCCCCTACCAGATCCCAAGCTCGGCCTTCGCCTCTTCGCTCGCCATCGTGCGCGGGTCCCAGGGCGGCTGCCAGACGAACTCGACGTTCACGTTTTCGACGCCGGGCAGGCGGCCGACCACGTACTGGACCTGGTCGATCAGGACCGGGCCCAGCGGGCAGGCCGGAGTCGTCAGCGTCATCTGGACGTTGACTTCGCCCTCCTCGGTCTTGGTGATGCCGTACAGGAGGCCGAGGTCGACGATGTTTATCCCGATCTCGGGGTCGTACACGGCACGGAGCGCCTCGGCGATCTCCTCCGGCGTCGCCCCCTCACCCACCGCCGGTCCCAACGTGATGTGCTCCTGCAGAGCCTCTGACATCTCAGACCCTCACCTGAACCTTGCCATCCTCGACGCGGACCTCGAAGGTCTTCAGCGGGTAGACGGCCGGCAGCGACAGCACCTTGCCGGTGCGCACGTCGAAGCGCGCGCCGTGCAGGGGGCACTCCACGACGTGGCCGAACAGCTCGCCATCCGAGAGGTATGCCTCGTCGTGGGTGCAGATGTTCGTGGTCGCGTAGAACTGACCGCCGACGTTGTAGATGGCGATCTCCTCCTCGCCGACCCGCACCTCGCGGATCTGGCCGGGCGGGACGTCGCGCGCGTCGGCAACCGTCACGAAATCAGCCAAGGTACAACCGGTCGATCTGGCGCTCCACCTCGGCCGAGAGTCGGTTCTTGAGTCCCTGGAGCGGGACGCGGTCGACCACCGCCGAGAAGAAGCCCTCGACGATCATCCGCTGCGCCTGCGCCTTCGGCAGGCCGCGGCTCATGAGGTAGAACAGCTCTTCCTCGTCGACCGAGCTGGTCGTCGAGCCGTGTGTGCAGCGGACGTCGTTCGCCAGGATCTCGAGCATCGGGATCGAGTCGGCGCGCGCGCGCTCGGAGAGCAGCAGGTTCCGGTTGTTCTGGTAGGCGTCGGAGCGCTGCGCACCCGGCGCGATGCGGATCAGCCCGCCGTAGACCGAGCGCGCCTCCTCGAGCATCGCGCACTTGAAGAGCAGGTCGCTCATGCAGTGCCCGGCGCGGTGGTCCTGCAGCGTCGAGTGGTCGATGTGCTGCGTGCCGCCGATGAACACCAGCCCCAGCAGCTCGCACGAGACGCCCGGCTCGTCCATGTGCGCGTGGACGAACGCCTTGGTCAGCCGCGAGCCGAGCCCAACCTGCAGCAGGTTGATAGCCGCGTCTCGCTTCGCGTGGAACCGCTCGCGCTCGAAGTTCCAGACGCCGGTGCCCCAGTTCTGCACGTGGCAGTAGCGGACGACCGAGCCCTCCTTGGCGAAGACGTCGACCACCGACGTGTTGAAGCCGACCCCGCCGTCCACCGACAGCGTGTCGTCCACGTAGGTGAGCTGGCTCCATTCGTCGGCGACGATCAGCGTCTTGCCGAAGGTCGCCCCGCCGGCGCCCTGCTGGGCGAACACGGCGCGCAGCGGCAGCGTCACCTCGACGCCGCTTGGAACGTAGACGAAGGCGCCGCCGGTCCAGAACGCCGAGTTCATCGCCGACCACTTGTCCTCGTCCTCGACGAGGTGGTCGCGGACGAGGTCCGGGTGCTCGCGCACCGCTTGATCGAGCGAGCAAAGGACGACGCCCTTGCTGGCGAGCTCGGCCGCCAGCGAGCGCTCGACCTGCGTCGCGTTGACGAAGGCGAGCGTGCCGCCGTTGCCGCCCTTGTCCGCGAGGACCGCCTTGATCGCGCCCGGCACGCCCGCGCCGTTCGGCGTCGTCGGCGCGAACTCGTCGAGTCGGAGGCGGCGCAGGTCGGTGCGGCGATACTCCTCGTCCTGCCGCGAGGGGATCGGAAGGCGTTCGAAGGTCGCGAGCGCCTCCAGTCGGCGCTCGCGCAGCCAGCTCGGCTCGCCGTTGCGCGCCGAGAGCTCTTCGACCGCCTGGCGGGTGAACGCACTCGGGCTGGTGGGACGTGTTGCTAGTTCGGTCATCCGTACTCCGTGTGTGGCGGGCGGGGTATCAGCCTTCAGCCAACAGCGGTCGGCCCCGACTCGGGGAGCCGACCGCTGACCACTGATCGTGGACGGCTACCCGACCGAGCCCTCCATCTCGAGCGCGATCAGTCGGTTCATCTCGACCGCGTACTCCATCGGGAGCTCCTTCACGATCGGTTCGATGAACCCGTTCACGATCATCGTGGTCGCCTCTTCGGCCGAGAGGCCCCGGCTCTGGAGGTAGAAGAGTTGCTCTTCGCCGACCTTCGACACCGTCGCCTCGTGGGAGATCGCGACCTTCTCGGCCTCGACGTCCATGTAGGGGTAGGTGTCGGAGCGCGATGCGTCGTCGATCAGCAGCGCGTCGCAGTTCACGCTCGACGACACGTCGTTCGCCTGCTTGTAGACCGCGACGTGTCCACGGTACGAGGTGCGACCGCCGGCCTTCGAGATCGACTTCGAGACGATGTGCGAGGTGGTGTGCGGCGCGACGTGGACCATCTTCGCGCCGGCGTCCTGGTGCTGGCCAGCCCCGGCGAAGGCGACCGAGAGCGTCTCGCCCTTCGCGCCCGGCTCCATCAGGTAGATAGCGGGGTACTTCATCGTGACCTTGGAGCCGAGGTTGCAGTCCACCCACTCCATCGTCGCGTCGCGGAACGCCTGCGCCCGCTTCGTGACGAGGTTGTAGACGTTGTTCGACCAGTTCTGGATCGTCGTGTAGCGGCAGCGCGCGCCTTCCTTGACGATGATCTCGACCACCGCCGAGTGCAGCGAGTCCGACCGGTAGGTCGGCGCCGTGCAGCCCTCCACGTAGTGCACGTACGAGCCCGGCTCGCAGATGATCAGCGTCCGCTCGAACTGGCCCATGTTCTCGACGTTGATGCGGAAGTAGGCCTGGAGCGGGATCTCGACGTGCACGCCCGGCGGCACCCAGATGAACGACCCGCCCGACCAGACCGCCGAGTTCAGCGCTGCGAACTTGTTGTCGTTCGCCGGGATGACGGTCGCCCAGTACTGCTTGAAGATATCCTCGTGCTCCCGGAGCGCCGTGTCGGTGTCGCAGAAGATGACGCCCTTGGCCTCGAGGTCCTTGCGGATCGAGTGGTAGACGACCTCGGACTCGTACTGGGCCGATACGCCGGCCAGGAACTTCCGCTCCGCCTCGGGGATGCCGAGCCGGTCGAAGGTCTGCTTGATCGCCTCCGGTACGTCCTCCCACGAGCGCGCCTTCTTCTCGGCCGGCTTCAGGTAGTAGTAGATGTTGTCGAAGTCGATGCCGGAAAGGTCGGCGCCCCAGGTCGGCATCGGCCGCGCGAGGAAGTACTCGAGCGCCTTGAGCCGGAAGTCGGTCATCCAGCTTGGCTCGCCCTTGCGCTCCGAGATCTCACGGACGACCTCCGGCGACAGGCCCCTTCTGGCCTGCTGCGCGTAAGCGGCCTCGTCGTGGAAGCCGTACTTCTCCGTGTAGTTCTCGTTGATCTGCAGCGTGTCAACGGCCATCGGCCTGGACCTCCTTCAGCAGCTTGTCGTACCCGAGCCTCTCGAGCTCCTCGGCGAGCTCCTGGCCGCCGGAGCGGACGATCCGCCCCTCGTGCAGGATGTGGACGCGGTCGGGCCTGATGTAGTTCAAGAAGCGGTTGTAGTGGGTGATGATCATCACCCCCATCTCCGGGTTCTTCAGCTTGTTGATGCCGTCGGCGACGACGCGCATCGCGTCGATGTCGAGCCCCGAGTCGGTCTCGTCCAGGATCGCGAGCTGCGGCTTGAGCATCGCGAGCTGGAGGATCTCCGCCCGCTTCTTCTCACCGCCCGAGAACCCCTCGTTCAGGTAGCGGGTCGCGAACGTGTCGTCCATCTTCAGGTCGCTCATCACGGAGCGCATCTGGCGGCGGAACTCGACGGCCGGCACGTCGCCGAGCACGTTCTTCACGGCCAGCCGCAAGAAGTTGGCGACCGTCACGCCGGGGATCGCGGTCGGGTACTGGAAGGCGAGGAAGATTCCGAGCTTCGCCCGCTCGTCGGGCGAGAGCTCCAGCAGGTTCTGACCCTTCCAGATCGCGCGGCCCTGGGTCACCTCGTACTTCGGGTGGCCGGCCAACGTGTAGGCGAGCGTCGACTTGCCGGAGCCGTTCGGCCCGAGCAGCGCGTGGACCTCCCCTTTCGGGATCTCGAGGTCGACGCCTTGGAGGATCTCCTTGCCCGCCACCGAAACGTGGAGGTCGTCGACGATGAGGGTGGCTTCGCCCGTGGCGGTCTTCGTGTCAAGCATTGGCAGCACTTTCCTTAGCGATCATCAGCTCCGGCGCGAGATTCAGGACGTCCTTCCCCACGTTCGAGTCGCTGCACAGGTCGGCGAGCGTCGTGCCGAACAGCACCATGTCCATCGCCGCCTTCACGCGGCTCCAGAGCGGCCGCGAGAGGCAGTCCGCCTCGCGGACGCACGTGCCGTCCACGTAGCCCTCGGCGACGCACTCCACCGGCGCCGTCGCGTCCGGCCCGTCCAGCACCCGCACGACCTCGCCGACCGAGATCTGGCTGGGCGGGCGGACCAGCCGGTAGCCGCCATGGACGCCGCGCGTGCCCTCAACCAGCCCCGCTCTGCGCAACGGCCCGATCACTTGCTCCAGGTACGGCAGCGGCATGTGCTCCCGCGCGGCTATCTCGCTCAGCGATAGCATCCCCTGCCCGTACACCTTGGCCAGCTCCGTCATCGCTCGAAGCCCGTAGTGCGCGCGACTCGATACCTTCATCTTCCGAATTCCTACTTCGAGAGTCGGATTTTAGCAGGTCGCGGGAGTGGGGTGTCGGAAACCGTCGGGCCGGATACGATCCGGGTGTGGCGCGGCGCGCCCTCGGCGGCCTCCTGTCGCTCCTCGTCTTTGCCGCCATCGCCACCGCCCTCGTCGCGTCCACAGTCCTCCCGAAGCTCGCCTCTCGCTACTACCTCCTGCTCCCGGGCGAGGCGATCCCGGTCGCGCCGGCGGTGCACGTGCCGGCCGACCGGCGCCAGCAGACCGGCGACCTCAGCTACACGGTCGTCTACGAGCAGGCCGCCGACCTACCAGCCGCGCTGCTCGCCGCGGTCCGCCCGGGGGTCCGGGTGGTGCCGTACGAGGCGGTCGTCCCGCCGAACCAGACGCCCGAGCAGTCGACCGAGCTGAACAAGCGGCTGATGAGCGAGTCACAGTCGGTCGCCGCCGTCGTCGCGCTCCGCAAGCTCGGCTACGACGCGCGGGTCGGCGGTCGGGGCGCGCGGGTCGTCTCCGTCCTGCCCGACAAGCCCGCGGCCGGCGCGCTGCGGGCTGGCGACGTGATCGTCGGGGTCGACGGCCAGTCGATCGGGACGGTCGGCGACCTCCAGACCGCCATCCGCGGCCGGCTGCCGGGCGAAGAGATCGAGGTTGTGTTCCGCCGCGACGGCGCTGAGCAGAGCGCGCGGATCGGGACGGTGCCAGCCCCCGACGACCCACACCGACCGCTGGTCGGCGTGACCGTCGAGACCGATGGCTTCACCGCCGAACTGCCGTTCCCGGTCACGATCGACGCCGGCCCGGTGCTCGGGCCGTCCGCCGGATTGATGTTCGCGCTCGGCGTGTACGACGCGCTGACGCCGGGGCCGCTCGGCGGCGGCGCGAAAGTCGCCGGCACCGGCACGCTCGACCCCCAGGGCCGTGTCGGAGCGGTCGACGGCGTCGCCCAGAAAGTGATCGGCGCCGAAAGGGCCGGAGCGGTGCTCTTCTTCGCGCCGGCTGACAACGCCGCGGAGGCCCGCCGCGCCGCCGGCTCGATCCGGGTCGTCCCGGTGGCGACCTTCGACGACGCCCTTGATACTCTCCTGGCAACAGGAGGTAGCGGTGCAGGCGCCTGAGCTTCGCGGCAAAGTAGTCATCGTCACCGGTGCGAGCCGAGGCATCGGGGAAGGGATCGCCAAGCGCTTCGGTAGGGAGGGCGCCCGGGTCGCGCTGGTGGCCCGCTCGGCCGGCGACCTGGAAAAGGTGGCCGGCGAGGTGAAGGCCGCGGGCGGCGACGCGCTCGCCGTGCCGTGCGACGTCACGAAGAGCGCCGACGTCGACCGTGTCTTCGAGCAAGTTCGCCAGAGGTGGGGCACGCTCGACCTGCTCGTCAACAACGCCGGCTGGGCGTCGCCGATCGCCCACATCCTGGAGATGGACGAGAAGCACTGGGACACCGTCATCGCGACGAACCTGAAGAGTGTCTACCTGTTCAGCCATCGCGCCGCGAACGTCATGGTCGACAACGGCACCAGAGGCGCGATCGTCAACATCAGCTCCTTCGCCGCCGCCCGGGCCCACCGCTACATGGCCGCCTACGACGCCACGAAGGGCGGCATGGAGGCGATGACCCGCACGATGGCGATCGACCTCGCCCCGTTCGGCATCCGCGTCAACGTCGTCGGCCCCGGCGCTATCCACACCCAGGAGTACGAGCCCCTCGGCGAAGAGGCGAAGGCGCGCCGGGGCTCGGTCGTGCCCCTGGGCCGGGTCGGCTACCCGGAGGACATCGCCGGCGCCGTCGTCTTCCTCTGCTCCGACGACGCGAGCTACATCACCGGCCAGACGATCTACGTCGACGGCGGTATGCTCGCCCAGCTCCGCTCGCCCCAGGTGGACAGCCCGCTGCCGGAGTCGGTCAGGAAGCGCCTGAAGGGCTGAACCGCGCCTGACCACGGCCGTCCACGTCGGTCGATGGGCCGGAAGTGACGCGTCTGACGCGTCACTTCTGCCTAAGGATGACGCGTCTGACGCGTCACTTTAGCCCGCGCCGAGGTCAAGTACAGGTCCCGCTTCGACGAAGGCGAGATCGACGAGCTGGTCCGTGCGGGCGGCGGCCTCCTGCTTGGCCTCTCGCGGACCGGCTGGCGGGCGGACCGTCGCGTCTACGAGTTGCCCGCGGCCCAACTCCTCGCGGCGCTCGACGCGCCGGCCCTCACCACCCGCGAACGATCCGAGCGGTAAAGTCTCAGCGTGGACCTGGCGATGCAGGGCGTGAACGCCGGCTACGTCGCCGAGCTGTACGAGCGGTTCCTGGCCGACCCGTCGAGCGTCGATCCGTCGTGGCGTGAGCAGTTCAGCCGCGAGCCTCCGGCGCTGCCGCCGCGGATGGCGCTGGCGCCGAGCGAGGCGCCAGCGGCGGTCTCCGGTACCCCCTGGGCGGCGGCCGGCGCGGCCGAGCTAGCTCAGGCGATCCGGACCTACGGGCACCTCGCCGCGCAGCTCGACCCGCTCGGCACCCCGCCGCCCGGCGACCCGCAGCTCGACCCGCGGACGCACGACCTTGGGCCCGGCGAGCTGGAGCGCCTGCCGGCATCGGTCGTCGGCGGGCCGATCGGGCTGCGGGCGCGGAACGCGGCCGATGCGATCGACCAGCTCCGCTCGGTCTACTGCGGAACGACCGGCTACGAGTTCGGCCACCTCCAGGCGCCGACCGAGCGGGACTGGCTGTTCGAGGCGGTCGAGGCCGGTCGCTACCGCCCGCCGGCCGACCCGGTCGACGAGCGGCGCCTCCTCGACCGCCTGACCGAGATCTCGGCGTTCGAGCGGTTCCTGCACCGCGCCTACCCCGGCCAGACCCGCTTCTCGATCGAGGGGCTCGGGATGATGATCCCGATGCTCGACGAGCTGATCGCCCGCGCCGGCGAGGACGGCACCCGCACGATCCTCCTCGGGATGGCGCATCGCGGGCGGCTCAACGTGCTCTCGCACGTCATGGGCAAACCGTACCGCCGGATCCTGGCCGAGTTCGAGGGCCGCGTCGCCGTTCGGCGGGCGGCGCCTTCCGACCATGACGACGCAGGCTGGAGCGGCGACGTCAAGTACCACGCCGGCGGCGAGCGGGCGGTCACCGCCGAGGGCGCCCAGCGGACGGTCCGGGTCGTCATGGCGCCCAACCCGAGCCACCTCGAGTTCGTCAACCCGGTCGTCGAGGGAATGGCACGCGCCGCCGACGAGGATCGGCGCAGGGCCGGCGCTCCGCGCCAGGACGAAGTCGCCTCGCTGGCCGTGCTCATCCACGGCGACGCCGCTTTCCCCGGCCAGGGCATCGTCGCCGAGACGCTGAACCTCTCTCGGCTGCCCGGTTTCCGGACCGGCGGGACGCTTCACCTCATCGCCAACAACCAGCTCGGATTCACGACCGTGCCGAGCGACGCCCGCTCGACGCTCTACGCCTCGGACCTGGCGAAGGGTTTCGAGATCCCGGTCGTCCACGTCAACGCCGACGACCCGATCGCCTGCCTCGCGGCAGTCCGACTGGCGGTCGCCTACCGGACCGCGTTCCGCAAGGACTTCCTGATCGACCTGATCGGCTACCGCCGCTGGGGTCACAACGAGGGCGACGAGCCGGCGTTCACCCAGCCGCTCACGTACCGCGCGATCGCCGCCCACCCGACCGTCCGCGAGCGGTTCGCGGCCGGGCTGGTCGAACGCGGCGTCGTCGCGCCCGACGAGCCCGCGAAGCTGCTCCAGGTCGGCCTCGACGAGTTTCAGCGCATCCGCGAGGAGGTGTTGGCCGAGGCCAAGGTCGATGGCAGAGCCGAAGTGCCCGAGCCGCCGGCGCCCGACGGCGTCCCGCACGGAGGGCCGCGACCGGCGCCCGTGTCGCTCGACGAGCTGCGCGCGCTCAACGAGGCGCTGCTGCGCTTCCCGGAGGGGTTCAAGCCGAACCCGAAGCTCGAGCGCCCGCTCGGCCGCCGCCGCGCCGCGCTCGACTCCCCCGACGGCACGCTCGATTGGGGTCACGCCGAGACGCTCGCGTTCGCGACGATCCTGCGCGACGGCACGCCGATCCGACTGACCGGGCAAGACGTCGTCCGCGGAACCTTCAGCCACCGCCACCTGACGTTCTTCGACGCCGAAACCGGCGCGCCGTTCACGCCGCTGGCGTCCCTGCCGGGCGTTGCCGCGTCGTTCGACGCGCGCAACTCGCCGCTCTCCGAGAACGCCGTGCTCGGCTTCGAGTACGGCTACACGCTCCAGGCGCCCGACGCTCTGGTGGTGTGGGAGGCCCAGTACGGCGACTTCGTGAACGGCGCGCAGGTGATCGTCGACGAGTTCGTCGTCTCGGGCGAGGCCAAATGGGGGCTGACGTCGGGCCTTGTGATGCTGCTGCCGCACGCCTGGGAGGGCCAGGGGCCAGACCACTCCTCAGGCCGGCTCGAGCGCTTCCTCGAGATGGCAGCCGAGGACAACCTCTGGATCGTCTACCCGACGACGGCCGCGCAGTATTTCCACCTGCTGCGCACCCAGGCGGCATCGCTGCGGGGCCATCCCCGCCCGCTCGTCGTTATGTCGCCGAAGAGCCTGCTGCGCCGCCCGCAGTCCGAGGCCCGCGCCGCCGAGCTCGCCGACGGCGCCTTCCGGCCCGTGCTCGACGACGCCCGGACGGCGGTCCGCCCCGGCGACGTGCGCCGGGTCGTGCTGTGCAGCGGCAAGGTCTGGGTGGACGTCGAGACCGACGCGCGCCGCGCCGAGGACACCTCGACCGCGGTCGTTCGCCTCGAGCAGCTCTACCCGTTCCCAGCAGAGGAGCTGGGCGCGCTCGTGGCCCGGTACAAGGGTGCGCGCGAGATCGTCTGGCTGCAGGAGGAGCCACGCAACATGGGCGCCTGGACGTACGTCGCGCCGCGGCTGCGCGCGCTTCTCGGCCAGAGGCGGCAGGTGACCTACGTCGGCCGGCCCGACCGCGCCAGCCCGGCCGAGGGTTGGGCCGACGTGCACGCCGCCGAACAGCGGCGCATCCTGGACGAGCTCTTCGCGTGGGAGGCGATCCATGCCCACTGAGGTGCGCGTGCCCGCGCTCGGCGAGTCGGTCGTCGAGGCGACGGTCGGAGCCTGGCTGAAGAAGGAGGGCGACCCCGTCCAGGCCGGCGAGCCGCTCGTCCAGCTCGAGACCGAGAAAGTGAACGTCGAGGTAACGGCCGAGCGCGCCGGAAGGCTCGAGAAGATCGCCAAGCAGGCCGGCGAGACCGTCGCGCCGGGGGACGTGCTCGGGACGATCTCCGAGGACGGCGCACCGGTGCGCGCATCGGGCGTGGCGAAGCGGATCGCCGCCGAGAAGGGTGTGGACCTGGCGCAGGTGCACGGCTCCGGCCCGGCCGGCCGGGTGATGGCCGCCGACCTGGAGCGAGCTCCGGCGCAGGCGGCGCCGCCGACCGCTGCGCCCGCGCCTGCCCCGCCGCTCCAGGCGCGCCCTCACCCCACCGCTCCCCCAGCGGGAGAGGGCACGCGGCGCGAGGAGCGCATCCGCATGTCCCGCCGCCGCCAGGTGATCGCGCAGCGGCTCGTCGAGGCGCAGCGGACGGCGGCGATGCTGACGACGTTCAACGAGGTCGACATGTCGGCCGTCGTGGCGCTCCGCGCGAAGTGGCGCGACGCCTTCAAGGAGCGGCACGGCGTCGGCCTCGGCTTCATGTCGTTCTTCACCAGGGCGGTCGTCGGCGCGCTCAAGGCGTTCCCGAACCTGAACGCGGAGGTCCAGGGCGACGAGGTCGTCCTGAAGCGGTACTACGACATCGGCATCGCCGTCGGCGTCGAGGAAGGCCTGGTCGTGCCTGTCCTGCGCGACGCCGACCGCAAGACGTTCGCCGAGATCGAGCGGGAGATCGCCGCCCTGGCGGAGCGGGCACGCGCCAACACGCTGACGATCGAGGACTTGCGCGGCGGCACGTTCACGATCACGAACGGCGGCGTGTACGGGTCGCTTATGTCGACGCCGATCCTCAACCCTCCGCAGGTCGGCATCCTGGGCATGCACAAGATCGAGGAGCGGCCGATCGCCCGCGACGGCCAGGTGGTGATCCGGCCGATGATGTACGTGGCGCTGTCCTACGACCACCGCGTCGTCGACGGCAGCGAAGCGGTGCGCTTCCTCGTGCGGGTCAAGGAGCTCGTGGAGGATCCGGAGCAGCTCCTGCTGGAGGGTTAGCTAGCTCATCCGCTCCACGGCCTTGAGCAGCCCCTGGATGTAGCCGGTCGCGAGCGCGCGGCCACGGTGACCCCAGTTGGTGTCGTCGACCATGTGGGGCACGTGGTCGTCGATCAGGAAGCCGGTGAAGCCGTTCCGCTTCAGTGCGAGCATCGCCTCCACGACGTCGACGTTCCCCTCGCCGAGGAAGCACTCCTGGAAGTTCTCGGCCGCGCCCTGGACGTCGCGGAAGTGGACGTAGAAGATCTTGCCGCGCGAGGCGAAGTATTGGATCGCCTCCAGCACCCCGGCGCCGCCGCGCATCTCCGACCAGCAGCCCATGCAGAAGTCGAGGCCGAGGTTGGCGCTCGGCACGACCTCCATCCCACGCTTGAAGCCCTCGAACGAGCGGAACAGCCGCGCGATCCCGCCCAGCGACGGCACCGGCGGGTCGTCGGGGTGCAGCGCGAGCCTGACGCCCGCTTCCTCGGCGACCGGCAGGACGGCCCTCAGGAAGTACTCGTAGTTGCGCCACATCTCGTCTTCCGGGTAGACCCGGCCGTGTGTGAGCCGGGTCTGATCCACCTGCGCCATGTCGAACGCCGTGCAGAGCGCGCCGCCGCGCCCGGGCGCGATGCGCGAGGTGCGCCACACCTGGTTCGGCATCCAGTGGAATCCGAGGAGAGGGATCCCGGCCTGGCCCACGTTGCGGATCGTCGCGCGGTAGTTCTCGATCGCTTCATCCCGGTCCGGCAGACCCAGCATCGCCGACTCGTAGAACGCGACCGGCGTGTTCTCGAGCGCCTCCAGCCGGAGGCCGTAGCCCTCGACCTGCGCGCGGAGCCGCCGCAGGTCGCCGTACTCCCACCGCTTCGTCCCGGGGAGCTGCGGCGTGTTCAGCAGCACCCCGCTGCACCCCATCTGCTTCGCGAACGTTAGGATCTCGTGGGTCGCCTGGTTGAACTGGCCGACCGCGACGCGCATCACTTCACTCATGGCGGAGGCAGTGTAGCCGGTGATCGAGCTCAAGCCGGTCGACGAGGTCAGCATCACGACCGTCATGGAGAACACCTTCGACGCCTTGCTCGCCGACACGCCGGTTGCGAAGCGCCTGCGGCGCGGCCCGAACCCCTTCGAACAGCCGCAGCCGATCGCGCAGCACGGCTACTCAGTGCTGATCGGCGTGAACGGCCAGGCGCGGGTCCTCTTCGACACGGGCGTGGACCAGCTCGGCTTCCTGCGCAACCTCGACCTACTGGAGGTCAAGCCGAACGAGCTCCAGGCGATCGTGCTCAGCCATGGCCACGCCGACCACGCGCTCGGGCTGGCCGGCCTGTGGACGCGGCTCGGCGAGCGGCGGCTGCCGCTCGTGCTCCACCCCGACGCCTACCTCGAGCGCAAGCTCGTCCTGCCGAACGGCGACGAGTCGCGCATCCCGCCGCCGAAGCGATCCGACCTGCTCAAGGAGAACGTCGAGCTGATCGAGGAGGTCGGGCCGTCGCTGCTGCTCGACGGCGCGGTCCTGGTGTCCGGCGAGGTCGCGCGCGTCACGGCGTTCGAGAAGGGCTTCCCCATCCACTGGGCGAAGCGGGACGGGGAGTGGCAGCCTGACCCCCTGATCCACGACGACCAGTGCGCGATCCTGAACCTGCGCGGCAAGGGGCTAATCGTCGTGACCGGCTGCGGCCACAGCGGGATCGTCAACGTGCTGCTGAACGCGCGCCGGATCACCGGCGTCGAGAAGATCCACGCGGTGGTCGGCGGCTTCCACCTGACGGGCGGCTGGTTCGACCCGATCATCCCGCGGACCGTCGAGGCGCTCAAGGAGATCGCGCCGGACTACCTCGTCCCCGGGCACTGCACCGGCTTCGCGGCGATGCGCCAGATCGCGAACGCGTTCCCCGAGCAGTTCGTGTTCAGCTGCGTCGGCACGACGCTGAGGTTCACGTGAACCGGGCCTTCCACGAGCTCCCGCTTGGCGCCGTGAAGCCGCTCGGCTGGCTGCGCGACCAGCTCCGCCTCCAGGCCGACGGCTTCACCGGCCTCTTGCCCGACCACTGGCCGGACGTCGGCCCGAACAGCAGCTGGCTCGGCGGGACCGGCGAGGACTGGGAGCGCGGCCCCTACTACTGCGACGGGCTCATCCCGCTCGCCCACCTGCTCGGCGACGAACGGCTGCTGGCCCGGGCGGACCGCTGGGTCGAGTGGTCGCTCGCCAGCCAGCGCCCGGATGGCTTCTTCGGCCCGGCCACGAACGCCGACTGGTGGCCACGGATGGTGATGCTGAAGGCGCTGACCCAGCACGCCGAGGCCACCGGCGACCCCCGCGTCCCGAAGCTGATGGCCGCCTACTTCGCGCACCAGGCGCGGGAGCTCGAAGCACGCCCCCTGGAGAAGTGGGGCCAGGCGCGCGGGGCGGAGAACGTCCTCGGCGCGCGCTGGCTCCTCGCCCGCGCCGGCGCCCCGCACCTCCTCGACCTCATCGCGCTCGTCGAGTCCCAGACGTTGGACTGGACGACCTGGTTCCTCGAGCGCGTCCCAACCTCGCGCGTCACGACCTTCGACCACTACACGCACGTCGTCAACGTCGCGATGGCGGTGAAGGAGCCGGCGCTGCGCTGGCTCCGGACGGGCGACGAGCAGTACCGCCGCGCCGTCTACGAGGGGCTGGCGAGCCTCGACCGCTACCACGGCCAGCCGCAGGGCATGTTCTCGGGCGACGAGTGGCTGGCGACGCGCGACCCGACCGCCGGCGTGGAGCTCTGCGCGGTCGTCGAGCTCGCCTTCAGCCTGGAGCAGCTCGTCGCGATCTGGGGCGACGTCGCCCACGCCGACCGGCTCGAGCGCGTGATCTACAACGCCCTCCCCGCCACGATCTCGGCCGACGTGCGCGCGCGCCAGTACGACCAGCAGCCGAACCAGGTGCTCTGCTCGGTCGCCAGGCGCAACTGGACGCAGAACAAGGACGACTCGAACATCTTTGGCCTCGAGCCGAACTTCGGCTGCTGCACCGCTAACCTGCACCAGGGCTGGCCGAAGTTCGTCTCGCACATGTGGATGGCGGGCGGACCGGACGAGCTGGTCGCGGTCGCCTACGGCCCGTGCGAGGTGCGGCACGGCGGGCTGGCCGTGCGCGAGGTAACCGAGTACCCGTTCCGCGACGACGTCCGACTCGAAGTGTCGGGTAGCGGCACGCTCCTCCTGCGGGTACCCGGGTGGTGCGACGGCGCCGAGGTCAACCGCGAGCCGCGGTCGCTCGAGCCCGGGCGATTCCACCGGCTGCGCGTTTCCGACGGCGACGTGGTCGAGCTGCACCTCCGGGCGTCGATCCGCTTCGAAGGGCGCGACAAGCACGCCGACGTCGTCCACCGCGGCCCACTGACGTTCGCGCTGCGTGTCGGCGAGGAGTGGCGCCCCATCGGGCGCCACGAGCCGTTCGTCGACTGGGAGGTACACCCGACCACGCCGTGGAACTACGCGGTCGTCGAGCAGCCGCTGCGCCTCGAGCAGCGCGCGGTGTCGAAGGTGCCGTGGTCGGGCGAGGCGCCGCCGATCGTCCTGCACACGCAGGGACGGCGCGTGCCGTGGTGGACGCTGGTCGACAACTCCGCCGGCCCGCTGCCGGAGAGTCCCGTCCAGGTCGACACCCCGACGGAGCCGATCGAGCTCATTCCTTACGGGTGCGCCCGCCTGCGCATCACGGAGCTCCCGACCACGCGGCCCTAGAATTGGGCCGTGCTTCGTCGCTCCGGGGTGTGCCAGGTGAGGGGGGGAATCCCGGCCGCCGTGCCGTCAGCGGCGCTCGTCGAGCACGGCGCGGCGAGGATCCTCGCCGGGCTCGAAATGACTGACGGCGGTTAGCTGATGCCCGACGACAGATCCGTTTACGTCACCCCACTAGGCGGTGTCGGCGAGGTTGGAAAGAACGCGACGCTGCTGGAGAGCCGCAAGAAGCTCGTCCTGATCGACTCTGGCGTCCAGTTCCCCGGCCCGGATCAGCTCGGCGTCGATCTGATCATCCCCGACTTCTCGTACATCCTCTCGCACCGCGAGCAGTTCCTCGGGCTCGTGCTCACCCACGCGCACGAGGACCACATCGGCGCGGTGCCGTTCTTCCTCCGCCAGCTCGGCGTCGGCGTCGACATCTACGGCACGAACATCACGCTGGCGATGGTCGAGGCGAAGCTGCGCCGCAACCGCGTGACCGAGTTCGCGCGCTTCCACCCCATCGAAGCCGGCGGGTCGCTGACGCTCGGACCGTTCGAGATGACGCTGCTGCCGATCGGCCACTCCATCCCCGACGCGACCGCGCTGCGCGTCGACACGCCGGCCGGCCGCTTGTTCTTCACGGGTGACTTCAAGTTCACGACCGAGACCGGCGAGCTGGACCGTGGCCCGCTGCGCAGGCTCGGCGACGAGGGCGTCCTGGCGCTCTTCTCCGACTGCGTTCGGATCGAGAGCCCGGGCCGGACGCCGCCGGAGCGCGTGGTGTACGAGACGCTCGACCGCATCATCGCCAACGCGCCCGGCCGCGTGATCGTCGCCACGTTCGCCTCGCATCTCGGCCGCGTGCGCCAGATCCTGGAGCTCGCCGAGAGGCACAAACGCAAGGTCGCCGTCGCCGGGCGCGGGCTGCTCACCTCGATCGACGTCGGCATCGAGCTTGGCTACCTGAACCCCTCCGGCTCCCTGATCGTCGAGCTAGGCGACGCGGAGCGGATGCCAGCGCGCGAGGTGATCATCCTCGCGACCGGCTCGCAGGGCGAGCCGCAGGCCGCGCTCTCACGCATGGCGGTCGGCGACCACCGCGAGGTGCGCATCCGCGAGGGCGATACGGTCGTGCTTTCCTCCAGCCCGGTGCCCGGCAACGAGGAGAGCGTCTCCCGCACGATCGACAACTTGTTCCGCCGTGGCGCCGACGTGATCTGGAAGGCCATCGAGCAGAACGTCCACGTCTCTGGCCACGCCGCCCGCGAGGAGCTCGGCGAGCTGCTCGACCTGCTCCGGCCGCGCTACGCCGTGCCGCTGCACGGCGAGTACCGCATGCAGGTGCTCTACCGGCGGCTCGCCGCCGAGCACGGGCTCGACGCCGAGCACGTGCCATTCCTCGAGATCGGCCAGTCGCTGAAGCTGGAGAAGGGCACCGCCAAGGTCGACGGCTGGATTCCTTCGGGCTCGGTGCTGGTGGATGGCGTCGAGATCGGCGGCGTGGACGAGGCTGTGCTTCGCGACCGGAAGCAGCTCGCCGCCGACGGCGTCGTGATCGTGTCGGTCACGATGGCGCGGGACACCGGCGAGATCCTCGGCGAGCCCGAGATCGCGGCCCGCGGCGTCGCCGCGGAGGGGCGGGTCCGCGAAGCGCTCGACGCCGCCTGCCACGCCGTCGACCGCGCGCTGCGCAAGCTCGACCCAGCCGAGCTCGACGTCGGGTTCGTCCACACCCGCGTCCACGAGGTCACGCTCTCCGTCCTGCGCCAGCAGGCGAACCTGCGCCCGCTCGTCCTACCGGTGGTGGCAGAGGTCTAGAGCCCCAGCAGCGTGCGGTGTGTCGCCGACGAAGACACGCAGCGGGCTGACCCCTTGGGGCAGTGGCCGCGGGCCGGGCTCGTCTTCGAGCGAAGCGAACGGTGAAGGAGCGTCTAGCGGCGCGGGGGACTCGGACGCGCGGCACCCCGTCGCGCCCCGCCTGGTCGTGCCCCACCAGGGCGGGCTCCGGCTGGCGCCGAAGGTCCAGGACCAGCGCCGGCACGGCGGGCCGCGCTACCACGCCCGCGCCGTCGGTTGCGCGTCAGGAGACGCCGGGCGAGCAAAACGATCCAGGTCAGGATCCCGAGCGGGATCGCCGCGATCAGCAGGATCGAGCCAATCGCAGCCGGAAGCGTTCCGGGCCCTCCTTGCTGGACGGCCAGCGCGCCGCCGGCAAACGCGAGCACGGCGACGAACATGCCGACGACCAGCATGCGGAGCACCCAAACCATGAGGCGCGCAGTCTACCCTGTGGGTGGGGCACCGAACCAGGACACGGGCACGCCGAAGAGGTCGTCTGGTACTGTGAACTGTGTGCTGCGCGTTCTCTTGCTGGCCGGACTGGTCTGGCTGATCGCCGCGTGCGCCCCGATCGACGAGACTTTCCAGCCGGTCACAGTCCAGGGCCGGGCGATCGAGTCGTTCTTCGGCATCGTCCTCGTCGCCTCGGCGGTCGTGCTGGCGCTCGTCGTCGGCGGGCTCGTCTACGTCCTGATCACCTTCCGCGGGCCGGGCGAAGCCTCGACCGTCGCCGGCAACAAGCGACTGGAGGTCGGTTGGACCACCGCGGCGCTGGTGCTCGTCTTCGGGCTCTTCGCGCTCGCCATGCGCACCCTGGGCACCGTCGACGCGAGCGCCGCGCCGAGCGGCGGCCAGAACACGGTGGTGCAGGTGATCGGCCACCAGTGGTGGTGGGAGTTCCGCTACCCCGACCGCGGCGTCGTCACGGCGAACGAGCTGTACCTTCCGGAGGGCCAGCCCGTCGAGCTGCGGATCACAGGGGCCGACGTAATCCACTCGTTCTGGGTGCCGCGGCTCGGCTGGAAGCGCGACGCCATCCCGAACAAGACCAACAGTATGCAGGTGCAGCTCGACTCGAGCGGGACCTTCGACGGGCCGTGTGCCGAGTACTGCGGCGCGCAGCACGCCTGGATGCGGATCCGGCTCACCGGCGTCCCCCAGCAGCGGTTCGACGCCTGGGCGCGCGACCAGGCGGCGCCGGCGGCGGCACCGGCCGACGCCGCGGCCCAGCGCGGTCTCGCCCTCTTCCTGTCCAACACCTGCGTCAGCTGCCACACGATCCGCGGCACGCCGGCCAGCGCGACCGTCGGGCCCGACCTCACGCACGTCGGCAGCCGGACCACGCTCGGCGCCGGCGTGCTCGACAATTCGCCCGACGCGATGCGGCGCTGGATCGCCGACCCCCAGGCGATCAAGCCGGGCGCGCGTATGCCGAGCTTCTCGAACCTGTCGAACGCGCAGATCGCGGACCTCGCCTCCTACCTGGAGAGCCTCAGGTGATCGGCGCGCGCACGGCCGAGCGGGAGCACGAGCTGGACCTGGGACTGCTGCGCTGGCTGACGACCACCGACCACAAGGACATCGGCCTCCTCTACATCGGGACGTCGATCGTCTTTTTCTTCCTGGGCGGGGTCGAGTCGCTCCTGATGCGCTGGCAGCTCGCCCGACCGCGCAACGACTTCCTCGACCCCGGCACCTACAACGCGCTCTTCACGATGCACGGCACGACGATGATCTTCCTCGTCGCCATGCCGCTGCTGCTCGGGGCGGCGAACTACTTCGTGCCGCTGATGATCGGCGCGCGCGACATGGCGTTCCCACGTCTGAACGCGCTCAGCTACTGGCTGCTGCTCTTCGGCGCGCTCCTGTTGAACTGGAGCTTCCTGGCCGGCTCGCCACCCGACGTCGGCTGGTTCGCCTACTCGCCGCTCACCGAGCAGCCGTTCTCGCTGGGCACCGCGCCCGACTACTGGGCGCTTGGCCTGCTCGTCACCGGCGCGGGCTCGATCGCGACGGGCCTGAACCTGGTCGTGACCGTCGTCAAGCTGCGTGCACCCGGCATGACGCCGCTCCGAATCCCTGTCTTCGTCTGGATGTCGTTCATCACCGGCCTGCTCCTGCTGTGGGCGCTGCCGAGCCTGACGGCCAGCCAGGTGATGCTCGAGCTCGACCGCCACCTCGGCAGCCACTTCTTCGACCCGCGCGCTGGCGCCGACCAGCTCCTCTGGCAGCACCTCTTCTGGTTCTTCGGCCACCCGGAGGTCTACATCCTGGCGCTGCCGGCGTTCGGGATGATGTCGGAGATCGTGCCGGTCTTCTCGCGCAAGCCGCTGTTCGGCTACCCGTTCGTGGTCGCCTCTGGCGTCGCGATCGCGTTTCTCTCGCTCTCCGTGTGGGCGCACCACATGTTCGCGGTGCAGATGGGGCCGATCGCCGACGCGGCGTTCGGCGCGGCGAGCGCGCTCATCGCCGTCCCCACCGGCATCAAAGTGCTGAGCTGGTTGGCGACGATGTGGGGCGGGCGGCTCTGGTTGACGCCCGCGATGATGTACTGCTGCGCCTTCATCGTGACGTTCACGATGGGAGGGATCACCGGCGTCCACTTCGCGATGGTGCCGGTCGACTTGCAGCTCACCGACAGCTACTACGTCGTCGGCCACTTCCACTACGTCATCGTCGGCGGCACGATCATGGCCTCGCTGGCAGCCGTCTACTACTGGTTCCCGAAGATCACCGGGCGGCTGTTGGACGAGCGCGTGGGCCACTGGCAGTTCTGGCTGACGTTCGTCGGCTTCAACGCGACGTTCTTCCCCATGCACATCCTGGGGCTCGCCGGGATGCCGCGGCGCGTCTACACCTACCCGGACCTGCCGGGCTGGGGCTTCTGGAACGCGGTGGAGACGGTCGGCGCGTTCGGCTTGCTCGCCGCGATGCTACTGCTCGCCTGGAACATCTGGCGGAGCGCCCGGTACGGCGTCGCCGCCGGCAACAACCCGTGGGGCGGCAAGACGCTCGAATGGACGACCACGTCGCCGCCCCCGCCGCACAACTTCGCGGCGCCGCCCGTACTGGGTCCAGTCCGGAACGGTGTCAGCCGGCTGGGCGCGATCTCGACGACGACGTTCGGGGTCCTCGTGTTCATCTCGTCGGAGGTCTTCTTCTTCGGCAGCTTGATCGCCGCCTACGTCGACTACCGGACGCGCAGCCCGAGCGGTCCGGGACCAGGCGACCTCGACGTCGGCCGCACCGCGCTCTTCAGCCTCGCCCTCTTCGCCTCGAGCGCGACGATCTACCTGGCGGAGCGCCGGCTCGAACGCGACGACCTCCGCGGGTTTCGTCTCTGGTGGCTGGCCACCATGTCACTGGGAGTGATCTTCATCGTCGGGCAGGGCACCGAGTACGCGCGCCTGTACGCGGACGGCATCTCGATCGACCGCAACCTCTTCACGTCGGCGTTCTTCACGCTGACTGGCTTCCACGGGCTGCACGTGATCATCGGCTTGGTCGCGCTCGCCACACTGCTTACGACGCGCTTCACGCACAACGCGGCGCGGGCCGTCTCGGCCTACTGGCACTTCGTCGACGGGGTCTGGGTCGTGGTCTTCTCGGTGGTGTACCTGTGGAACCTGGTCTGACCGGCCACGGCTCGATCTGGCCGTTGACGATCGCCCTCGCGGTCACGATCGTGCTGTTCGGCGTCGTCACGACGCTGGTCTTCAGCGCCTTCGGCCTCTGCCTGCTGGCCGCCGGGATCGTCGGCTGGGTCCGGGAGCTGAGCCACCATGGCTGAGGCCGAGCTCGCCAGCCGGCGCCAGCTCCTGAGCCGGATCAGCTTGACGCTGAGCGCGGCCGCGGCGGCGGTGGTGGCGATCCCGATCGTCTCCTACCTCCTCTCACCGCTGATCAACCCCACGCCGCCCGAATGGATCGACCTCGGCCCGGTCGACACGTTCCGGGTCGGGTCGACGCAGAAAGTGGACTTCGACGACCCGTCGCCGCTGCCGTGGGCCGGCCAGACGGCCCGCACGTCGGTCTGGCTCCGCCGCAGCGGGCAGGCCGACTTCGTCGCGTTCGCTGTCAATTGCACCCACCTCGGCTGCCCCGTCAACTGGCGGCCCGACGCCGACCTCTTCCTCTGTCCTTGCCACGGCGGCGTCTACAACGCGGACGGAACGGTCGCTGGCGGGCCGCCTCCCCGGCGGCTGCCCCAATACGAGGTGCGCGTCCAGAACAACAGCGTCCAGATCCGGACGCGCCCGCTCCCGGTGGCGTAGGTCGTGTCATTCCGGTCGCAGCGAGGAACGTCGCCGGTGGCACCCCCCACCCGCGCCCGCTCGTCGACACGGTCGAGGTTCGCCGTCGCTCTGCTCGCCGGGATGACACGGTGATCAAGCGCTCGCTGTCAGCCATCGGCCGCTGGCTCGACGACCGGCTCGGCCTCACGAGCTCGGTCATGCCGGTCATCGCCCATCCGGT
The DNA here is from genome assembly GCA_035651675.1 of Chloroflexota bacterium. Lineage (GTDB taxonomy): Bacteria > Chloroflexota > UBA6077 > FW602-bin22 > FW602-bin22 > DASRFH01. The sequence goes on along the minus strand of DASRFH010000212.1, from coordinate 16,296 downwards.
GCCGCGGGCCACCAACTGGTGGTACGTCTTCGGCTCGGCCACGCTGGTCGCGTTCACGGTCCAGGTGGTCACCGGCGTGGCGCTCGCGTTCACCTACGTCCCCGCGCCGAACAGCGCGTACGACAGCCTCGACTTCATCACGCACGGCGCCATCCTGGGCTCGGTTGTCCGCGGCATCCATTACTGGGGCGCCTCGGCGATGGTCGTCCTGATCTTCGTCCACATGGCGCGCACGTTCGTGATGGGCGCGTTCAAGTTCCCGCGCGAGATGAACTGGCTGACCGGCGTCGCGCTGTTCGTGCTGACGCTCGGGATGGCCTTCACCGGTCAGCTGCTGCGCTGGGACCAGGACGCCTACTGGGCGGTCGTCGTGGGCGCCTCGCAGGCGGCCCGCACCCCGCTCATCGGCGACTTCCTGGCACGCGTGCTGATCGCCGGGCAAGTCGTCGGCGGCGCGACGCTGACGCGGTTCTACGCGACGCACGTCTTCCTCATCCCGGCGGTGATGTTCGGACTGATCGCCGTGCACCTGTACCTGATCGTGCGCCACGGGATCTCCGAGCCACCGCGCCCCGGGCACCCGGTCGACCGGGCGACCTACCGGCAGTGGTACGAGGAGCTGCTGCACGAGGACGGTGTGCCGTTCTGGCCGGACGCGGCCTGGCGCGACGTCGTCTTCGCGCTGGCGATCGGGTCGGTGGTGCTGCTGCTCTCGATCGTCGTCGGCCCGCCGGAGCTCGGCAAGCAGGCCGATCCGACGATCATCAACGCCGATCCGCGGCCCGACTGGTACTTCCTCTGGTACTTCGCGGTGCTCGCCTTGATCCCGCCGTCGACCGAAAGCTGGGTGATCATCGGATTCCCGGCGCTGGTCGGACTCCTGCTGATCGTGCTGCCGTTCGTGGCGCCGGTGGGCGAGCGCTCGCCGCGCCGGCGCCCCTGGGCGCCGGCGATCGTCGTCGGGATCGTGCTCTCGATCGCCGTGCTCGTCCGCATGGGCCATGACGCGCCCTGGTCGCCCGTGATGGAGCCGACGCCCTTCCCCAACACGCTGACGGCCGGCCTCGGCGGCGACCAGCTTCGCGGCGCGCAGCTCTTCCAGGCGAAGGGCTGCAACTCGTGCCATATGATCGCCGGGCTCGGGGGTCAACGCGGCCCCGACCTGACCGCCGTCGGCTCACGCCTCTCGCACGACGAGCTGGTCTGGCGCATCCTCAACGGCGGGACCAACATGCCGGCCTACGGGAGCACGCTCAAGCCGGACGAGGTGAGCGCGCTGGTCAGCTTCCTCGAGACGAGGACAGGACGCTAGCGCGGGGTCCGGGGCGGGCGCACGGGGACCAGCACGGGGACGGGCTCGGGCCGCGGCCCGCCCACGAGCACGCGGAGCAGATCCTCCAGCCAGCCTAACAGCCCCTTCATCGCCGTCCCCCGTGCCGGTCCGTCAACGCGTTCCACAGTACGTAATCGACGGAGCCCTTCGCCACTTATAGGTTACCCGGGCCTGTCAACATGTCCCCGCGAGCGGTGAGCTCGCCGTCGTCGAGGTGCGCGAGGTCGATGTACGTAGCACCCTGCTCGAGCCGCGTGCCCTCCGGCAGGATCGGGATCAGCTTCAGCTCGTCGTCCGTCATATTGCCGAGCCGGCGGTGGACGACGGCCACGCAAGATGGGTGCCCGGTGTGGCACCCGCATTGCACCGCTCGGGGTACTCCACGGAGGGAGCGCAATGCCAGACACCCCCGTCGCCGAGCGCGTCAGCGCCGAGCTGGAGCGGCGCGCGAACCTGCACGTCGCCGTCGAGGAGCGGCAGCACACGATCGTCCTGAGCGGCTTGGTCGAGACGCCCGAGGACCGCGACACGGCGATCGACATCGCCGCGCGGGCGGCACCCGGCTACCAGATCGACGACGGCATCGAGGTGACCACGACGCTGGCCCGCGAGGACGCGACCAACCAGGTGACCGCGGATGGCAACCTGGCCGATCAGGTCGCGGCGATCGACGACCCCAACCGCGAGCTGGTGTCCGACTTCCAGAGAGGCCGTGTCGACACGGACGCGATCGACGTCGTCGAAGGTGCCGAGGAGCCGTACTTCCCGCCGACCGACCCGGTGGTCACGGCGGACGCGCGTGGCAACACGGAGACGCTCGGCGGCGGCGAGCCAACGTCGATGGACGTCGACGTGGCGCCTTCGGCCGAGGACCGCCGCTTCGGCGACGAGGCGCTAGCCGACGCCATCCGCGCCGAGCTGCGCCAGGACGCCGCGACCACCGCGCTCGAGATCGAGGTCGAGGTCGAGAACGGCGTGGCCCGCCTGCGGGGCATGGTGCCCGACCTGGTCGACGCCGAGAACGCAGAGGCGGTGGCTGCCAGGGTCCCGGGCGTGGTCGAAGTCCTCGAGCAGCTCCAAGTGGAGAACCTGTGATGGCCGTCGAGACATTCGAGTCGATCAAGGACGCACTTTCGGAGAGCCTCGAGCGCTCCGAGGGGCTGCTCGATCCGCTCGCCGAGCCGGTCCAGAAGGCCATCAACTCGGCCTTCGAGGCAGCCGGCGAAACCGGCCGCCGGGTGAAGACGTTCCTGAACGGCACGTGGCTCGGCCACCCGCTCCACCCGGTGCTCACCGACGTGCCGATCGGCGCCTGGACGAGCGCGCTCTTCCTCGACCTGCTCGGGTTCAAGCGCGCGGCCGACGCGGCGGTCGGGCTCGGCATCGCCGGCGCGCTTCCGACCGCCATGGCCGGGGCCGCCGACTGGTCGGACTTCGTCGGTCAGCCCCGGAAGGTCGGCCTGACCCACGCCGTGATCAACAGCCTCGCGCTCACGTCGTACGTGGGTTCGCTGGTGGCCCGACGGCGCGGCAACCGCGGCTTCGGCGTCGCGCTCTCGACGCTCGGGTGGATGGCCATGGCCTGCGGCGCGTGGCTGGGCGGTGAGCTGGTCTACCGACTCGGCGTAATCGTCGACCGGACCGCGTTCGACCCAGAGACCGACGAGTTTCGGGTCGCTGCGCGCGCCGACGAGCTCGTCGAAGGCGAGCTGAAGGCCGGCGAGATCGACGTGGATGGCGTCAAAGTACCGATCATCTTGCTCAAGCACGGCGACCAGCTCTGGGCGCTGCATGGCCGCTGCTCACACCTGGGCGGGCCGCTGGCCGAGGGCAAGGTCCTGAACGGCGACTGCGTCGTGTGTCCGTGGCACGGCTCGACCTTCAGAATGAGCGACGGCGCGGTGGTCCGCGGTCCGTCGGCGTTTCCGCAGCCGTGCTACGAGGCGCGCATCCGCGACGGGAACGTCGAGGTGCGCCTGGCGCCGGGATCGTTCAAGCACAACTGAGCAGGCTGTCGGCGATGGGCGTTCGGGAATGAGGGTTCGAAACCCACGGCTGTGGTCGCGCCGTGCTGTTCGCTGACTGCTGAGTGCTCGCCCCTACAGGTCGCGCCGTCCGAAGACCCGGACGGCGCCCACCAGCGCGACCAGGACGTAGGCCGCCGACCAGGCCACGAATGGCGCGGTGGGCGGCGCGATCGAGGCGAACGGCAGGTAGTCCCGCCCGGCCGGCAGCAGCTCGGTCATGATCGGCGATTGCAGGTAGTACGAGGCGCCGCGCCAGAGCCCGTCGCTCGGGACCAACAAGCTGACGAGGACGCCGGTGTTCACCATCGCCTGGCTGCCGACGTTGCCCCCGACCCACTCGATCACACCGGCCAGCCAGGCGAGGCCGAAGAGCGAGAAGCAGACCACGCCGTTGGCGATCGTCGGCAGCCACGTGCTGCCGAACAGCGAGAGCGTCAGCAGCAGCAGCGCGCTCAGCATCATCAGGGCGATCGCCCGAACCGGGTCCGCTGGCCCGTAGTCGGCCAGCCCCCAGGCCAGCAGCAGCACGCCGCCGACCATGGCGACGACGTAGACCACGAGAATCAGCGCGTAGCCCAGCCACCGCCCGACCACGAACTCCGAGCGCCGCAGCGGTCGTGCCATCACAGCCAGGAGCGTTCCGGAGTCGACCTCGCCGGAGACGCCGCCGACTGAGAGGAAAAGCGCCAGGAAGCTCGCCAGGAAGTTGACCGCGTACAGCCCCAGGATCGTCAGAATCGTCGCGGCGACGAGCGGCGCGGCGCGGCTGCGCGGGTCGAGCGTGTTCTGGACGGCGATGCCGTAGATGAACCAGAAGCCGAGCGCGTAGAGCGCCAGGAACAGCCCGCTGAGCAGCAGCCCGGCCAGCACCAGCCGGCGCGAGATCGCCTCCTGGAGCGTGAAGCGCGCCACGACCAGCGCGTTCATCCCTCGCTCGCGCCGACGAGGCCCACGAACACGTCCTCCAGCGTCCGGTGGACCGGCTCGGCCGCGTGCAGCCGTCGCCCAGCGCCGACGACCGCGGCGATCACGTCGGCCGCCTCGCGGCCGTCGCCCAGCGCAAGCGTCACGGTCGTCGCGTCGCGCCCGACAATTCGGCCGAACGGGCAGAGCAGCCGCGCCAGGCCATCGTCGACGCAGTCGACCGTCAGCCTTAGCTCGCGTGCGCCCGCGACGAGCGGGCGGAGCGGTCCGGCGTGGACGACGCGGCCCCGATCGACGATCGCGACGCGGTCGCAGACCATCTCGACCTCCCCGAGCATGTGCGAGTTCAGGAAGACGGCGACGCCCTCGGCACGCAGCTCGCGGATGAAGTCGCGCACCTCGCGCCGCCCGATCGGGTCGAGCGCCGAGGTCGGCTCGTCGAGCAGCACCAGCGCCGGGCGGTGCAGGATCGCCTGCGCCAGCCCGATCCGCTGCGTCATGCCCTTCGAGTAGGAGCCGATCCTGTCGTCGCCGCGCCCGGCCAGGCCGACGCGCTCGAGCACTTCGGGTATACGGGCGCGCCGCTCCTCGGCGGTCATGCCGGCCAGCCGCCCGTGGAACTCGAGGAGCTGCCGCCCGGTCATCCAGTCGTGGAACCGGAAGTTCTCCGGCAGGTAGCCGACGCGGCGGCGCGCCGCCGGATCGGCCGACGGCAGACCGAAAAGGGTCGCGCGGCCGGCGGTCGGCTTAACGAGCCCGAGCAGGATCTTGACCGTCGTGGTCTTGCCGGCGCCGTTCGGGCCGAGGAAGCCGAAGACCTCTCCCGGCGCGACCGCCAGAGAGAGGTCGTGGAGCACCGTGCGCCGGCCGTACTCCTTGCGGAGCTCGACCGTCTCGATCGCCCATTGCGTCCCCTCCGCCGCTGGGGGAGGGCCAGGGTGGCGGCTCAGCGGATGCTGTCCGCCACGCGCTGCAGGTCGGCGCGGGGCACGGTCCCGCCAACGCCGAACACCTGGCCGTTGCGCTGCCAGATCGCGGCGGTCGCGTTCGTCGTCCGCTCCGTGAGGATCAGGCCCGGGCCGCCGGCGATCGTCGTCTGCTCCCAGTTCATCCGGTCGACCGGCACCGGCAGCGGCAGCGTGTTCCGCCAGTCCTGGATCGCTCGAAGCTGGCGCACCGTCTCCGGCGGCAGCCCGGGCAGGCCGAGCAGGAAGTCGCGCAGCTCGTCGAACGACGCGCCGCCCTCGACGCCGGCGGTGATCTCTTTGCTCTGCCCGACGATCAGCATCGGCCCGATCTGGCCCCGACTCTCCTTCGCGTCCTCCGGGCCGCCGTACTGGAGCGCCACCGCGGCCGGGAAGGAGACGACCAGCGTCGCGCCGTTGAACCGGGCGGGCAACGTGACGTTGTCGCGGCCGAGCTGCCTCAAGTACTGGCGGGTCTTCGCCTCGTCGAACGTGAAGCGCAAGTCGTGCGCCGCGACGACCCGGATCTTCGGCGTCTTGCCGACGCTGGCGGGCAGCGTCGCGGGGTCCGGCGCCTTCACCGCGAACCCGACCTTCGCGCTCGCGTCGGCCAGCGAGGCGACCACCTCGGGCTGCGGCATCCGCTCACCCTGGACGGCGCCGAGCCGGTCCAGCTGGGCCAGCGGCGACTGGCCGAGCGAGGAGTCGACCGCGATCGGCTGGATCGTCTGGCTGCGGAACTGCGCGAGGAACGCCGCGGCGGCCGTCCGACCGCCATCGGTTCCGACGACGGCCAGCACGATCGCCGCGGCCAGGCCGGCGGCGGCGACGCGCCAGCGTAGGAAACGGTTGCTCAACCGCACAACGCGCTTGTCGTCGGACGTCGCGGCCGCGTCGAAGCCACCTCGGCGTGCCGCCTCGATGCGCTGGCGGGCGAGCGCCGCCGACGCAGCCGACGGCTCGGCGGGTGGACACAGCGAGCGGACCGCGCGACCGGCCAACGCCGCGTCGGCGCGCAGCTCCTCGAGCCGTCCGTGGCACGCGCGGCAGCTCACGAGGTGCGCCGCGACGTCGCTCGCCGAGCCTTCGCCCTCCTCGTCGATCCAGGCGCGCAGCGCGCCGACGTCAGGACAGACCATGCTCTCGCTCCCGGTAGGACTCGCGGAAGGCGCGCTCGGCCCGCGCCAGGATCACGCCGACCGATCCGATCGCGATGCCGAGCGCCGCGGCGATCTCGGCGTACGAGCAGCCGGAGTGACGCAGCAGCAAACAATCCCGCTGCCGCTCTGGCAGCGCGGCCAGCGCGCGCCGCACCGCCGCTTGCTCTTCCCGCCGGACGAAGGCACGCTCGGGCTCCTCGCCGTCGACCCCGCCGTCGGCCAGCTCGAGCTGGCCGACCCGCTCGAGCCGCGCACGGGCGCGTCGTTCGTCGCGTGCCCGGTTGAACGCGAGGTTGAGGCAAACACGACGCAACCAGGCGGCGATCTCGTCCGGGGGCCTATCGAGTACCTCGGCTCCCGACAAGCGCAGGAACGCCTCCTGCGCGATCTCCTCGGCCTCGAGTCGATCGCCGAGCACGCGGTAGGCCAGGCCGTACAGCTCGCCGTAGCGGCGATGGAAGGCGTGCTCGAACGGGTCGTCCGCGACGACCGGCTCGCTCACCTCGGCGGGACTCAACATCCGCTCGCTCCTCGCCGAATAGAACACCGCCAACGGCTCCTTTCTGACAGCACGCGACGCGACCGTATCATGCCGTGGTGTCCGCAAGCTTTCCGACGCTCGTGGAGCGGGCGGTCCGTCTGATCGAGGCGCGCGGCGAGCCGGTCGAGGCCTCGGAGCTCGCGCGAGCGCTCTTCGGAGCGGTGACCGGTCCGTGGGTGAAGCTCCTCGACCAGGTCGTCCGGGCCGACCCCCGGGTGGCGGCCCTGCCGGGCGGCCACTACGCGATTGCCTCGCACGCCACGGCGCTCGCCGTCGGTCTGGTCGTGTTCGGCGCTGGGCCGAAGCCGTGGCGCGACCCGATCGTGGCGATCGGCGCGGCCCGCTGGATGGCAGACCGCCTGGAGCAGAACGAATGGCTGGTGCGGCCGAGCAAGCCCGCGCGCGTGCCGGAGTACCTCGGCAAGTACGGCGTCGACGCGGCGGCCGTCGAGGACGGCGCGCCGATCGACCGCGTCCTCGACGAGCTACTCGACTTCGTCGGCGGCGCGCCGCTCGCCGGGCTCGACGTCGCGCTCGGCGCAGCTCGGCTGCAGTACGCGCTGCGCGCGCTCGGGCGCCCCCAGCTCGACAACGGGCTGGTCGAGCTCGCGGTTCCCGCGGGTGAGCGGCCCGACCTCGTCCGCCTGGCGCGTCGGGCCGGCCTCCCGGTCCCCGAGCGCCTGCGTCCAGCCGCGCTCGCCGCGCTCGCCGCGCGGCTGGCGCGCCGCGAACCCGCGCCCACACCCGACCCGTCGGCCGCCGATCCACGCCGAACGCTACGCCCCCCGTCGGCGCCGGCCGAGCCTGTGCGCCCGTCCGTGCTGTCGGTGCGCGAGGCGCGCGCGTCGTATGCGAGCGGCTCGGCGTTGGACGCCACCGCCTGGCGTCGGCTGCTCGACGCCAGGCAGCTCGCCGCGATCCCCGAATCACCCGGCGTCTACCGGTTCCTGGCCGCCCAGGGTCGGCTGCTCTACGTCGGCAAGGCGACCTCGCTACGGGCGCGGCTCGCGAGCTACCTGCGCGGCAACTTCCCGCTCGTCCGGCAGATGCCAGGTCTCGTCGAGGCGACCGCGACGCTCGTGTGGGACGCGCTGCCGTGCGAACTGGGCGCCCGGATGCGCGAGGCCGAGCTGATCGCCGCCGAGCGGCCGCCCTACAACGTGCAGCGCCGGAGCGGTCTGGAGCTGGTTTGGGCGCGCCTGGAGCTGGACGGCGAGCCGATCGCCAGCGGGCGCGTCGCGCGATTGAGGCTGGCGCGCGGGGTGTGCCCTGACCCTGGACTTCCCCCTTCGGCAGCCACGACCGCGCTCGGGACCGTCGCCGCGGCAACCGCGGCGTTGGCCGCGGCTCGGAAGCAGTGGTGGCCGCCGCGGCCTCACGCCGCCGCGCGGCCGACCGCCGACGCCGTGCTCGCCCGCTTCCGCGAACTCGCCGCGGACTTCGCCCGCGCCCTCGCCGACGAGGAGCTCCCCGGCGGCCTGCGCGCTCGGGACCTGAGAGACGGACTCCTCGTCGTCGCGCCACGCCGACCGCCGCGACGCGACGCGGCGCCGGAGGAGCCCGACGACGAGGGCTGGACACGCGAGCGCTCCGACGACGATTGGCCTCCCGCCGACCTCCTGGACTTCCCACCTTCGTCCCCTCCGCCTCCTGGGGACGGATGGGGCCACGGTCCACCCCCGAAGCCCGAGCCCGACCAGCTCGCCGCCCTCCGCGTTGACGCCCACGGCCTCCGCGCCGCGGCGGCGATCGACGCCGACGCCGACCTCCCGTCCGACGCCCTCGCCGCGCTCACCGGCGTGCCGGAGGAGCCCCTGCCGAACCCAGAGGCCGGCCTCGCCGCCCTCGCCGTGCTCGTCGCCGCGCTCGCGCGCGCTGAGCCAGGCCTGCGCGCCTGGCCGCTCGCGTGCCTCGACCGATGAGCGCTGTTGCCTCCCGCGCCGCGCCAGCGCCGAGCAAGCCCTACGACCACCGGCGCAACGCCCTCCTGCTCGCCGGCGACCTGGCGCTCTTCCTGACCGGGCTCGCCTTCGCCTCGCCCCAGACGCTCATCCCGGCGTTCGCAGAGCGGCTTGGCGCGCCGAACGTCGTCATCGGCGCCATCCCCGCGCTGATGGGCGTCGGCTGGATGCTTCCGTCGATCTTCGCGGCCAACCACGCGCAGGGACTCGAGCGGAAGGTGCCGTTCATCCTCCGCTACACCGTCTTCGAGCGCGTGCCTTACGTGCTGCTCGGCGTGGCGGCGATCTGGCTGGCGCCCGTGTCGCCCGGGCTCACGCTCGTGCTCCTGATGGCGATGCTCGCGCTGATGACTGTCACCGGCGGCGTCCTGATGCCGGCCTGGCTCGACGTGATCGGCGCGGTCGTTCCGGCAAACCTGCGCGGGCGCTTTTTCGCGCTCGCCAACGGCGCCGGCGCGCTCTTCGGCCTCGGCGGGGCCGCCGCGGTCAGCTACATCCTCGACCGCAACGGCTACCCGGTTGGCTACGGCCTCTGCTTCCTCAGCGGCACGATCTTCCTCGGGCTCTCGTACCTCGTGCTCTCCCAGGTGCGCGAGCCGGCGACGACGGTCAACCCGGAGAGGCTCCCAACGCGCGACTACTTCCGCCGGCTGCCGCGGCTGCTCGCCCGCGACCGCAACCTCACGCGGCTCGTCACAGCCCGCGCCTTCGCGGTGAGCGGCCAGATGGCGTCCGGCTTCTACGCCGCCTACGCGCTCAAGGAGCTCGGCGCCTCGGACAGCCAGGTCGGCGTGTTCACGTCGATCGTGCTGGCCGCGCAGACGCTCGGCAACTTCGGCCTGGGGTGGCTCGCCGACCGCCACGGCCACCGCCTCGTGCTCGCGATCGGCGCGCTCGGCAACCTGGTCGGCGCGGCGGCCGCTCTCGCCGCCGGCTCGGTGGCGCCGCTGTACGTCAGCTTCGTCGGGATGGCGACGAGCATGGCCGCCACGAACGTGTCGGGCATGTCGATCGGCATGGACATGGGCCCACCCGCCGAGCGACCCACCTACGTCGCGATCGTCAACTCCTCCACAGCGCCGTTCCAGCTCATCGCGCCGCTGCTCGGGGGGCTGCTGGCCGACGCCTACGGCTACAGCGCGCCGTTCGGCGCATCGATCGTGCTCTCGGCGATCGGCGCCGCGGCGCTGCTGCTCTGGGTGCGGGACCCGCCCTCACGCTCCGCCGCGGATTAACGCCAGCACCTTCGCCGCGATCTGTTCCTCGATCCGGTCGATCGGCTGCGTCGCGTCGACCACCTCGACGCGCTGGCCCTCGGCGCGCAGCTCGTCGATTGCCTCGAGAAAGGCCGCTCGCGTCGTGGTGAGCGTCTCGGGGCGCTCGAACAGCTCGCGCGCGTGGCGGCTGGCGTCGATCCGCGCGAGCGCCGTCCGCGGTGGCACGTCGAGGAACAAGGTCAGGTCGGGGCTCAGCCGCCGGGTGTTCTCGCGGTTGATCGCACGCACCCAGGCGCGGTCGCCCAGCTGGGCGCCCTGGTAGGCGAGGCTCGAGAGCACCTGCCGCTCCGTCACGACGTGGACGCCAGCCCGCAGCCGCGGCTCGACGGCGTGGTGGAGGTGATCGGAGCGATCGGCCGCGAACATCAGGGCGAGCGTCGTCGGATCGACCGTCAGGCGGCCAGTCAGGGCGAGCCGGATCTGGCTGCCGACCGGACCATCCGACGGCTCGCGCGTGCAGTAGTAGCTGACGCCCTCGCGGTCGAGCCGTAGGGCCAGCCGCCGCGCCTGCGTGCTGATGCCGGCGCCGTCCAGACCCTCGATGGCGATGAACCGGCCGCGCACGACGAGAGTGTAGCTTCGGCCTGGCCGCGGACCGATCGCGGTGCCCCCTGGCTCGGGTACGCCGTCCGCCGGGTCCCGGGAACTTTTCGGCCGCGGGCGGCGTCTACAGGGACGCAAGGAGGGCAACCCTGATGCGCGCGAACCGATGGCTCTCGGCGATCCTGCTCTTCGCGTTGACCGCATGCTCGGCCGCCCCGTCGCTGGTGCCGACCGGAGGGAAGCCGACCGACGCAGCCAGACCGCCTGTCCCCCCCGCGGCTACCACGGCTCCAGCGCGCGCCGCCGCCGCACCGGCCGCCAACAGCGCCGCACCGACCGCCGCGGGCGCCGCACCAGCTCAGGCCGGCGTCAGCAAGGGGTCCGACGCCACGACCGCCCAGGCCGCGGCCGACCGTCCCTGGGACCGGATGATCGTCCGCAGCGCCACGCTCTCGCTTCAGGTCGAGAACGTCGAGCGGGCGCTCGACCAGGTGCGGCAGATCGCAGGCAAGCACGGCGGGTTCGTGGCCTCGTCCAACACGCACGTCGAGCGCAGCGGCGACGCCGACCGCACGGTCGCGACCCTGACGATCCAGGTGCGCGCCGACGGCTACGACGCGGCGATGACCGAGCTGCGCGGCATCGCGACGAAGGTCGACGGTGAGGTCGGAACCAGCCAGGACGTGACCGAGGAGTACGTCGACCTCGACGCCAACCTCCGGAACCTCCAGGCGACCGAGGCGCGGCTCAGCGCCCTCATGGAGAAGGCGCAGAACCTCCAGGACGTCCTGGTGATCCAGCGCGAGCTGACCAACGTGCGCAGCCAGATCGAGCGGATCCAGGGCCGCAAGCAGTTCCTCGAGCGGCGCTCGGACTTCTCGCAGATCACCGTGAACCTGGCGCTGGCCGCTACCGCCGCCGCGCCGACCCCGGCCGCCGGCTGGGACCCGCTCGCGCCCGCGCAGCGCGGCTGGGCGGCCTCGCTGCGCGTGCTGCGCGGCATCGCCGACGTCCTGATCCTGGCCGCCGCCTTCGGCTGGTGGCTGGTGCCCTTCCTGACGCTCGCCGCGGCGGTGGCCGTCCGCGCCCACCTCCGCGCCCGGGCGGCCTCCTAGCGGCGAGCGTCCTCTTCCTCCCGGCAGAGGATCGTCGCGGGCCGGAGTGAGGGCGTCGACGTGAGGCGGGGGACCTGGCGCCCCAACCACGCCTCCTGGCGCGCCCTCACCTTGTCGACGCTCCCAGGGGATACGAGGCCTATTCCACGTCCGCGGTCAGGTCATCTCCTCTCTGGAGGCGAACGGCGATGCGCGCGGTCTGGCGAAGCTCGCGGTGGGTAGGGGAGTGCGCGGCGAGGTAGCGCGCCACAGCCACGGCCACGTGGCGGGCGGCATCGCGGCGGGTCGGCGCCAGCTCGTCGAAGAGCCGCGCGCCGGCCTCGTACATCTGGTACGTGTGGAATTCGGCGTCCTCGCGCAACAGCGCCGCGGCCAGCCCGGCCCACAGCGTGCCGGTCGGGCCGCCACCGCGCAGGTAGCCGTCGACTAGCTCGGCCGCCGGTGCCACCTGCTGTTGGCGGTCGAGAAGATCGAGCAGCCCCTCGACGAACAGGTCGCCCGGCAGCGCCGTCCCCACCTCCTCCGGCAGGCGGGCGACGGGGACGTTGAGGAAGCGGTCGAGGTAGACCTTGAGCGCCCCGTGGTAGACCCCACGGCACACCTCCGCCGATGGTGCCCGCTTGACCGCCTGGTGCAGCGCGTTGCAGTACGTGAACGTGTGCAGCGCGGTGATCCAGTCGCCGAACTCGTTCGACGTGGGGAACCGGGCGACGCGCAGCGCCGCCGCGTAGGCGAGCTCGAGCGTGACCTGGCGCGGCGCAGCGCCGGCGGCGAACGCGTCGTCGAGCGCGCGCACGATCGCGCGCGGGTCGTCGCCGAGCAACACGTCCACGAAGTCGTCGCCGCCCGACCAGCCAGTCGCGCCGTCGAGCCGGACGACCTCCGGCAACCGGGCGAGCGACGGCTCGGCGAGCTGGACGAGGTCGATCGGGTGGCGCCAGCTGTTCTGTTCCTCGCTGCGCGTGGCGCTCGCCATGCCCCGTACGAGGCTCGGCAGCACCGTCGCGGCGTGCTCGGTGCCGATCAGGTCGAGCAGCTCGAACGCCTTGTTGACGAAGTCGACCGTGTGGCCGCCGTTGACGAAGTAGTGGTCGGTCGCCGCGGCGACCATCATCTCGCAGATCGCCGGCAGGGGGACCCCCGCCTCGATCGCGGTCAACAGCACCCGTTCGGCCCCGTCGGCGTTGCGCACCTCGACGAACTGCCGGAACCAGGCGCGCAGCCGCGCCGGATCGCGCTCACCGCCGGCGAGTGGGTCGAGCTGGAAACGGGTGGGTGCGCCGGCGCAATCCTCGGCGACGTGGACGAGCCCGTGGAACAGGCCCAGCGCGCGCTCGTCCGGCGCCATCAGCCCCAGGCAGTTCCCCATCGCGGTCAGGATCGTCAGCCCCGGCCCCCAGCCGGCGGCGCGCTGCCGCGCGCCGAAGCGGGCGCCGATCTCGAGGATGCGCCTGGGCGCGTGCCGCCGGTCCTCGGCGAGCAGGCCGAGGACCGACTTGATCAGGACGAGCGAGAGGCTCTGCTCCAGGCCGTCTTCCAGCCGAGCCGCCCACCGCGCCGCCCGGTCCGGCACTCCGACCGGCTGCGGGTCGACCCAGACCACGCCGTCGACGACCTCGACGCGGTGGACGGCGACGTCGTCGGCGAACGGGTCGAAGGTGCCGCCGGTCGCCAGGTCGAAGCGCGCGTGGTGCCAGTGGCACGTCAGGATGCCATCGCAGACCGAGCCGCGGGCCAACGGGAAGCCCATGTGTGGGCAGCGGTTGTCGACCGCCGCGACGCCCGGCTCGCTCCCTTCCGGACCGACGAACACCGCGATGCCGCCCACGACGACGACACCGCGGTGGCGGATCTCGTCGAGCGTTCCGGCCCGCAGCCACCGCTCCGTCCGACCCGACCGCCGTTCGCTCACTGGTGCGACCATTCCAGCCCTCCTGGCAACCGATTCTACGCCCCTGTCGAACGCGGGGCAGGGAGGTCCTGCCCCCGAGCTCGGCGCTCCCGTGGAACGCCCCCTTCTCGCCCCGGGACAGGTGCGGCGGGCCAGCGATCGAGCGATGATTGACGGCGGCGTCCGACCCTAGTAGGCTGCCGCACCGTGCCAACCCGGAAGGGCCCCGCGGGCGCGACGTGCGCCCGCTGCGGCGCGGCGATGACCGCGGACGCACGCTTCTGCTCGCAGTGCGGCAGCCCGCGCGAAAGCTCGACCCGCCGTCGGCACAGTCGGCTGCCAGCGCGCGTCGAGCGCCACTTCGGCGCTGGCGCCGACGTCGGCGAGCCGCAGCTCGAGGTGGAATGGCGGCGCGGCGCGGCCTGGGCGTCCGTCGAGACGTCGCTCGTCAACGTCAGCCGGGGCGGCCTCGGCCTCGTCTGCGACGAGCCGCTAACGGTCGGGAGCCGGATCCGCGCCACCCTGACGGCGGGAGGCGAGACGAGCACCGCCGAGGGACAGGTCGTCTACTGCGCGCCGCTCCAGCTGTTCTCGGGCGTGCCGTGCTACCGCTGCGGCATCGCCTTCGACGACCTGCAGGATGGCTTCGTCGCCGCGCTGGCCGGGCCGACCAGCGGCGTGGGCTACTTGGTGAGCCTCGGCGACGTGGCGGCGGAGCAAGGGGACCGCGACGCGGCGCGGGCCTGGTACGTCGAGAGCTTGCAGATCAGCCGCGAGCTCGGCGAAACAGCCCGGATCCCGCGGATCCTCGAGAGCCTCGCCGTGATCGCGGCGCTGGACGGCGACGCCGGCCGAGCGCTGCGGCTGGCTGGCGCCGCGAGCACGCTGCGCGACGAGATCGGCGTGGGGCTCACCCCGGCCCAGCACGCCCGCATCGACGGTGCCCTCGGCGCCGTCCAGTGGGGCCTCGGCGAGGAAGCGCGCACCGCCGCCTGGCAGGCCGGCCGCGCCATGAGCCTCGAGGAGGCGGTCCAGTACGCCCTGGGCGGTTAACGTCGCTCGTCATCCCGAGCGCGGCGAGAAATCCAGGCTTCGTGGCCGCGCTCGGCGTCGGCCAGTACCGTCATCCCGAGCGCGGCGAGAAATCCAGGTGTCCTCTGGGCGCGCCCCAAGGGCGTTTCGTGCTTTTCCTCGGCACAACCGGGATCCGTCGCCGATGCGCTCCCCGGAATGACACATGGGCTACCCGAGCCGTAGCAGCTTGAACCCCTCGGCGTAGGCGACGCCGATGTGCGCCCCCTCCTGCCGGCACCCCTCGGTCACGCGCTCGCGGATGCGGTCCATCCGCCCGTCGGTCTGCGAAGCGTGCGCGCGCAGCGCCTCGATCCGCGCTTCGAGCGTCTCGCCGACGTCGACCCAGTGGTCGGGCTGGTCGGTCCAGAACAGGTAGACCTCCTTGGTCCGCCAGGGATCGCGATCCGGCCGGACCTGCTCGGGGAAGATGTTCCACTCGCGCGCCGCCCACACCGCGTCGATCGCCGCCCAGCCGACCGCGCGGTGGTCTGGGTGGAGCTGGTAGCGCCGCCAGGGGTCGATCGTCAGCACCAGATTCGGCTCGTACGCGCGCACGAGGTTGGCCAGCTCGCGCCGGAGCGCGAGGTTGTTCTCGACCACGCCGTCAGGGTGGCGGAGGAAGGTTACCTCCGAGACGCCGAGGACGGCGGCCGCCGCGCGCTGCTCGGCCTCGCGGGTGGCCACGACCTGCTCGGGCCGCAGCGTGCGGTCGTGGCTGCCCTTGTCGCCGCTGGTGACGAGGACGTAGGTGACCTTGCAGCCGGCCCGAGCTAGCTTGGCGATGGTGCCGCCGGCCCCGAACTCGGGGTCGTCGGGGTGGGCGGCGATGACCATCGCGCGCTCGGGGAGCTGGGGTGTCTCGGGCTGGGCCGCGGGCGTGTCGGCGGTCTGGGGCCGGGCTGGGTCGGTCAACGGGCGGCGCTCCTGGCGGAGAATCGCCCGATTGTATGGGCGGTTAGCCCCGATACGGTTCGCTGAAGCACCGGCGGTCGCGGGGGACGCCCTCACCCTGGCCCTCTCCCAGAGGGAGGGAGAGGGGACGCGGGCGGGGCCGGACCGCGCGATCGGCGACCCTAAGTGAACCGTATTGGGGTTAGGCGCAGCGGTCGGTGACGGCCGGCGTGTCCTGAGTGCGCTGTGCGCCGCTACGGCGTCGGCGCGTCCGACCTGATCAGCCCCTCCCGTTTCAGCTCGGCCCAGAGGCCGCTCGGGATGTCGTGGCGCATCCAGGCCAGGTTGGTGCGCACCTGGTCCGGCGCGTTGGGGCCAGGGATGACCGAGACGACGGCCGGGTGACCGAAGGGGAACTGCAGCGCCGCGGCGCCGAGCGGCACGCCGTGGCGCTGGCAGACGTCGGCGATGCTCCGCGCCCGCGCCATGACGTCGTCCTCGGCAGGGCGGTAGCCGTAGGTCGCGCCCTCGCGCGGGCCGATCGCCAGGATGCCCGAGGCGAACGGCGCGCCGATCACGACGCTGGCGCCCTTC
>DASRFH010000211.1:0-9247 GCA_035651675.1 Chloroflexota bacterium | reverse complement strand
GCTCACTGGAACGGACGCCTCCCGATCGGGCGTGTATCCAGTCTACCGCAGGACGTGCCTCAGCTACGCCCGCGCCGCACGACGACGTACGGCTGGCCGTCGAGCTCCGGCCCGAGCCCCGGCCAGCGCGACGCGCTGCCTTCCGGCGTGTGCAGCTCGAAGAAGTACTGGAGCGGGTACGGCGAGTCGGCGTAGTCGGCCGGGATCTCGGCGGCGAGCGCCCCGTCCGCCGGCGCGAGCTCGACGGCGCGGAACCGCTCGGCCTGCGTGACGCGCCGGTAGTGCAGCACCGCCCTCGCGACCGCCGCGCGCGCTTCCAGGCGCAGAGGAGCGCCGGGCTGGAACGAGGTCGGCGGCGTGTGCGCGAGCGCGATCTCGTGCCGTTCCTGGGCGAGGACGTCCCGCAGGCTCGTCGCACCTCCCCCCTCTCCGGCAGGGGGTCGGGGTGTGGGCCCGGTGCTGACCGGTACGCGGTCCGCCGCCTCCAGCTCCGCCGCCATCGCCGCGACGTCCTGGTCGATCGCGGCCAGCCGGTCGGCCCAGTGGCCGCGCAGGAACGGCTCCGGCCCGAACGTCAGGTCCGCCTTGTAGACCTGGCCGACCTCGGCCGCCCGCGCGTACGCCCCGCGCGCCCGCCGGTACTCCTCGACCGCCGCGGCGAGCGCGGCACGGTCGCCGGTACGCTTGTGCAGAGCGTAGCCAACCGCCGCGCGCAGCTTGGCCGCCCAGAAGCGGCCGAGCGCGGCCTGGATCCGCACGTCGACCGCCAGCCGACGGAGGGCGGGCGCCGCCGCGTCGCCGACGCGCTCGGCCTCGGCCAGGTGCCGCTCGGCCGCGTCGGCCCAGCCGTCGAGCCGGCGCGCGACGTCGACCGGCGAGTAGCGGCCGCTCGGTCGGCCGCTCACGATCTCGGCGACGTGCTCTTCGACGCTCGCGAACGTCTCCGGGTCGAGCGGGCTGACGTTGCCGAACCGCTTCGGCTCGGCGGTGTCGACGTAGTGGTTCGGCAGGCCCTCGACGATCGGCATGTTCGCGTAGAGCTCGGGCCAGTAGCGGTTGTTGGCGGCCGATGGGTGGTGCGCGGTGGTGACGAGTGGCAGGATCCGGCTGGCGTTGGCGAGCGCCGACTCGGCCGCGCCAGCAGCCGGGCCCAGCTCGCTCCGGAGGTGGCGGCGCCAGACCGCGGGGTCGGCGTCCGGGTTGTAGAGCAGGCGACCCCAGAGGCGGTACGTGTAGCGGTACTTCTCCCACGACGCGTGCGGACCGTCCAGCTGGAGCGCGGGGTCGCGGTACGGCTGGCGGCCGTCGAGCCCGCCCGAGCCGCGGCGGCCGGCCATCGAGAGCGGCTCGAAGAGCTCGACGCCGTCGGCGCCGCAGAAGCCGAACGCGCGCCCGTAGGCGCGCCCGAACGTCGGGTCGCCCCAGAGCAGCAGCCGCTGCGTGCCAGGCCAGATCCGGAACAGAACGCCGTAGCGGCGGTCCTCGCGCAGCAGGTCGGCGAAACCGTAGCGGGTGAAGCGGCGCTCGCCGATCGAGAGCGCCATCAGCGTCGCGTGCTCGCCGGTCGGCTTGCCCGGCCGCTCGACGGCGCGGATGTCGGCCTGGTGGTACGGCAGCCCCATGTGCTCGGCCCAGAACTTCGGCGAGACGACGACGGGCTGGCCGGTCGCCAGCGCCAGGTCGATCATCCGGTCGTCGATGCCCTTGGCGTGCATGTCGATCTCGACGGTGCGCCCGCAGTCGGCGATGCCCTGGAAGAGCGTCTCCCAGAAGCCGTAGGAGCCCTCGGGGATGCCGCTCTCGCCATGGACGCGCAGCGTCAGGCCGTCGATCTCGGGCACGGCACGCAGCAGCGCGCGGACGGCGTCGCGGCAGTAGGTGGCGTGGCTCGCGGGCGTCAGCCCCTCGATCGGGTGGTTGACGTCGGGGCTGTCCTCGAAGGCGTAGACCTGCGCCCAGAGCCCGAGCTGGAAGTGCAGCCCCCTCCGCCTGGTCTCGGCGGCCGCGAAGCGCAGCGCCGCCAGGTTCGCGTCGCGCTCGGCGTCGTCGATCCCCCTGGCGTGCACCTGGTAGCCCGGCACGTCGATCAGGAACGGGTAGGCGAGGTAGAGGTAGGAGTCGCGCATGCGGACCGCGAAGTCGTACCCGATCCCGGTCGCGAGCTCGATCCGGTTGAAGCGGTCGGCGGCGAGCTCCGTGAGGTAGCGCTCCCAGAAGGCGCGGTCGCGGAACCAGCCGAGGTCCTCGACGTCGGAGGCGAGCGTGCGGAGCACGCCGCGGATGCGGTTCGCCGGCCGCTCGACGATCGGCTCTGGCTGCCGCAGCGCCTCGATCGCGGCCGCCGCGTCCGGCGCGCAGGCGACGCGGTCGGCGAGCTCGAGCACGGCGTAGACGAGCCCACGCGTGTCCGCGCCGAGCACCAGCGTCGCCGGCCGGCCGTCGCGCTGGGTCGGCACGATCGCGAGCGCCTCGGGCGAAGCGAGGATGGCTCGCTGGTCCGGCGTCAGCCCGCCGTCCGCGATCCCCGCGCCGCGGAGGACGACCGTCGCCTCGCCGTCGGCGCCGACGGCGAGGCCGCGCCCGGCCAGCGCCTCTTCGAGCCGCCCGAGCGCCCAGCGAACCGGCGGCGTCGGATCGGGGTGCTCCACGGCGATGGATACGGTCGGCATGGCCGTGAGTGTACCCGCACGTACAATCCCCCGATGGCCAACGGAGAGGACACTTTCGAGCACAACCGGCTCGACGTCTACCTGGTGAAGGGCGAGGTGGTGGACGTGCGGCTGAACGGCGAGTCGGTCTGGCCGACCTGGTTCAAGGTCGAATGGAAAGGCGACGGCCACCTCTCCGGCAAGGTCCAGGGCGTCCGCCTCTCCACCCGCCACGGCGACGCCATCGCCATCCACGAGGGACACCCGGCGTAGCCGATCCGTGGGTGCCGGCGACTCGAGCCGACCGCGGCCTTCCCGGAGGACCAGGAGGTCGGCGGCGCCGAGGCGGGCGACCCCACCAGGCTGGTGGGGGGCGGGGGGTTGGCCGAGCGGTGGGCCGAGGGCGACGCCGGCGGGTCCGGCGGCCAGATCGCCGGCGCTGTCGGGTAGCCTCCTACCAGGTCAGGTCGAGCGCCCTGGTCAGAAACGCGACGAGCGGCGCGATCCCTCGGCACGCCTCGACGTAGCGGTCGAGGAAGTCGTCGGCGCACACCTCCGCCTCGGCGAACGAGCGCGTGGCGATGAAATCCTTCCGCTTCAGGTCCTCGACGAACCGGTGGCCCGGGTCGTAGCCGGCCGGCGGGCGTTTGAGCGCTTCGCCGGCGACCTGGACGCCGCTTTCGAGCACCGCTTCCCACTCCGACGGCCGGGCGACGATGCGCTCGCGGACGCGCGACACCACCTCCGGGGCGGCGTGGTACAGCCCGCCCCCGCCGATGCAGTGGCCGGGCGCGAGGTGGACGTAGAAGCCGGGCACGCCGTGGTCCCGGCGGCGGCCCGCCTCGTGGTGGAACGAGGCCGCGACGTTCGTCTTGTACGGCGTCTTGTCCTTCGAGAAGCGCGTGTCGCGGTGGATGCGGAACATCGAGCCCTGGGCGTAGCACGGGCTCAGCTCGCCGAGCCGGATGCCGGCGTCCTCGACGAACCGCTTCATCGGCGCCTCGACGTGCTCGCGGTAGCGCGCCTTGTTCGCCGCGAACCAGGTCCGGTCGTTGTGCGCGGCGAGCTCGCCGAGGAACGCGAAGAGCTCGGGGCCGAAGTAGCCGCTCACCTGGTGCCCCTCACGCCACCCAGGGTGGCTTGACCTCGCCCCGCTGGAACCGCGCGATGAACGCGGCCGCGGGGTGGCGCACCTGGTCGAGCGCGGCCAGCACCGCGCCGTGGTCGTACGGCACGCGGCGGTGCCACAGCCGATACCCGCGCCCATCGGCATCGAGCATGGCGTAGCTGGCGTCGCCGCCCGGCAGGTACGAGTTGCTCGTCGCGCCCAGGTTCACGACCCGCACGCCGTCCACCGTCCGGTCGACAGGCCAGTGGGTGTGGCCGACGCACACCAGGTCGACGGCCTGGCCGGCGACCAGCCCGGCGAGCTCCTCGTCGCCGGCGTCCGGCCGGACGCCGCGGCCGTCGTCGGTGCCGGGCGCGGCGTGGACGAGCAGCACGCGCGTGCCGTCCGGCAGCGTCAGGCGGTGCTCGACCGGCAGCGCGTCGAGCCAGCCGAGCCAGCCGGTCGCGGCCAGCGCGCCCTGCGTCCAGGCGAAGGTCTTCGCCACCTCCAGCGCGCGCCCTAGCAGCGCCGGGTCCGCGCGCACCTGGTCGGGCGTGGGCGGCGGCAGCGCGCCCGTCGCGAGGTAGCGATCGGTGTTGCCGCGCAGGAAGCGCGCGTTCGGCAGCCTGGCGGCACGCTCGAGCGCCGCGACCGGCGCGTGCCCGATCGCCGCGAAGTCGCCGAGCAGCCAGTGCTCGTCGACGCCGCCCTGCGCCGCGACGTCGGTGAGGACGGCCTCGAGCGCGATCGGGTTGCCGTGGACGTCGGAGATCAGCGCCGCGCGCACGGGCGCAGTGTACCTTCCCGGTGCGGTCGGCGCCGACCTGGGGCACAATGTACCCAGACGGAGGGCCAACCAAGCACCCAGGAGTACCGCTATGCAGCCACAGCGCACCAGACCCTCGTTCCGGCTGGCGGCCCGCCGGCTGGCCGCCGTCGCGCTCGTCGCGGCGGGCGTGCTGGTCGCCACCGGCGCGGCGCTGGCGCTGGAGCCCGGCGCCGCCAGCGCGCAGGTCGACAACTCCACGCCGCAGACCGCCGCCCCGTTTACCGGCACCGCCAACGGCCAGCTCGCCGGCGGAGGGAGCGGGCACTTCGCCTACTACTCGTTCACCTACGCGGGCAACCAGAGCATCGTGCTCAACCTCCAGGCCAGCCCGAACGACCAGGCGGTCTTGCAGTACGTCGGCTTCAAGGTCTACGGCCCGACGCCGGGGCGCGTCTACGCCTCGGCCTCCGCCCAGAAGGGGGTGAGCCCGAGCGCCACCGCCACGCTCTTCAGCCAGGAGGCCGGTCAGTACGTCGTCCAGGTCTACAGCTTCGCACCCGACCAGGGCGCGACGGTGACCTACACGCTCAGCTCGCCGAACTTGCCGCGGCAGGCGGCCCAGGCGACCCCGACCGCGCCAGCCGCGCCGGCGGTCCCGACCGCGCCGGCCGCGCCAGCCCCGACGCTGCCCGCCGTGCAGCCGACCGCCCAGCCAACGCCGGCGGCGGACAACTCGACCCCAGCTGGCGCCACCCAGCTCGTCGGGGCCAACGCCGGCAACAGCGGCTCGGTCCCCGGGGGCAAGGGCGGCCACTTCAACTACTGGAACTTCCAGGCCGACGCCAACCAGTCGATCCGGCTGAACCTGACCACCACGCCGAACGACCCGGTGATCCTCCAGTACGCCGGGTTCAAGGTCTACGGCCCGACCGGCCGACTCTACCTGACGGCCCCAGCGGTGAAGGTCACCAACACGACACCGCCCACGCCGAACGCGACCGGCCTGCTCCAGACGATCGAGGCAGGCATCTACACCGTCCAGGTCTACAACTACGCACCCGACCCGAACGCGGTCGTGACCTACGCGCTCTCGTCGCCGAACCTCCCGCCGCAGCCGACGCCGACCGCCGTGGCGGTGGGACCGGCCGTTCCCGCCGTTCCGTCGACCGCGGCGCCCGCGCCGGCACCGGCCGCCACGTCGGCGCCGACCACGCTGCCGGCGCCGCAGCCCGTCACGACGCCGACCGCCGGCCCGACGGGCGACATCACCACGCCGAGCGGCGCGGCGCCGCTCACCGGGACGCCGACCGGCACGGTGCCCGGCGGCCACGGCGGGCACTTCGTCTACTACAAGTTCACCTACCCGGGCGACCAGCGGAAGGTGACCGTCAACCTGAACGTCTCGCCGCAGGACCCGGCGATCTTGCAGTTCGCCGGTTTCAAGGTGTACGGCCCGACCGGCCACCAGTACGCCTCGGCGGGCGCGTTGAAGGGCCTCAACCCGAGCGCCTCCGCCACCTTCACCTCAACCGAGCCCGGCACCTACACCGTCCAGGTCTACAACTACGCACCCGACCAGAACGCGAGCATCTCTTACACGCTCTCGGCGTCTGGTCTGTAGTCGCGCGGGGCGCCCGGTCGGCTGATCCGCCGGGCGCCCCGCCGTCGGCTCGGCGGCGATGGGCGACCGACGCCGCCGAGCCGCCCGCCTTCGCCGAGCCGACAGCCGGTCTATCGCTCCGCCCCCGCTTCGCTGGCACGAGCCAGGCCATCGTCGTCGCGGCGGTCATCCTCGCCCTCCTTCTCGTCGGCCGCGTCGGCCGCTGACATGCTGGCGACGACCGATGCTATAGTCGGTAGGACAAGGAGGGGCACAATGGCTGCGCCCGCGCTTGAACGCACGCGAGCGAAGATCAGCGTTACGGTCGACCCAGCACTGCTCAAGGCCGTGGACGCGTACGTGGCCGAGCACGTCGGCCAGGACCGCAGCAAGGTGGTCGACATCGCGCTCTGGCGCTGGTTCGCCGAGCAGCAAGAGGAGGCGATCGCGGCGCAGCACCGCGCCCCGTTGGACGACGCGGCGCGGGGGGAGATGGACGACTGGCGTGCCATCCGGCGAGCGGCCGCGGCCCGTCGGCTGTCGCCCCGCTAGGCGGCGTGCTCGATCCACCGCCACGGCGCGGCGAGATCTGGTACGCGCACACACCCGGCCAACCCGACGACCCGCACCAGCCTCGGCCGGTGTTGGTCGTCTCGGCGGACGCCCGCAACCGCCATGCCGACGACGCGATCGTCGTGCCCATCTTCTCGGGCGGCCCGCTCGGCCCGACCCGCGTCCCGATCGACGCTGGCGTCGGCGGGCTCCCCCACGCCAGCGTGCTCTTCTGCGAGGAGCTCACGACGATCGACCACGACTTCTTCGCCGACGGACCGCTCGGCCCGCGGGTACCCGCGGACCTGCTGGCGCGCGTGGTCCGCTCGGTCCGCCGGGCGCTGGGCGACGTCGTCCTGGAGCCCTGAGCTCGGCCCGGCACAGCGCTCCCTGCCTATGATGGCCGGGTGATGCACCGGCGGATCCACGCGCTCATCGCGGCGCTCCTGCTCGCGCTCGTCATCGCGCTGCCGGCGGCGGCGGAACACCCGGACCGCGCCTCTTACCGGTTCGGCGGCGACCTGCCGCAGGCCGACCGGGACGAGATCCGGATCGGCTTCACGATCGCGCAGCGCTACCTGCCCGACGTGGCGCCGTTCGTCGTCCGCGCCGGCGACCGCGTGCGCCCGCCCGACGCCGGGAGCCGGGGCCCGTACGAGTACGACTACGTCGCCGACGCGGGCGACCACCGCGTCGAGGTGTACACCTCCGGCGACGCCTACCGCGAGAGCTCGCCGAGCGAGGTCGAGGAGACGATGGTGCACGAGTATTACCACCTCGTGCAGGAAGAGCTGATGCGGCGCGGCGACCCGCGCGCGACCGAGGACGACGACCCGTTCGTGCCGCTCTGGATCGTCGAGGGCACGGCCGAGTGGGTGTCGGTCCGCGTCGCCGCCGCCAACGGCCTCGACGACTACGAGAAGGCCCGCGCCGTCTACGTCGGCAACGTCAAGGAGAGCGACGTCTCGCTGGACGACTTCGACAGCCAGCCGAGCGACGACGGCACCGACGCCTACGACGAGGACCCGTACTCGCTCGGCTTCCTGGCGGTCGAGCTGCTGGCCAGCCAGCACGGTGGCCAGGCCGCGCTCGACGACTTCTGGGTCCAGGTGGGGGCCGAGCGCGACTGGCGCAGCGCCCTCCGCAAGAGCTTCGGCGTCAGCTCAACCAGCTTCGTCGGCGAGTTTGCCCGCTGGCGCAAGGCCGGCTTCCCGACGCCGAGCGGCTTCGCCGCGGTGCCGACCCCGGCGCCTTTGCCGTAGGTCTCGTCCACCCGCGGCGGGCGTCGACGAAGCCCACGGCACGCTGCCAGGGTCAATCGTCGCGCCACTCCTCGGCGACCAGCCTGGCGCGCAGGCGTGCACGGGCGACGGCCAGCGCGGTGCGGAATGCGGCCGGGTCGGCGGCGATGGCGCGCCGCTGGCCCGGCGGCAGGTGCGCCAGGAGCGCCCGGACCAGCGCCGGGGGGAGCTTCGCAACCGGATCGCGCTCGTCGTACTCCCTGTTCGCGTCCGGCACGGCGGCCCCCCTTCGCACGCTCCCCTAGCCTAGACCGTTCCGAGCCGGTTTGCACGGAAGGGCGCCCCGGTGTCCTCCCGGCCGCGGCGGGTCTGACGTCGGAGGACCCGCCCACCCCTGCCGGTGGCTCTGGTAGGATCCTGGCCCGCGGAGGGGGAGCATGTTCGAGCGATGGGCGGCCGGCTTCGACCGGCTCGTGCCGGGTGACGCGACGATCGAGCGCGTCGCCTCGGGCTTCTACTTCACCGAGGGCCCGCTCTGGGACGGCGACTCGCTGCTCTTCAGCGACATCCCGAACAGCCGCATCGTCCGCTGGCGTCCGACGGGGGCCGGCCCCGAGGTCACCACCCACCGGTTCCCCAGCAACCTCGCCAACGGCCTCACGTTCGATGCCCAGCGCCGCCTGATCGCCTGCGAGGGGGGCAGCCGGCGGCTCACCCGCGCCGAGCCGGATGGGTCGATCACCGTCCTCGCCGAGACCTACCAGGGCAAGCACGTCAACAGCCCGAACGACGTCGTCGTCGCGGCCGACGGCTCGGCGTACTTCTCGGACCCGTTCTGGGGCGTCAACTTCGCCTACCCGGCGTCGGTCGGCCCGGAGGCCGAGCGGGCGCGCAACCGGACGCGCGAGCTCGACTGGGCGGGCGTCTTCCGCGTCACGCCCGACGGCGCGCTCGGCGTCGTCGCCGACGATTTCGTCTTCCCGAACGGCCTCGCGTTCGCGCCCGACGGCAAGACGCTGTACGTGGACGACACGCGCCGGTTCCACATCCGCGCCTTCGACGTCCGCGCGGACGGGACGCTCGCGAACGGCCGGGTGTTCTGCGAGATGAAGCAGGACAAGCCAGGCGTGCCGAACGGAATAAAAATCGACGTCGAGAGCAACATCTACTGCACTGGCCCAAGCAGCATGTAAGTGGTCGCGCCGAGCGGTGAGCCGCTCAGCCGCATCGAGCCGCCGGAGGTACCGGCCAACTGCGCCTGGAACGACGCCAACTGGCAAACGCTCTACATCACCGCGCGCAGCGGCGTCTACCGCGTGCAGCTGAACA
>DASRFH010000210.1:0-21411 GCA_035651675.1 Chloroflexota bacterium | reverse complement strand
CCGGACGGCCTGCTGAGTCTGACCGGCTCGGTCGACGAGGCGGAGAACCAGCCGGTCGCCGACCCGGACGACTACGACCGGACGGTACACGGCGACGAATTCCGGACGTTCGGCGATCGGATCGGCCGCGCGTACCCGGCGATGCGCGGCGCGGCGGAGCGGGGTGGCTGGGTCGGGCTGTACGACGTCTCGCCCGACTGGCTGCACCTGATCGACGAAGTGCCCGGCGCGGCCGGGCTCTGGATCCTGTGCGGGACGAGCGGGCATGGCTTCAAGCTGGCGCCGGCGATCGGGCGCGTGGTGGCAGATCTCCTCTTGAACGGGCTCGACGGCTGCCCGGAGGCGCCGCTCTTCCGGCTCGCGCGGCTCGCGGCGGGCCGGCGCCCGGCGGGGTTCGGGGTGCTGTCGTAGGCCGGGATCACCAGGCGCGGCGCGCGCTTGGCGTGGCCGCGATCGGCGCGCTCGTGCTCGGCGCCTGGGCCGTGCGGACGTACCACCTCGGCGCACAGAGCCTCTGGCTCGACGAGGGCTACACCTACGACGTGGCGCGGCGCGGCGTGCGCGGGATGTTCGTGCTGCTCGCCGGCGAGGACCGCCACCCGCCGCTGCACTACGTGCTCGTGTGGGCCGTGATGCACCTTGCCGGCACGAGCGAGTACGCGCTGCGGCTGCCCTCGGCGCTGGCCGGCACGCTGACCGTCGCGATCGTCCACCGCCTGGGGCGCGACCTGGGCGGCGCGCGGCTCGGGTTCGCCGCGGCCGCGCTGGTCGCGGCGAGCCCGTTCCTCGTCTGGTACAGCCAGGAAGCGCGGATGTACGCGCTGCTCGCCGCGTTCGCGACGGCTTCGTTCTGGCTGTGGCTGCGGCTCGTCCGCGGCGGCGGACCGGCGGTGGCGAGCGGGTACGTGCTCGCCACGGCGGGCGCGCTGTACAGCCATTATTACGCCGCGTTCGTCCTGCCAGGGGAGCTCCTCGTGCTCGCCCTGCTCGGTCGTGCCGAACGCGGCGAGGAACCGTGCTCGACGGTTGGACCAGGAACGTCGACCGCCCCTGCCCAGGCCGAGGTCCCTTGCCCTCCCGCTCGTCGCAACTTCAGGGCGGTGCTGGCGATGGCCGCCGCCATCCTCGCGTTCGCACCCTGGCTGCCGGCGGTCGCGCAGCAGGCAGGCCGTGGCGCGAGCGGCTACCAGCCGGACAGCTCGCTGCCGCGGGTGTTGGCCGGCCTGGCCGCGGCCTATCCGCTCGGCGACAGCTTCCCCCAGCCGGGCTGGCTCGTCGCGCTGTTCGTGGTGCTCGCCGTGCTCGGCACGGCCGCGGGACCGGGACAGCGCTGGGTCGGCGCCGTGCTGCTCGGCTGGTGTCTCCTCGCGCCGTTAGCCGCGTACGCGCTCAGCGTGTACGCCGGCGTCGAGCTCCGGGCGACGGGGCGGATGTATTACCTCGCCGGCGCGCCGGCGTACCTGGTGTTAGTCGCGCGCGGAGTGCTTTCGCTGGCCGGGCCAGGTCCGCGACGCGTGCTGGCGGTCCTGCTCGGGATCGGTTTGCTCGGCGCGCAGGGCTGGGCGCTGCGCGAGCAGCTCCTGTACCGCGCCAAGGAGGACTGGCGCGGCGCGGCGCGCCTGGTCGAAGCACGCGCCTGGCCAGGCGACGCCGTCCTCTGGGTGTCCGAGCCGCTCTTCCGCCAGGAGCCGTTCCGCTACTACTACCGCGGCGACGATTCGGTTCTCACCGTCGATCCGCGCGCGCCCGACCTCGACGCGGCGCTCGGCGCCGCGGCCACCCAGCACCAGCGGCTGTGGCTCCTCCTCGTTCACGGCCAGATCGCCGACCCGAACAACCTGGTCGAGACATGGCTCGACCAGCGCCTGACGCCGCTCGCGGACTTTCCCCATCCGGACGTCCACCTGCGGCTCTACTCGACCGAGCCTCGCCCGAACCGCGAGCCGCCGGCCGTGGAGCGGCCCATCGGGGCCGTTCTCGGCGGCGCCGTCGAGCTGGTGGGCGTCGGCGGCGAGCGCGACGGCGGCGAACGAGGCGTGCTCCGCGTCGAGGTCGTCTGGCGCGCCCTACGCTCGCTGGCGGACAGCTACCACGCCGCCCTCACGCTCGCCGATTCGGGCGGCGTGGTGCGCGCGCAGACCGACCGGGTCGCGCTAAGCGAGTTCTACGACACGACGCACTGGCAGCCTGGCGAGTACCTCACCGACCGGTACGATCTGCCGCTGCCGGGCGGGCTGGCGCCTGGCGGCTACCGCCTGCGCCTCCACCTCTACGCGCCGACGACCGGCCGGTCGCTCCTCCTGCCGGGCGGCGGCGACCTCGTGGACCTCGGCGCCGTCCGAGTCGGTCCGCGGCGGTTCGACGTGCCGCGGATGACGCGCGCGGTTGGGGCGCGCCTCGGCGACGCCGTCGAGCTGTTGGGCTACGACCTGCCGCGCGGTGGCGAGCTCTCGCCTGGGGAGACGCTGACGATCAGGCTCTGGTGGCGGGCCTTGCGCTCGTTGCCGCGCGACTACACCGTGTTCACCCACCTCGTCGGGGAGGACGGCACGCTGCGCGGCCAGCACGACGGCCCGCCGGTCGGCGGGGGCTACCCGACGACGCTCTGGGCGCCCGGCGAGGTCGTCGGCGACGAGCACGAGCTGCGTCTCGACCCAAATGCACCGCCCATCCAGCACTGGCTGGACGTAGGGCTCTACCTGCCAGACACCGGCCAGCGGCTGGGCGACGCGATCCGGCTGCCGACGCCGATCCGCGTTAGTCCAGCGGGTACATGACCATGCCGGTCGCGACCTTCGGCATGAAGTAGGTCGACTTCTCGGGCATGCGGTCGCCGGCGCGCGCGACGGCCAGGATCTGGTCGACAGTAGTCGCGTTGAGCAGCAGGGAGAGGTTGCGGCGGTCGCGGGCCGCGTGGTGGACGCACTCCTCCGGGTCGCGGGTGAACTCGACCTCGGTGCCCGGGTAGCGTTCCAATGGCTCGACGATCAGCGCCTGGAGCAGACCGACGTCGAGCGTGCGCCAGCTCGCCGGCGCGTGCCATTCGCGCGGCGCGCCGCGGAGGGAGAGCATGTGCGCGACGCCTGGCTCGACGCCCAGCGCCGCGAACACGTGGTGGTACGCGCCGCGTCGGCGGAGCTCGTCGGCGAGTGCCTGGCCCGGCTCGCGTTCCGGCAGCGGCCAGGTGTCGACCACGAACGTCCGGCGCCAGCCCTCGACGAGCGCCTCCCGGTCGAGCGGGCGCGGCGTGTGGATCAACCTGTGCGTCGGCAGCACGACCAGGCCCGGGTCGTCGGCCGGGACCAGCAGCGCCATCACGTACTCGTACGGTGCGGACGGGTCCCAGCGGTCGGCGGCCGCTCGCCGCTCCTCACGGTACTCCAGCGCCGTCTCGTAGCGGTGGTGGCCGTCGGCGACGTACAGCCGACGGTTGACGAACAGGTCGACGAGCTGCTGCGCGGGGCGATTGGCGGCCCACCAGAGGGTGTGGTCGCGCGCGATGTCTCGGCAGGCGGCCGCGGTGGTTGTACCGCAGACGAGGGGGACGTCGCGCGTGATC
Source organism: Chloroflexota bacterium (assembly GCA_035651675.1). Lineage (GTDB taxonomy): Bacteria > Chloroflexota > UBA6077 > FW602-bin22 > FW602-bin22 > DASRFH01. The sequence goes on along the minus strand of DASRFH010000210.1, from coordinate 17,852 downwards.
TCGTCCAGGATCTGGCGCACCTCGCCGCCGTCGTCCTCGAACAAGCAGAAGATCGGGCTGATCTGCGTGCGCGTCGCGCGCAGCAGCTCCAGGCGGTCGGCCTTCGGCTTCGGCCGCGTCCGCTCGTGCGGCAGCACGACGAGATCGGACCACGGGTGCACCCGCACCGCCGCGAAGAAGCCGCGGCGGGCCTGGTCGCCCTGCGGCGTCGGGAACCGCTCTTCGTATGGGTAGAACGCCGGGCGGGTGTCGTGACCCAGGACGTTCCGGCGGCGCCACTGTCTCAGCGTCTCGGCAACGCGCCCGTAGCGGACGGTCAGCGGGTCGTCGGGAGCGCCCTCGGCGAGCTCGAGCCGGAGCGCGTTGTGCGGGTCCTGCGCGTGCAGCTCGGCCTGCTGGGCGGGCGTAACGACGTCGTACGGCGGCGACAGGACCGGGCCGAGGTCGTCGACCGCGGCGTAGCGCAGCGCCCCGAAGGGCCGGATCTGGACCAGGCGACGACTCCGGCGGGACTTCGCCGGCGACTATACCACGAGCGCTTCGAAATCCGTGGAAATGGTCGCGTAGAGCAGCTCGACCGCCGCGTCCAGGAAGGCGTCTTTGTTGGCGCGGCGGTCGTCCAGACGGGTGCTCACGGCGCGCTCGCGGACCCGCCCGTCGGGTCCGATCAACGCCAGGTACGCCGTGCCGGGCTCCTTGGCGGAGCGGTGCGCACCGCGGGGACCGAGCAGTCCGGTCTCGGCCAGCGCCCAGTCGGCGCCCAGCCTGGACCGAATCGCCTCGGCGAGCGCGATGGCCGCCGCCGGCGAGACGGCGCCGTGGCCGGCGAACGCGTCGGGGCCGAGGCCGAGGAATAGCTCCTTCGCCTTCGTCGAGTACGGCGCGACGCCGCCCAGGTACCACGCCGACGCGCCTGGCACGTCGGTGAGCGCGTCGCCCAGCGCGCCGGCCAGCGAGCACTCGACGGTCGCGAGCGTCTGACGGGCCGCGGTCAGCCGCGCCGCTATCCGCTCGACGAGGCCGGCGCGGGTCACGTGCCGCGGACTTCGACGCCGGCGTTCCGCTCGAGCGGGACGATCAGCGCATTGTTCGACTTGGCGCCGAGGCCAGCCGCGCGCGCCTCGGCGATCACCTGCTCGGCGAGCGCGCCGGCGAGAGCACGCACACCTAGGCGGCGCGCCATGTCGACGGCGAGCGAGACGTCCTTCTGCATAAGGTCGAGCGTGAAGCCAGGTTCGAAGTTGCGCCTCAGGACGTTCGGCGCGGCGCCGCCCAGCGCCCGACTCCCGCCGGATGAATTCGAGATGATCTCGAAAAGCAGCGCCGGGTCGATCCCGGCTTTGGTTCCGAGCACCATGCCTTCCACGACGCCGAGGTGGCAGATCGCGCCCATCATCTGGTTAACGAGCTTGACCGTCGCGCCCGTGCCGACCGGCCCGACGTGGTAGATGCTCTTGCCCATCGCCTCGAACACCGGCTTCGCACGCTCGAACGCCGACGCGTCGCCGCCGACCATGATCGACAGCGTCGCGTCGTGCGCGCCGGACGTTCCGCCGGAGACCGGCGCGTCGAGGTAGCTCGCGCCGCGCTCGGCTGCCGCCGCCGCGATCCGGCGGTGCGTCTCGGCGTCGATCGTGCTCATGTCGCACAGCACGTGACCTCGACGGGCCGCCGCGACGACGCCGCCATCGCCGAGGTAGACCTGGAGGACGTCGGACGGGAGCGGCAGGCAGCTAAGGACGACGTCGCAGCGTGCCGCGAGGTCCGCCGGACCGCTCGCGGCCTGCGCGCCCTCGGCCGCGATCTGGTCGACCTTGCCGCGCGAGCGGTTGTGGACGACGAGCGGGAAGCCTGCCTTGAGGAGGTTGCGGGCCATCGGCAGCCCCATCTGGCCCAAGCCGATGAAGCCAACGGTCGGAAGCTCAGGCATAGGTACGATTCTACTCAGCCGTCGGCCGACCCTACGGCGGCGCCCGCTAGTGCCGAATATCTGGACGTAACGCCGCGGCGAAGGACCGCCGGGGAACCGCGAAAGGAGTCGAGAACAATGCCGCACGCGAGCCGGAGCGCTAGAGCCACCCGCGACTTCGACGTCGACGAGGTCGTGCGGGAGACGCTGCGGGACGTGACACCGCGCGCGGCCGCGCTGGCGCTGCTGCGCTTCTCGGACTACCTGGACTTGATCCGCCAGGCTGGCGTGAACCCGACCGACGAGCTCTGCGCGGCGCTGTTCGAAGAGCTGCGCTCCGTCTGCCGCCGGGACCGCCCGGTCGCGTAGCGTACCGGCTGGAGCCTGTATGCTTCGGCCGTGCTACGAACCAACAAGCTCAAGGCCAGGCTGAAAGCCGGCGAGCCATGCCTTGGGACGTTCCTCAACTTCCCGTCACCCCAGGTCGTCGAGATCATCGGAATCTGCGGCCTCGATTTCGTCATCATCGACGCCGAGCACGGACCCTTCGGACCGTGGGAGGCCGAGGGGCTGATCCGGGCGGCGAACGCGGTCGACCTGACGGCGATCGTACGCGTCGCGCAGAACCTGCCGCAGGTGATCCTTCAGTACCTGGATGCCGGGGCGGCCGGCGTCCAGATGCCGATGATCAACTCGGTCCAGGACGCCGAGCTGGCTGTCGCCTCGGTCAAGTACTACCCGGAGGGGCGACGCGGGCTCGCCGGAGTGCGCGCAGCCTCGTACGGCGTGGGGCCGCCGCTGGCTGATTACGTGGTCGAGGCGAATGCGCAGACGATGCTCGTCACCCACGTCGAGACGCTCCAGGCCGTCGAGGCGCTGCCGCAGGTGCTGAAGCTGGACGCCGTGGACGTTGTCTTCATCGGGCCGACCGACCTGTCGCAGTCGATGGGTTTCCCCGGCCGGCCGAACGAGCCGGCGGTCCAGCAGGTGATCGACCGCTGCATCGATGAGATCCGCGCGGGCGGCAAGGCGGTGGGCACGATCTGCCGCGACGGTGAGCACGCCAAGCAGTTGATCGACAAGGGTGTCACCTACATCGCCGGCAACGTCGGCGGCTTCCTTGCCGGGGCGCTGCGCACCTACCTGAAGACCGCGCGCCCGTAGCCGTCGCTTCTCCCAGGGGCGACTGCGTTAGTGCACCTCGATCGTTCCCACGTCGACGTAATCGAGGGCCGCGTCCATGCGTGGTAGGCGCTTCAGCGTGTTGGCGTCGTACAGGCCGACGCGCACGGTGTAGAGGCCAGGCGCCGGGGCCGTGAGCGGGTGGCGGTCTATCACCCGCTCGCCGGCGTCCCAGATGCCGGTTGGGTAACCGCGGTCCACGGGCTGTCGGTCGTCCTGCGCGGCAATCTTGCCCGTCGGGTCGACGAGGTGGACGAAGACGGTGTAGTCGGCGTTCGGGCGAGCGCGTGCCATCCACGTGAGGTCGACGGCTAGCTGGCCGCCCGCGGCGGCGGCCGCGGGGATCTGGGCCGCCGACAGGTCGATCGCCGGACCGAAACGCGCGATCGGGGGCCGGCTTGACGGAGCGTCGGCTGTGCTCGGCACCGGAATCTTGAGCGGCCCCAGCCTGAGCTGGTCGCCGGCCGGCCGGTTGTCCGGGTCCGAGGCCGGCAGGCGCCCGCCGCTCCGCGTCCGGCGGGCGCCGAGCGCCAGCCAGTAGCGCCCGGGTGGGAGGCTCGGCGGCGGCGTGATCGTCGCCCAGGTCAGCAGCTCGTCGCCCGGCTCGAGCCGCCACGCCTCGACGCCCGAGCGGTCCCGGCCGGCGATCTGTTCGCCGCGGTCGTTTTGGAGCTGCACGAAGAAGGCGAGCTCTTCGCCCGGCGGCGGGCCGTCGAGCCGCCAGTCCGTGACGACCTGGATCGGGTCAGCGCGCGGCGTGAGCTCGTTGAACGACGCCTCGTCCAGGCGGAGGCTGCCGCCAAGGCGTCCGATCGGCGTCTCGGATGCGCTCGGCGCGCGAGCGCCCGCGCGCCAGAACTCGAACCCGCGGTCCAGACCCGGCACCGGCACGCCCTTGCCGGCCGATCCACCGCGGGAGCCGAGCAGGTCGTTCACGAGAGGGTCCGACGCCGGCGCGACCGCGTAGAGCGAGCCGCCGGGCGTCAGCCGGATCGCGCCGCCGCCGTCGTCGAACCGCAGCTCGGTCGTCTCGGGGATGAGGAAGCGCCAGACGGGCGGCATGTCGTCGGCCGGCTCGCCGGGCCTGGGCTGGCTCACCAGCGCGATCGGTCGGCCGCCGGCATAGCTCAGCGCGCGGTCGGCGGCGGTGCGCTCGGCGATGAGCGGTGCGCCGTACGGCGTCCGCGCTCCACTATCACGGATCAGCTCGAAGAACAGGTTGAAGTGCTGGATCTGAACCGCGCTTGCCCAGAGCAGCACGGCGACCGGCAGGCCGACCGCGGCGCTGCGCAGCGGCCTGGACGCGTTGCGCAGAAGTCGACTCGGCAGCGCCAACGCCGCGCCGACGAACGGGAAGAGCAGCGGGATCAGAGAAATCAGGTAATAGATCTGGAGCGTGACCGTCCGGCGCGACGCCATGGCTAGCGGGAGCAGCAGCCAGCAGAGCACGAGCGCGGGCGCACGCCACCCCGCGCCGCGCCGCCACGCGCGGACGAGCTGCACCGCGGTCGAGAGGACGCCCACCACCAGCAAGGCACCCGTGAGCCAGCCGAGCTCGCCGTCGGGCCAGGCACGGGCACGGAACTGGTCGACGAGGTCTCCAGTGACGACCCCGTAGGCCGTTGGGCCGACCAGGGTCGTCGCCAGCTCGAAGGCGGAGCCGTCGACCCGCGCCTCGGAGCCGGTCGTGCCCTGCACGGCGCGCAGCGCCGGGAAGCCGAAGCGTATCTCGTGGGTGAGGAAGGGAGCTGAGACGAGTAAGACGAGCGCACCGGCGAGGAGCGCCCCGCGCGTGCGGAGGAGGGTGGGGCGGAGCAGCACCGCGACCGCCACCACCGGGACGAACACGATGCCGGATGGGTGCAGGTTGACCAGGAGCCCCAACCAGAGCCCGGCCAGGGTTAAGCCGCGCGCGCGGCCGGCGACGACCGCCTCGTAGAGGGCGAGGGCCAGCAGCGCGGAGAAGACCGGCATCGCCTCGTTCGGCCAGAGCTTGCGCGAGAACATCACGGCCCACGAGCCGACCGCGTACGCGCTCGCCGCGAGCAGCGCGGCGAGCCGTCCGAAGACGCGCTCGGCGACGCGCGCGGAGACGATGAGTGCCACGACGTTGAGGAGCGCGATGAAGCCCGACGCCAGCGCCGCGTCGCGCGCGACGAGCAGCGGGATCGCGGTGAGGTAGACCATCACCGGGCCGTTCTCCAGCCCGGGCACGCTCGTGCCGATGCCGACCAGCGGGAGGTGGCGTCCCGCGACGAGGTCTAGCGCCATCAGCGCGACCTGCGCCTCATCCCGCTTGAACTCCGCCATGTCGAGGTGGGCCAGCCGCAGGTAGACCGCCAGCACGACGATCAGGGCGAAGGCAGCGCCGAAGATGCGGCGTTCGATCATCGCGCGCGCCACGTTAGCCGCCGGTCTCGGGTGGGATCGGCAGCGTCACCGCCTGGTCGCCCGCCGGTGGATCGAGGGGCAGCCGCTGCCCGTTCGCGGGCAGGTAGAGCCCGACCTGGACTACGGTCGCGCCACCGGTCGACGAATGGAGATGGTAGCGGTCGGGCACGATCTCGCCCGGCTGCCAGCCCGACGTCGGCCGGGCGCCGCCGTTCGGCTGGTCGTCGAACTGGCCGACCATCCGGTCGCCGTCCATGAGGTGGACGAACGCCGTGTAGTCGCGCGTTGGCCGTGCCTGCGCTCGCCAGTAAAGGGCGAGCGCAACGTCGGCGCCGCGCCGCTCGACCTCCCACCCGGCGAGGTCGATGCCGTCGGCGAAGCTCACGCCCGACGCCGTAGCGCCCGGCGGCAGGCAATTGCACGGATCTCGGGCGGTCAGCCAGGCGAGCAGAAGCGAGCTGTTCGGCGGGCCGAGGAACGTGCGCGCCGGGAGTGATGGGCCGCTGCGCATCGGCCCGTCGGGGGCGACCTGTAGCTCCAGCCGGTAGCTCTCGGGAGGCACAGGTTGGTCGGGCAGCAGCGCGAAATCGGCCTGCGGCCGTAGGTCGCCGGCCCCACCCATGTGCTTGGTTTGCGAGGCCAGGACGTTCCCTTGCTTGTCGACCAGGCGCAGCGACGCGTTGTAACCGAGCGGGGCCGCGTCCGCGAGCGAGCGCCACCAGAAGGAGCCCCGCAGCGGTCGCGCGGCCGGGTCTCTATCGTACGTATAGCCGTCCAGAACCAGCTCGTCGCCGAAGATCGACTCGTGCTCCGCGAACGGCGCCGACAGCGCGGCGGCGGCGACTGACCCAGGCGCCGGCACCGACACAGTCCCGAGCTCCGCGCTCGCCCGGCCCATCCGCGCGACGAGGCGGTAGTCGCCCGCGGCCAGCCCCCCCGGGAGGCGAAGCTCCTGGCGCAGGACGAGCAGCTCGTTCGGACGCCACCGGCTGGTCGGCCGCAGACCTCCCGACGGCCCGCTCATCGCCTCCGCGACCGGAGAACCGTCCGCCCGGACCAGCGCCAGGTCGAGCGGCTCGTTCGAAGGAGAGTGCCGCAGGGCCTGGACGTGCACGTCGAGTGTCAGCACCCCTAAAGAGGACACCAGCGAGGTATCTGGCACCACGCCCAGGACGCGTGCGTCGGATCCCAGGGCGACCGGCTCCCGTATCGCCGGAGTGGCGGCGAGGGCCGTCGCCGGGTCGGCCGCGCCCGCCCACGCCAGTGCGATCCCGGCGAGGACGCCGGTGGCGGCCGTGGCGGGGAGTGCCGCGCGCAGCTTCGTCAGCGCCCCGAGCGCGGCGACCAGCGCGATCGCGGAGAGCCACCCGGCGGCCCGTTCGACAGGCGTCGACTCGGGGGCGACCTCGATCTCGTGCTCGCCGGGCGGGAGGTCGACGGCGAGCAGTCCCTCCTGGCCAATCGCCCGCGGCGCCGCTGGCGCGCCGTCGAGACGGACGGCGAGCGAGGGGTGGGCGAACAGGTCGAGCGTCACAGTTGTCGGGGCGGCGGTCGCGATACGGTAGCCGCGCGCCGCGCCGGCGGCCCGGAGCAGTGCGGCGTCGACCTCCGGCGCGCCGCCGGCGGCATCCGCCGCCGGTTCCAGCGCGAGCTGCTCCGGCGTCACGTCGCCGGCGCTCGGAACGTACTCGCGGAGCGCGCCGAGTGCGAACTCTCCGGTCTTTCGTTCGAAAAACGCGAGCTCGGCTGGCCGCTCGTACGCCGCCGACCAGGGAATCGGCGCGATGGGCAGCCGAACTAGTGAGATGACCGCGACGGCGCCAGCGAGGCCGACGGCGATGGCGCGGGACCGCGGCACGGGTAGGTCCGGCAGGCTGGCTGCGATGGGGATAGCGGCGACCAGGATGACCGCGAGGAACCGCCAGCCGAGCTGGACGGACGCGAGGAGGGCGACGTGCCGCCAGAGCGGCAGGGCCAGCGGCGACGCGAGCGCCAGCGGTACCACGACACCCGCCGCGACGACCGCCGCCGACGCGGGGCGCACGTGGGCTGACCGCAACAGCGCGGCGGCGCCCAGCGCCAGCGCCAACGCCCCGAGCGCCGGGACCCGTGGGAAGCGCGCGGGTGCTGGCCGCATCGCGGCGGCGTCGAGGGCGTAGTCGTGGACGAGAGATGGCTGGACGAGCTGCCACGGCCACTCGAACGAGCCGAGGAAGCCGCCGCCGACCTCGGTCCAGCGGGCGCGCTCGAGGTGGACGGTCGCCTGCTCGGCGAACGCCGGCAGCCAGTAGACGGCGCCCAGCAGTGCGCCGCCCGTGAGCCCGGCCACGAGGACGACGAGCCCGCGACGGCGAGTGGCCGGGTCGAGCTCGAGGATGCGCGCCAGGCCGAGGGCGGCTGCGAACGGCAGCGCCAGCAGCGCCGCGATCGTGTGCGAGAGGACCAGCGCGCCGCTGGCGAGGGCGAGCAGCGCCGCCGCCCGCGCGGTTCGGGCCTCCCCGGCCCGCAGCGCGAAGAGCACAACCCAGGGCGCGAAGCCGAGCCCCAACGCCTCGGCGAGCGCACCGCGCTGGTAGACCGTCGCGAGCCGGTACGGGATGAGCGTGTACAGGAGGGCGGCGCAGAGTCCGGCCGCGAGCGGCGCGCGCCGGTTCCACGCCGCCCCCAATGCGTACGCGCCGAGCGCGGAGAGCAGAACGCTGAGCGCAAACACGGTCTTCGTGGCGTCGCCAGCGCCCAGGCCGAGGGCCATCAGCGGGATTCCGAGCGCGTAGGACAATGGGTTGTAGAACGTGAACAGCGGCGTGCCGAAGCCGTACGCCGCGTCCGGCGCCCACCGCGGCGGGAAGCCCTCCAGCCGTGCGGCGCGCGCGTATTCCCACAAGCGCCACAGGTGGACGAGTCCGTCGTCGCTGGCGAAGAACGGGACGACGAGCAGCGGCGCCGCCGCGACCGCGCCGACCGCGGCCGCGAGCCCTGGGCCGACGAGGCCGCCCGGACGCGGAACGCTCCGGGACGCCATCGCCGGCCAGTCTAGGGACGTTCAGGAAAGGGTGTCAACGCGGGCCGCTTACCCTCTCCCGGTGGGAACAGGTGAGGGTGGGCCGGGGAGCACCCGCTTCACCGATCCGTGGCGGCAAGGGGCGGCGCCCTGCCGAGGTGGGTGCCCACCCCGGCCGCCCCTCGACGGGCGAGGAGGCTAGGATTGGGCGCGTTGTCGCCGCGCCTGCGCTGCATCGCCCGCGAGTGGGCGCCCGTGGTCACGCTCGTGCTCGCGTACGTCGGCGTGCTTGGCTACCTCAGCCTGCGGCGCCGCTGGGCGATGTTCCATTTCGACGAGGATCTGGCGATCTACGACCAGATCGTGTGGAACACCGCCCACGGCCGGATCTTCGCGAGCACGCTGATCCAACACGCCGACAACATGCTCGGCGACCACTTCTCCCCGATCGTGGCGCTTTTCGTTCCGCTCTACTGGCTGCGCGCCACGCCGAGCTGGTTGCTGCTCGGGCAGACCGCCGCGCTCGCCGCGCCAGCGCTGCCGCTCTACGCCTTCGCGCGCTGCCGGCTGGGCCAAAGCGGCGCGCTCACGGTCTCGGCCGCCTACCTCTCCTACCCGGCGCTCCATTTCGTCAACCTCTTCCAGTTCCACGAGATCGCGTTGGTCGTCCTGCCGCTCGCGCTGGCGCTGCTCGCAATCGAGCGGCGGTGGCGCGCCGCGTTCGTCGGCTGCGCGATCGTGGCGTTGACGGTGAAAGAGGAGGCGGCGATCGTCGTCGTCGGGCTCGCGGTCGTGTGGCTCCTCCGCTGGCGCGATTGGCGGGCGGCCGGTCTGACCGCCGTGCTCGGCGTCGCGGTCGGTTTCTTGACGATGGGGGTGCTGCTCCCGCACTTCAACACCGCCGACGCGGGCGGCGGCTACTACTACGTGCGGCGCTACGCTTACCTGGGCGCGACGCCGGTCGAGATGGCGTGGACGGCGATGACCTCGCCGGGGCTGGTTCTCGCCCACCTGGCGACGGCGGACCGGCTTCGCTCGCTAGCGCAGCTCTTCGGCCCGCTGCTGTTGACACCGCTGCTCGGTTGGCAGCACCTGGTGGGCGCGCTGCCCGTGTTCGGCTACCTGTTCCTGGCCGACAGCCCGGACCAGTACGCCATCGACCGACACTACCTGGCCCCGCTGTTCGCCTTCCTCTTCTTCGGCGCGGTTCTCGGGTTGCGGCGGCTGGGGCCGCGGTCGGCGCCGCTCCTGCTGGTCGGATCGCTGGCCGGATCGTTCCTTTTCGGGCCGACGCCGATCTCCCGCATGTACGACCCTGCGCCGGACCGTGCGACGGCCCACACCGACGAGCTGCGGCGCCTGGTCGGAGAGGTGCCGGAGAGTGCGCCGGTCGCGGCCAGCCGGAACCTGCTGAGCTGGCTCTCGCGGCGCGAGCGCGTGTACCGGTTCCCCGAGCTGCGCGACGCGCAGTTCGTCGTCCTCGATTACCGCGAGCTCCGTCACCCGGCCGCGTTTGGCCTAGACGACGGCGCGCTCGGGCGGCTTCTGGCATCGCCGGATTTCCGGCTAGCCGACAGCGCGGCCGGCGCGCTGCTCTTCGAGCGCGGCGACCCCGGGTTCTGGCCGCGGACGACGTCGGGGGGCGCCACGCGCTTCGGCGACCTGATCGAGCTCGTCGACGCTTCGGTCGACGGCGGCCGGGTGCAACTGGTGTGGCGGGCGCTCGCCAAGCCGCCGATCGGCTACCAGGTGTCGGTGCACGGGATCGACGCGCGGGGCGAGAAGGTCGCGCAGGCCGACGGCGCGCCGGTCGACGGTCTGCTGCCAACCGACACGTGGGAGCCCGGACACGTCGTGCCGGACGTACACGTACTCCCGAACGCCACGGCGGTCGTGCGGGTGGACGTGGGCCTGTACGACGGGCGGAACGGCCAGCACCTGCCGGTCACAGCGCGCGGGCTGCCGGGCGGGGTCGATTGGGTCGAACTGCGCCAGTGAGGTTTGCTATATTCAGTCCTCACGGGGCTGTAGCTCAGCTGGGAGAGCATCACGCTGGCAGTGTGAGGGTCAGGGGTTCGAATCCCCTCAGCTCCACCAAGGTTCAAACCGCGGTGCGTTCGACAGAAGCGCACCGCACGCTGTTAGGGGGCACGAACGACCCGCGGCGTGTCAGAGAACCACACCGCATCCTGCTAGGGAACACGTCATGACCGACCGAGGCGCCGCCGCCACCAGAACCGGCTACGACGCGGTCGCGATCGAGCGCAAGTGGCAGGCGCGCTGGGAGGCCGACGGCCTGTACGCGGCGCACGAGGACCCGTCGAAGCCGAAGTGGTACGCGCTCGTGATGTTCCCGTACCCCTCCGCCGCCCACACGCACGTCGGCCACTGGTACAACTACTGCCCGGCCGACGCCCACGCCCGCTTCATGCGGATGCGCGGCTACAACGTCATGTTCCCGTTCGGGTTCGACGCGTTCGGCTTGCCGGCTGAGAACTACGCCATCAAGGCCGGCATCCACCCGCACGTCTCGACGATGCAGAACATCGAGACGATGCGGCGGCAGGTGCGCTCGATGGGCGCCAGCTTCGACTGGAGCCGCGAGGTCGTGTCGGCCGAGCCCGGCTACTACAAGTGGACGCAGTGGCTGTTCCTGCAGCTCTACAAGAACGGCCTGGCCTACAAGGCGAAGGCCAGCGTCAACTGGTGCCCGAACGACAACACCGTGCTCGCGAACGAGCAGGTGGTCGACGGGCGGTGCGAGCGGTGCGGGGCCGAGGTGGTCCGGCGCGAGCTCGAGCAGTGGTTCTTCCGGATCACGAAGTACGCCGACGAGCTGCTCGACTTTTCGAAGATCCAGTGGCCCGAGAAGATCGAGCTGATGCAGCGGAACTGGATCGGCCGCTCGGAGGGCGCCGAGATCCGCTTCGAGGCGCAGGACGGCTCGCCGATACCCGTCTTCACGACCCGACCCGACACGGTCTACGGCGCCACGTTCATGGTCCTGGCGCCCGAGCACCCGTTGGTGGAGAAGCTGACCGCGCCGGAGCGGCGGGCCGACGTGGCGGCGTACGTCGACCGCGCGCGGCGCGCGACGGAGATCGAGCGCCTCTCGACCGAGCGGGAGAAGACCGGTGTCCCAATCGGCGCCGACGCCATCAACCCGTACAGCGGCGAGCGCATCCCCATCTGGATCGCCGACTACGTCCTGGGGACCTACGGCTCCGGCGCGGTGATGGGCGTGCCGGCGCACGACCAGCGCGACTTCGAGTTCGCGAAGAAGTACGGCCTTGACATCAAAGTCGTGATTGCCGCGCCTGGCTGGCGCGGCGAGGAGCTGACCGAGGCGTGGACCGCGCCGGGCACGATGGTCAGCTCCGGTCCGTTCGACGGCACGCCTTCGGAGGACGGCAAGAAGCGCGTCGTCGCGTACGGGGAGGAGCGCGGCTTCGCGAAGGCGACCGTTAACTACCGACTGCGCGATTGGCTGGTGAGCCGGCAGCGGTACTGGGGTGCGCCGATCCCGATCGTCTACTGCCCACAGCACGGTGAGCAGCCTGTCCCCGAGGACCAGCTTCCGGTGTTGCTGCCGGAGGACGCCGAGTTCGTGCCGACCGGCGAGTCGCCGCTGCTCCGGCACGAGGGATTCCTGAACGCGATGTGTCCCGTCTGCAGCGGGCCCGCCCGGCGTGAGACCGACACGATGGACACGTTCGTCGACTCCTCCTGGTACTTCCTGCGCTACTGCAGCCCCGAGGATGCGCGGCGCGCCTGGGACCCCGAGGACGTCCGGTACTGGATGCCGGTCGACCAGTACATGGGGGGTGCCGAGCACGCCGTCTTGCACCTGCTCTACTCGCGCTTCTTCGTCAAGGCGCTGCGCGACATCGGCCTGCTCGGCTTCGACGAGCCGTTCGTGCGCCTTTACAACCAGGGGATGATTACCGCCGGCGGCGCCAAAATGTCCAAGTCGAAGGGCAACACCGTCGAGCCGGAGGACTACGTCTCGACGGTCGGCGCCGACGTGTTCCGCGCCTACCTGATGTTCCTCGGACCGTGGGACCAGGGCGCCGACTGGAGCGACGAGGGCATCAGCGGGCCGGTGCGCTTCGCGCGCCGGGTCTGGACCCTTGTGACCGAGTCGGGCGTGCGGCTGGGTGCGCCGCCGGCGGAAGGCAGCGCAACGCCAACCGAGCGCGAGCTGCGCGCGCTGACCCATCGGACGATCCAGGGCGTCACCGACGACCTGGAGCGCTTCCGCTTCAACACGATGATCTCGAAGCTGATGATCTTCGCCGGCGACCTCGTCGAGCGGGGCGAGGCGGCGCGCGGAACGGCGGCCTGGACCGAGGCGATCCGCTCGCTGGTGCTGCTGCTCGCGCCGGCCATGCCGTGCCTGGCCGAGGAGCTGTGGGAGCGCATCGGTGGGCCGTACAGCGTGCACCAGCAGAGCTGGCCGACCTACGACGCGGCGCTGACGGCGGTCGCTACCGCCACGGTGGCGGTGCAGGTCGACGGTAAGCTGCGCGACAAGCTGGAAGTGCCGGCCGGGGCGGACCAGGACGCGGTCGTGACCCAGGCACTGCGGAGTGAGCGCGTTTCTCGCACGATCGGCGATCGGTCCGTGGCCAAGGTGATCTACGTCCCGGGCCGGCTGCTCAACGTGGTCACTAAAGGCTGAGCGGAGAGCGGCTCCGGTAGAATCCGGGGCCTTGCCGCGCGCGCTGGTCCTCGCTTTGGTCCTTCTCGCGGTCGCGTGCATGCGTCCCCGCGCCATGCCAACCGCCATCTCGCCCACCGCGACCGCCGCCGTCAAACCGTCCAGCCCTAGCGCGACGCCGGCGGCGCCGCCCGCGCCACCCGCTCCCCGCAACCTCTCGTTGACGGGCGACGTCTTCGCGCCGTGGAACGCCGAGACGGCCAAGAACGCGATCGACGGGAGCACGGACACGCTCTGGGCCTCCGGTCAGTACGCGCCGCAATGGTTCCAGGTCGCGCTGAAGGAGCCGTCGCTCGTCGAGCGGCTCGAGCTCGTCGTCACGCAGAACCCCGCCGGCCCGACCACGCACGAGATTTACCTGGGCGGTACCGACGGGCTCCTGAATCTGTACAAGACGCTCGACCACGTCGACACCGCCGACGGCCAGACGCTCACGATCCCCGTCGACCCACCGCGCGTTTTGACGCGGGTGATGGTGCGCACGACTGTCTCGCCGAGCCAGGTCGGCTGGCGCGAAGTCCGGGTGATCGGCGTTCCCGCCGCGGCGGCCGGCGTGCCGATCCCACCGAAGCCGACGCCGGCGCTCCGTCCACAGCAGATCGCCTCTGGGTTCCAGCTACCGGTCGGGATCGTCAACGCCGGCGACGGTTCGGGGCGTCTCTTCGTGCTCGAGCAGAACGGCCGCGTCCGCGTCGTCAACAGGGACCGCACCGTGCAGGCCGAGTCGTTCCTCGACATCCAGGCGCACGTGATCGCCGGCGGCGAGCGGGGGCTGCTGGGCCTGGCGTTCCCGCCCGGCTACCCCCAGAAGCCCTACTTTTACATGACGTACAACACTGCCGACCCGGGCGGGTCGAGCTGGAAGCCCGGCGACGAGCTCCTCGTGCGCGTGCACGTCAAGCCCGACGGGCGTACTGCCGACATGGGCACCCAGCAGGTGCTGCTGGTCGATCCCAAGCCGAACGAGCTGCACAACGGCGGCCATCTCGAGTTCGGGCCGAAGGATGGCTACCTCTACCTCGGGTTGGGCGACGGCGGCCCGAACAACGACCCCGACAAGCGCGGCCAAAACCCGGCGTTGATCTACGCCAAGATGCTGCGGCTCGACGTCGAGTCACCTCCGCCCGACGGGGCGACGTACGTCATTCCGCCGACCAACCCGTGGGTCGGCCAGGCTGGCCGCCGGCCGGAGGCCTGGGCGTACGGTCTACGCAACCCCTGGGCGTACACGTTCGACCGGCAGACCGGCGACCTGTTCCTCGGCGACGTCGGCGAGGCGGAGTGGGAGGAGGTCAACTTCCAGCCCGCGTCCAGTCACGGCGGCGAGAACTACGGCTGGAGCGTGATGGAAGGGACGCACTGCTTCAAGGCGCAGACGTGCGACCGGACGGGACTGGTGACGCCGGTGGCCGAGTACCACCACGTCGACGGCTGCGCGATCGTCGGCGGCGCGGTCGCCCACGCGCCGCAGTACCCCAAGCTAGACGGCGTCTTCGTCTTCAGCGATTTCTGCAACGGCCGGATCTGGGGGCTGCGCCGCGACGGTGACACCTGGCGGAAGTCGATCCTCTACGAGTTCAACCAGCCCGTCACCGCGGTCGGGCTTGGCGAAGATGGGATGATCTACGCCGCCGAGTACAGCGGCGGTAACCTCGTCGAGCTGCTGCCGACGAGCTAACCGGATCTTCCTACCGCAAAATCCCTCGCTGTGCGAGGAATGGCGCCGGCCCTACGGCGCGACGGCGATCGTCGCGACCTGTGCGACGTCGCGCTCGTTGGGGTGGTCGAGCGGCGGCAGGCGCTGAAGGGGCGCCTCGGGCAGGTAGAGCCCGACTTCGAGACGGTACGTGCCCGCCGGCAGGTTCGCGGGCAGCCGCATGGGGTGGTAGTACGGGACCGGCTGGCCGAGCGGCCAGCGGCTCGTCGCCACGGGCGTGTCGTGCTGCGCCACCACCCTGGGTTCGGCGTTCACCACGTGGACGAACGCCGCGTAGTCCCGCGGCGGCGGGCGCAGCGCGCGCCAGACGAGCTGGACGGTCAGGAAGTCGCCCGGCTTGAGGCTCGTCCGGTCGACGACGACCCGGTCGAGCGACAGCGCGTCGCCGAAGCGGCCGGGGCCAGGCTCGTCGATCGCCGGCGGCGACTGGCGCGGGGGCGCCTGACGCCGGTAAATCGTTAGCGGCGTGCCCCAGAAGCCAGGCTGGTCGATCCGCTCGACCGGCGCGTAGAGCTGGTAGAACCAGTGGTCCGGTGGGGCGAACTGGAACCAGAGCGGGTTCTTGCCGGTGAGCACGACCCAGTCGGCTTGCGAGTCCGCGATCGTCCAGAAGAAGTCCTCGCGGCGGAGGGCGTCGATCGTCGCCGGCCGGATCAGGCCGAGCAGGTCGACCATCGGACGCGCCGCGTAGTAGCCCATGATCCCGACCTCCATCACGGCGACGCGGTCGGTCGGCGCGGCGTTGGCGGAGAGCCAGCGGCCGCTGCGCTCGTAGGCGAGCGCGCGTGGCTCCGGCACCGAGTCGTGCAGCGCGCGGACGGCCCGGAGCTGCGCCCAGCCGAGCGGCACGAGCAGCAGAAAGGTCAGCAGCGCCGCCGCCAGCGGGGTTGCGCGGAGCCGGTGCGTGACGAGGCGGGCGAGCTCTTCGGCGCCGAGCGCCACGAGCAGCGCCAGGCCGGGGATCAGCGGCGCGTAGTACCAGGTGTACGAGGCGACGCCGAGAAGCTGGTAGGTCAGGGCCTGGAGGATGCCCCACAGGACGAGCGGCATTGCCCAGAGGCGGAGCATCGCGGCCGTGCCCAGCCCGATGAGCCCGAGGGGCGCGGCCGTGACGTAGCCGCGGCTCGTCGCGAGGCGGTTCTCGACGAGCTGCCAGAGCCCGCCGAGGTAGTCGCTCCAGCCGCCGATCGTCGCCTGGGCGACCTTGGCGCGCAGCGTGGTCGGGACCGGCGAGCCGAAGAGCGCGACCAGCAACAGCTCGTACGGCACGGCGACCGCCGCGTAGGCGAGCGCGGCGCGCCACAACGGTCCGCGGCGCGTGGCCGAGGCGCAGACCCAGAGCACGGCGAAGGCCAGCGCGCCGTCCGCCCGGAGGACGGTAGCGGCGGCGGCGACCAGGCCGGCCGCGACCGGTCGGTCCAGGTCGAAGAGCAGCGCCGCCCAGCCGACCGCGCCGAGGAAGAGGCACGTTTCGAGGCCGAAGCTGGAGAGGAGTAGCGGCGAGAGGAGAACGAGCACACCGGCGCCGACGCCGGCGGCGGGCCGACCGTGGTGCACGCACAGCAGGTACAGGGCGAAGGCGAGCGCGCCAAGCCCAACGGCGGAGATCGCGTTCGACGCCGCGGGCATCGGAACGGCTGAGACGACCGCGTGCGCGACGGCGAGGACGAGGGCGTAGCCGAACGCGGTCGTGCTGAGGACCCGCTCGCCGGGGTTGTAGACCGGGCCGAGGCCGTTCAGCAGGTTCTCGGCGTAACGGTAGGTGACGTACGGGTCGTCGAGCGCGACCCGCCGCAGCGCGCGCCCGACGGCGGCGGCGAGCGCGGCGAGCCCGAGCGCCCCGGCGACCAGCGGCAGCGACGGCGCCGATGCCCGGGCGCGGGTGTAGCGCGGCAGGGCGCGGAGCGGCTGGTGGGGCGGGCTCCTCAGCAACGGCGCCTCAGTCGGGCGGATCATGGGCCGGTCGGTGCCCCTGGCAGGGTGCGGCGCGTTTCGGAGAGGGGCATCGCGGGTCGAGCGAAGACAAGGCGGTGGCCATGCTAGCTCGCGCCACTGGCAGCGGCTAAGATGCAGGCTTGACCCAGCATATCAGCGGGTAAACGCCCGTTGGAGATCTGGTCAGTTCAAACGTTCACCCAACTTTCACGTAGCCAAGGGGGATCAGCGCGGTGCGGCGGATGGATGGCAGGCGGGTGGGGCGGGTGGTGGCGGGGGTGGCGCTGGTCGCGGCGGTGCTGCCGGGGCCGGCGGGTGCGCAGCAGGCGGCCGCGGACTTCGACGTGCCGGGGGGCCATTTCTTCACGCAGACGGGCGGGGGCGGGGGGAAGGGGTACGCGGTGACGGACGCGGACGGGGTGGGGTTCTGGACGGCGTTCCAGCAGCTGGGCGGGGTGGAGGTGGTGGGGTACCCGGTGAGCCAGCGGTTCGTGCACGGGGGGTTCGTGACGCAGGCGATGCAGAAGGCGGTGTTCCAGTGGCGGCCGGAGACGAAGTCGGTGGCGTTCGTGAACGTGTTCGACGACCTGGCGGCGGCGGGCAAGGACGAGTTCCTGCTGAGCGCGCGGCAGACGCCGAAGGCGACGCCGTTCGACGACGGGGGCCGGCCGTTCGAGCAGGTGGTGAAGATCCGGCAGGGGGTGCTGGCGGGGCACCCGGCGATGCAGGCGGTGTACTTCGGGGCGAAGGACCCGGTGCTGCAGTACGGGCTGCCGACGAGCCAGGTGGCCGACGAGGGGAACGCGTGGGTGGTGCGGCTGCAGCGGGCGGTGATCCAGGAGTGGAAGGTGGACGTGCCGTGGGCGAAGGCGGGGCAGGCGACGGTGGCCAACGGGGGGGACATCGCCAAGGAGGCGGGGCTGTTCCCGGCGGCGGCGCTGGCGCCGACCGACCCGGGCGTGGCCGCGCCGGGTGCGGCCGCCCCGGCGCCGGCCGC